>VGDZ01000023.1 GCA_016869515.1 Alphaproteobacteria bacterium | reverse complement strand
CCAACGCCGCGCCCGCCCGCGAGAGCGCGAGCCGCGCCCGCCGCTTGTCGCCGGGATCGGGCCGGCGCTGGATCAGCCGGCGCTGGACCAGTCGCCGGATCACGCCCTGGATGGTGGCCGGGTCCATCGCCGTCAGCCGGCCGAGATGGTTCTGCGACAGGGGTCCGGCCTCGGACAGCTTGACCAGCGCCGCGTATTGGGTGGGCGTGATGGCGCCATCGCCGATCAGGGTCTGGAAAATGCCGGTGGCGCGCTGATGGGCCTTGCGCAAAAGGAAACCGATCTGATCCTCGAGCCGATAGACCGCAGTCCGCGCCACGTCGTCCGCCCTAGCCCGCCATGGTCAGGCCGCCCGAGACCGAGACGGTCTGGCCGGTGATGTAGGCGGCATCGTCCGAAATCAGGAACGCGACCAGGCCCGGCAGGTCGTCGGGCCGGCCCAGCCTTCGCATCGGAATCGCGCGCTTGAGGCCTTCGAGGATGCGCTGGCCCTGCTCGCCCTCGCCGGCGAAGGACTGCAACAGCGGCGTGTCGGTCGGCCCCGGGCAGACGCAATTGAGCGTGATGCCGGCGGCGGCCAGTTCCCGCGCCGCGGTCTTGGTGAAGGCGATCACCCCGCCCTTGCAGGCCGAATAGACCGCCTCGCCCGAGGACCCGACGCGACCCGCATCCGAGGCGATGGTCACCACCCGGCCGCGCTTGCGCGCCAGCATGCCCGGCAGCACGGCGCGATGCAGGTTGAGCGGCCCCTTGAGATTGACGTCGATCAGCCGGTCCCATTCCGCCGGCCTGCTGTCGAGGAACAGACCGACCCGGTCCCAGCCGGCATTGTTGACCAGGGCGTCGATCGGCCCAAGCTCGGCCTCGCAGGCCGCGACCGCGCGCTCGACCTGGGCATAGTCGGCGATGTCGGCGGCGTAGCCGCGTGCCCGCGGCCCGGCCAACGCCGCCGCCTCGGCCGCCAATTCGGGCGTGCGATCGAAGCAGGCGACGACGGCGCCCTCCTCGCCCAGGCGCTTGACCAGCGCCCGGCCGATGCCGCCGCCGGCGCCGGTGACGATCGCCCGAAGATCGGCCAGCCCGCGCATGTCCGCTCAGAACATGGTGGCGATGACGCGGTCGGGCGGATTGTGGCCGTCGGCGAAGGTCTTGATGTTGATCAGCACCTTCTCGCCCATGTCGAGCCGGCCCTCGATCGTGGCCGAGCCCATGTGGGGCAGCAGCACGACGTTTTCGAGTTCGATCAGCTTGGGATTGACCGCCGGTTCGTGCTCGAACACGTCCAGGCCGGCGCCAGCCAGCTCGCCCGCCTTGAGCATCCGCGCCAGCGCGTTCTCGTCGATCACCTCGCCGCGCGAGGTGTTGACGATCAGGGCGTGCGCCGGCAGCAGCTTGAGCCGCCGCGCCGACATCAGGTGATAGGTCGCCGGCGTGTGCGGGCAATTGACCGAGACGATGTCCATCCGCGCCAGCATCTGATCCAGGCTTTCCCAGAAGGTCGCCTCCAGCTCCTGCTCGACCTCTTCGCGCACGCGGTTGCGGTTGTGATAGTGGATCGACATGCCGAAGGCGCGCGCGCGCTTGGCCAGCGCCGTGCCGATCCGTCCCATGCCGATGATGCCCAGCCGCTTGCCCCACAGCCGGTGGCCCAGCATCGCCGTCGGCGCCCAGCCCTTCCAGGCGCCGGCGCGCACCAGCCGCTCGCCCTCCGACAGCCGGCGGCCGACCGCCAGGATCAGCGCCATGGTCATGTCGGCGGTGTCCTCGGTCAGCACGCCCGGGGTGTTGGTGACGATGATGCCGCGCTGGCGCGCGGTCGCCAGGTCGATGTGATCGACGCCGGTGCCGAAGCTGGCGATCAGCTTGAGACTGGGACCGGCCTGGGACAGCACGGCGGCGTCGATGCGGTCGGTCACGGTCGGCACCAGCACGTCGGCGGTGCGCACCGCCTCGACCAGCTCGGGCTTGGTCATGGCATGGTCGTCGGCGTTCAGCCGGGTCTGGAACAGCTCCATCATCCGCGTCTCGATGGCATCGGGCAACTTGCGGGTGACGATGACCAGCGGCTTCTTCTTGCTTGTCGGCATCCAAGGGCCTCCGTGTCCTCTCTAGCAAATCGCGGGCGCGGCGACAAAGCCCGCGGCTTGACCGGCGAATCGCGGCTTTGGCATAACGGGCGCATGGCGATTCGCGGGCTCGCTGCGGCGATGCTGGGATGCTGGCTTGTGGCAGCGGCCGCGACGGCGGTCGCCGCCGAGTCGGGCCTGCCCTTGCCGCGCTTCGCCAGCCTGAAATCGGATCGGGTCAACCTGCGCGCCGGCCCCGGCACGCAATATCCGGTGGCCTGGGTACTGACCCACAAGGCGATGCCGGTCGAGATCACGGCCGAATACGAGGGCTGGCGGCGGATCCGCGACGCTTCGGGCACCGAAGGCTGGGTGCAGCACAGTCTGCTGTCGGGGCGCCGCAGCGTGCTGGTCACCGCCGACCGCGCCCGGCTGATGCGCGATCCCGAGGCCGAATCCTACCCGCTGGCGATCGCCGAGTCGGGCGCGCAGGGGCGCCTGTTCAAATGCAAGGGCGAGTGGTGCCAGGTCAAGCTGGCCCAAGCCACCGGCTGGATCCCCCGCCACGCGCTGTGGGGCATCTACCCCGACGAGGTGGTGAAGTAGCGGCAAGAACGGCGTCCCCCACACCGGGCATGGCCGCACTTGCTTCGCGAACGCCGTAACCCTTGCATTTGTCGGTCGGACCGAATTCGGACTATATTCGGTCTGATCGCACCGACATTGGGAGCGCGCCATGGCGTTGTCGCAACGGGTCAAGCCGATCAGCTACGTCAAGGCGCATGCGCCGTCGGTGATCCGCGACCTGGCCGAGGGCGGCGAGCCGCTGGTCATCACCCTGCGCGGCGAGGCCAAGGCGGTGCTGCAAGACATTGCCAGCTACGAGCAAACCCAGGAGACGATGGCGCTGCTGAAGGTCCTGGCGCTGACCGGCCGCGCGGTCGAGGCCGGCAAGCTGCGCCCCGCGCGCCAGGCCTTCGCGCGCATCCGGAACCGCCTCCGGACCTGACCGGCATGGCCTACGAGGTCCTGCTGTCCGAGGACGCCGAGCGGGATATCGAGGACATCTATCGTTACGTCGCCCGCAGCGACTCGGTCGAAAAGGCGGATCGCCTGCTGTCGGCGCTGGAAGCCACGTGCCTCAAATTGAGCGAGTTCCCCGAGCGCGGCAACATCCCCAAGGAATTGCTGCCGCTCGGCATGACCGCGTTCCGCGAGGCTCATTACAAGCCCTATCGCGCGATCTACCGCATCGTCGGCCGCAAGGTCGCGGTCTATTGCGTGGTCGACGGGCGGCGCGACATGCAAACCCTGCTGCAGCGGCGGCTGGTGCGCTGACGCGGCCCCCGGGCGCCATGCCCGCCCCGTAATCTTCCCCATGGCAAGCGCGGGCGGGCGGTCTATCATCCCGTCCCGTCATGAGCCGCGCCCTGCCCCAGCCCGGAATATTGGCCGCCCTGCCCGATCACGGCCGCTATTACGCATTCTCCGCCGTCCCCGGCCGCGAACCGGCGGAAGGCTTGGCCAGGCTGGCGGCGCGGCCGCTGGGGCCCGATCTGGTGGTCGGCCTCGGCCCCGACTTGGTGCGCGGCCTTGGCGCCAGCATCCCCGGCCTGCGCGCCTTTCCGGCGCTGGGCGCCAAGGGCGTCGCCGTCCCTGCGACCCAGGCCGATCTCTGGTGTTGGCTGCGCGGCAAGGAGCGCGGCCAGCTGGTTCACGCCGGCCGGGCGCTGCTCGGGCGCTTGGGCGGCGCCTTCCATCCCACCCGCGTCGTCGACGGATTCAAGTACCGCGGCGGCCGCGATCTCACCGGCTACGAGGACGGCACCGAGAATCCGAAGGGCGCCGCCGCCGCGCGCGCCGCGATCCACCAGGGCAAGGGCCGCGGCCTGGCCGGATCGAGCTTCGCCGCCGTCCAGGTCTGGGCCCACGACCTCGATCGCTTCGAGACCTTCACCCCCGGCCAGCGCGACGCCATCGTTGGCCGCCGGCTGCGCGACAACCGGGAAATCGCCGACGCCCCCGCCTCGGCCCATGTCAAGCGCACCGCTCAGGAAAATTTCCAGCCGCCGGCCTTCCTCTTGCGGCGCTCGATGCCGTGGGGCGACGGCCGCGGCGAAGGCCTGGTGTTCGTCGCCTTCGGCCATTCGCTCGACGCCTTCGAGGCCCAGCTCCGGCGCATGACCGGCCAGGACGACGGCGTGATCGACGGCCTGTTCCAGTTTTCGCGGCCGTTGACCGGCGGCTATTTCTGGTGCCCGCCGCTCAAGGCCGGGCGGCTCGATCTCGGCGCGCTTGGCCTGTGAGCCAGGCTTGCAATCGCCGCCCCGCCGCCCGACATAGCACCGCATCATGACCCTGATCCTCCGCAAATCCGCGGCGCGCGGCCGCGCCGATTTCGGCTGGCTCGACAGCCGCCACAGCTTTTCCTTCGGCCATTACCACGATCCCAGCCATATGGGCTTCGGCCCCTTGCGGGTGATCAACGAGGACCGCGTCGTCCCCGGCGGTGGCTTCGACACCCATCCCCACAACGACATGGAAATCCTGTCCTATGTCCTGTCGGGCGCGCTGGCGCACAAGGACAGTCTCGGCACCGGCTCGACGATCCGCCCGGGGGATGTCCAGCGCATGTCGGCCGGCACCGGCATCCGCCATAGCGAGTTCAACGCCTCTGACAGCGAGCCGGTGCATTTCCTGCAGATTTGGATCCTGCCCGAACGCCGCGGCCTCGCCCCCGGCTACGAGCAAAAGACCTTCCCGAGCGCGGACAAGCGCGGCCGGCTGGTTCTGGTCGCGGCGCGCGACGGGCGCGAGGGCGCGCTGACCATCCATCGCGAGGTCGATCTTTTTGCCGCGCTGCTGACCGGCGGCGAGAGCATCCGCCACCACCTCCGCTCCGGCCGCGGCGCCTGGGTGCAGCTCGCGCGGGGATCGGTCACGCTCAACGGCGAAAAGCTCGATGCCGGCGACGGCGCCGCGATTTCCACGTCCGGCCCCATCGTTCTCGACCGCGCCCAAGACGCCGAATTGCTGCTGTTCGACATGGCGATGTGAAGTTCGGAGTGCTTTTCGCGGGCCAAGACCGATTTGGCCGCGGGAGGGCCGATCAAGCAGGATCGGCCAAGTCAAAATAGGTGGCTATCGGGAAACGTAATTCATGGTTTCGAGTTGGTGGAGCACGACTTCGCCCACCAATTTGTATCCTTCCGGCGAGTAATGTCCGCCGGGATTGGGCGCCCCGGCATTGAGTCGATTGGGCGTGGCGTGCCGGTGGAAAGCCGGCAGCGTGTCTATGACCGGTAAATCCGCTTTTTGGGCCGCGGCAATCATGCCCGCCCGAACCCTTTCCAATCTGCGCGTCGTCCGTTCCGTGTCTCGCCCGTTGCGCCAGGCCGGGAGATAAACGATGACCGCCCGCCCTTGCCAGGACTCGGCCAGTTCCCGAATGCGTTCGAAAATCGTCGACATCAACTCCACGTCGACAAATCGGTCGAAGCGGTCGGCGGCATAGAAAGACGGCAATTCAAGCCGCAACTGCAATTCCTGCAACTTGAACCAGCGTTGCAGTTCGAACCCGCGACGTTCCAAGGCGGGCGGTGAGATCCGAAATTGCCGTTTGGCTTCCGAAATAACCCGCAGCATCGCCAGTTCGATCTCGCCCTGCTGCCGGTCCAGATCTTGGCGAAAACCCGGCGTCAGATATTTTCGCAGTACCGGCGAGGCGAAATCCCGAACCATGTCGGCGGCATCATTTCCCTCATAAAAGAAAATCAACACCAATTTCGGTTTCTTCGCCGCGCCGTATTCGGTGAGTGCCGCCAAATAGCCCAGTGGCCCCGAAGACGGATAGCCCAAATTGATTGTCGCCGGATGGCGTTGACGAAGGACATAAGCGTAATGTTCGTCATCGCGAACCTCGGCGCCGAACGTGAAGGAATCGCCCAGCAAGACGATATCGGCGCGAGGCGCGTCCCAGACCTGGTCGGGGTTGCGAAACCCGAATCGATCGGATTTGTACGTCACCCAATAGCCGTTCTCGTTTCCCGACAGCGTCGCCCGGTTCGCGACCCCCGACATGACAACGATTTCGCGTCCATCGATCCGCAATGGCGGCGGAACGAAAGGTACGTATCTTGGAACGATTCCCGGCGACGTCCCGGCCTCGAGCTCGGCCAGCACGTCCCATCTCGATCTTCGATCACGATCTCTTTCCGTCGCCGCTAGGCCCGCGCTTCCTTCGACGGAAGAATGTTCGCGCGGCCGGAATGTCTGGACATAGGCCTCGAACAAATAGGCCGCGATCACCGGCGAACATAGGACGGCGGCAACCACGTGCCGTCTCGCATCCCTCCAAAACGCCAATCCGAGAAACGCCGCGCCTGCTGCCAGCGACAAGACAATGTAGGCGGCGGAATAGATGTCCTGAGCGGAAGATCCATATTGCCAAGCGAACAGGCAACCGACCGCCAGCCCGGACATGCCGATCGCGCCATAGACAAGGGTCATCGTTTTTCGATCCGCTGTTCGCCGCCATATTTATCCCAGGTATCTGACATAGCAAGAATTCCGGCCACCTGCGCTCGCCAAGACAAGAAATGTGACCCGGTGCCACTCTTCGCACTGCGAATTAGCCGCGAGGGCGCGCTGACCGTCCATCGCGAGGTCGATCTCTATGCCGCGCTGCTGACCGCCCGCGAGAGCATCCGCCACCACCTCCGCCCCGGTCGCGGCGCCTGGGTGCAGATCGGGCGCGGCCCGGTCGCGCTCAACGGCGAAAAGCTGGATGCCGGCGACGGCGCCGCGATTTCCACGTCCGGCCCCATCGTTCTCGACCGCGCCCAAGACGCCGAATTGCTGCTGTTCGACATGGCGATGTGAGGGGACGCGCATCAAAGGACAAATAGGTGCCATTTGACAGAAATGTTACATTATAACATTCTGTCGCCATGACCCCCGCCGACTGGAATTCGCCCTTGATGGCCGGCCTGGGCCGGCGCGTGGCAGCGGTGCTGCCGGCGCTGGTCCTGCTGTGGTTGGCGGTGTGGTGGGCCTCGCAGTGAGAATGCGATGAGTGCCGCGCCGAAACCGGCCACACACGACCATGCGCACGGCCCGGTGCCGGCGGTCAGCGCACGCGGAACTGCACCCGAAGCGTTGCGCCTCGAGGACCTCACTCTTGCCTACGAACGCCACCCGGCGGTGCATCATCTCTCGGGCAGTTTCGTCCGCGGCTCGTTGACCGCGATCGTCGGCCCCAATGGCGGCGGCAAGTCGACCTTGCTCAAGGCGGTCATGGGCCTGATCCGCCCGGCCGCCGGACGGATCGAACGCTTCGGCCTCGATCCGGCGCGCATCGCCTATCTGCCGCAAGCGGCCGAACTCGACCGCGCGGTGCCGGTGAGCGTGGCCGAACTCGCCATGCTTGGCCACTGGCGCCGGCTGGGGGCGTTCGGCGCGGCATCGCAGGAGGATCGCGCCCGCGCCCAGGCGGCGCTGAACGCGGTCGGCCTGGCCGGGTTCGAGCGCCGACCGATCGCCACGCTTTCGGCCGGCCAGTTGCGGCGCGCGCTGTTCGCGCGCTTGATGCTCGAAGAGTCTCCGCTGATCCTGCTCGACGAACCTTTCGCCTCGATCGACCAGCGCGCGGCCGAGGACCTGATGGGCGTGATCGCGCGCTGGCATGGCGAGGGCCGCACCGTCGTCGCCGTGCTGCACGAACTCGACCGCGTGCGGCGGCATTTCCCCGCGACGCTGCTGCTGGCGCGGCACAAGGTGGCGTGGGGGCCGACGGCGGACGTCCTGGCCGAAGTCAACCTGACGCGCGCCCGCGCCCTGACCGCGGCCTGGGACGAAGCGGCCGAGGTCTGCGCGGCGTGATCTCGCCTTACGATCTACTGATCGCGCCCTTCGCCGAGTTCGTCTTCATGCGCCGGGCGCTGGTCGGCGGGCTGGCGCTGGCGCTGGGCGCGGCGCCGTTGGGCGTGTTCCTGGTGCTGCGGCGCATGAGCCTGGTGGGCGACGCGCTGTCGCATGCCATCCTGCCGGGTGCGGCGCTGGGGTTCCTTTTGGCGGGGCTGTCGATCTGGTGGATGAGCCTGGGCGGCCTCGTGGCCGGGCTGTTGGTTGCCGGCCTGTCGGGGCTGATGGCGCGGACGACGACGCTGAAGGAGGACGCCAGTTTCGCGGGATTCTACGTCCTGGCGCTGGCGCTGGGGGTGATGCTGGTGTCGCGCGCCGGCACGCCGATCGACCTGATACGGGCGCTGTTCGGCTCGGCGCTAGCGGTGGACGACGCGGCGCTGTGGCTGATGGCGGCGGTGGCCAGCCTGACTTTGCTGGGGCTGGCCGCGCTTTATCGTGCGCTGGTGGTCGAATGCCTCGATCCGGGTTTCCTCAAGACCCATGGCGGCGGGCTCGGCACGCTGGCGCATCTGGGATTTCTCGGACTCCTGGTGCTGAATCTGGTGGCGGCGTTTCACGCGCTGGGCACGCTGATGGCGATCGGGCTCCTGGTCCTGCCCGCCACGGCGGCGCGGTTCTGGGCCGAGACAGTGTGGACACAGATGCTGGTCGCGGCCGCGATCGCGCTGACCGCCACCGTCGTCGGCCTGCTGCTGTCGTTCCATCTCGACCTGCCCTCGGGTCCGGCGATCGTGCTGAGCGCAGGCGCCCTCTATTTGCTTTCGGTCGCGGTCGGAGCGAGGGACTCGCTCTATCGACGCCATGTCCAAAGCCCGCATCTGCGCGCTTAGCCTGGCCGCGCTGTTGCTGGCCGCGATACCGGCCCGCGCCGAGATCGTGGCGGTCGCCAGCTTCAGCATCCTGGCCGACCTGACCCGCGTCGTCGGCGGCGAGGCGGTCAGGGTCGAGGTGCTGGTCGGCCCCGAGACCGACGCCCATGGTTTCCAACCCGGCCCGGCCGAAGCGCGCAAGCTCGCGCAAGCCCGCGTCGTGATCGTCAATGGCCTGGGCTTCGATCCTTGGGTCGAACGCCTGGTCAAGGCTTCGGGCGCCAAGCCCCGCGTCATCGTCGCCAGTGCCGGCATCGCTCCGCGCCAGGGCGGCCATCACGGCGCCGATCCCCATGCCTGGCAGGACCCGGCCCTGGCCGCGCGCTATGTCGCCACCATCGCCGAGGGGCTGGCGGCGCTCGATCCGGCGGGCGCGGCGGGCCATCGCGCGCGGGCCGAAGACTATGCCAAGCGGCTGGAAAGCCTCGCCGCCGAATACCGCGCCGCCATCGCCGCCATCCCATCCGAGCGCCGACGCATCGTCACCAGCCACGACGCCTTCGGCTATCTCGGCCAAGCCTTCGGCCTGCGCGTTCTTGCCCTCAAGGGTCTTTCGAGCGAATCCGAGCCCTCGGCCCAGGCGATGGCGCGCCTGATCCGCGCCGTGCGCGCGGAAGGCGTGCGCGTGGTGCTGGTCGAAAGCCCGGCCGAAACCCGACTGGCCGAGCGGTTGGCGCGCGAAACCGGGGCGCGGCTCGGCCCGCGGCTTTATGCCGACACGCTGTCGCGGCCGGACGGTCCGGCCCCGGATTTTTTGGCCATGCTGCGGCACAACCTGTCTGTTATGGTCGCGGCGATGAACGCGGTCGACTGAGCGGGGGTGAGTATTTTGCGCAAGACCATGATTGCTGTGCTGGCGGCGCTACCGGCGCTGGCTGTCGCCGAAGACTACCCCAAGCTTTCGGGCGAGCTGTCGACCAAAGTCCAGGCCGACCGCTTCTACGATACCCAACCCAAGATCAATCGCCGCAACAACGCCTTCGCCGAGATCGATCTCGGCTTCAAGGCCGAGGCCAGCGAAGCCCTGTCGCTGCAAGGCTCGATCAAGGGCGAGCAGGTGCGCAACAACGCCCGCGACTCGCGCTATTTCGAGGACGAAGGATTCTATTTCGAGAAGCTTTTCGCCAATTACGAACAGGCCGGCTTCACCCTTAGAGCCGGCAAATACGGTCCGGCCTTCGGCTGGGCATTCGATTCCGCCAAGAGCGTCGGCCTCTACGCCAATGTTTTGGCGGCCGACTACGAGGTCAAGGAAAAGATCGGCGCCGGCCTGGCCTACAAGGCCGATCTGGAAAAGGCCGGCAGCCACGAACTGGCCTTCAGCCTGTTCCAGGCCGACCACAGTTTCCTGTCGCAAAGCGTGGTCAATGCGCCCAAGCGCAACGACAGAAATCTAGGCCGCCGCGGCCGCACCCATCGTTCGGATGGCGGCGTGTCGAACGACGGCGAGTTCGACTCCTATACCTTGGCGTTGACCGGCCAGAAATTCGGTTTCGCCGAGGGCCTGGGCTACACCGTCGGCATGCAGCGCCAGGCGCGCGGCACCAACAATCGCTTCACCCAGGAAGGCTATGTCGGCGGCCTGGAATACGACTGGAAGATCGACGATGCCTGGTCGCTGCGGCCGCTGGTCGAGTGGACCCAGATCAACCATGTCGATGGCGGCACCTCCAACCGCTCCTATTTGACCTCCGGGGCGCGGCTGGGCTGGAACGAATGGTACCTGGCGGCCTCGCGCACCGGCCGCGAGAACCGCCAAAGCAACAACGCCGCCAATGCCGAGACCACCGATCAGTTGAAAGCGGTTGCGGCCGGCTACAAATTCGGTTTCGGCCTGCTGGTCGAGTTGGGCTGGAGGGAGACCACCGAAAGAGCAGTCGAGGCCAAGGCCTATGGCGGCCGGGTGAGCTACGTGCTGGCGTTCTGAAGCTCGGCGCGCGCGGCGCGCATCACGGCGATCCCGGAGTGCAGCGCCAACCCGGCCATCAGCGCCGCCACCGCCAGGTCGGGCCAGCGCGTGCCGGTGCCGAACACGCCCGCCGCCGCCGCCAACACCGCCAGATTGCCCAACGCATCGTTGCGGGTGCACAGCCACACCGAGCGCATCATGCTGTCGCCCTCGGCGTGCGGATAGAGCGCCAGCGCCGCAGCCACGTTGCCGGCCAAGGCCAAGACCGCGATCAGGCCCATGGTGGCGGGCTCGGGATCGGCGTGGGTCGCGGCCCGCCAGGCCGCCAGCCCGATCACCCACAGCCCGATCGCCGCCATCGACAGCCCCTTGGCCCAGGCCAGGCGCGAGCGAGTCGGCTGGGCCATCGCCGCGGCGGCCAGCGCCAGCGCATAGGTCACGCTGTCGCCGAGGAAGTCGAGCGCATCGGCCCATAGTGACACCGACTCGGCGGCATGGCCGCCGACCGCCTCGGTCACGAACAGGCCGGCATTGACCGCCAGCGCGAACCACAATGCCCGGCGATAGCCCGGTCCAGCCGGCACATCGTCGGCCTGATGGTGATGGCGATGGTGGTGGTGGCGATGTCCGCTCATGCGCGGCGTCGATAGAACCATTCCGCGCCGCAGGGTCAAGCGACAAGGTCGATTCCGTCGGCGGGCGATGTTATATCCTCCGCCCCGCCCAGGAGCGCCCGCGCATGTCGCAAGTCCCCGTCACCGTGCTGACCGGCTATCTCGGCGCCGGCAAGACCACGCTGCTCAACCGCATCCTGACCGAACCCCACGGCAAGCGCTACGCCGTGATCGTCAACGAGTTCGGCGAGATCGGCATCGACGGCCAGCTGGTGGTCGGCGCCGACGAGGAAGTTTTCGAGATGAACAACGGCTGCATCTGCTGCACCGTGCGCGGCGACCTGATCCGCGTCATCCAGGGGCTGATGCGGCGCAAGGGCAAGTTCGACGCCATCGTCGTCGAGACCACCGGCCTGGCCGATCCCGGGCCGGTGGCGCAGACCTTCTTCGCCGACGACGAGATCAAGCGCGCGACGCGGCTAGACGCGGTGGTGACGGTGGTCGACGCCTATCATATCGGCCGGCGGCTGGACGAGGCCAGCCGCGAGGCCGAGGAGCAGATCGCCTTCGCCGACGTCATCGTCCTCAACAAGACCGACCTGATGGACGAGGCCGGCCTGCGTCGCGTCGAACAGCGCATCCACCGTCTCAACCCGCAGGCCCGCGTCCATCGCGCCGCCCGCGCCCAGGTGCCGCTGGATGCCATCCTCGATCGCGGCGCCTTCGATCTGGCGCGGCTGGCGGTCGAGACCCATGTCCACGACGAGCATTGCGGCCACGATCACGACCATGAGCATGAACACCATCACCACGATCACGGCCATGACCATATCGCCGCGGCCGGCATCGCCAGCGTGTCCTTGAGCCTCGACCGGCCGCTGGACGGCGACAAGTTCCGGCCCTGGCTGCAAAGCCTGCTGGCGACCCAGGGCCAGGACATCCTACGCTCCAAGGGCATTCTCGATCTCAAGGGCCAGGACCGGCGCTTCGTCTTCCAGGGCGTGCACATGATGACCGACGGCGCGCCCGGCCAGCCCTGGCAGCCGGGCGAGAAGCGCCACAGCCAGATGGTGTTCATCGGCCGCAAGCTCGACGGCGAGAAGTTGCGCCAAGGCTTCGAATCCTGCGCCGCCTGACATGGCCGACCTGACTTGGCAGGCCGGTGCCCATGTCGCGGCGCTGGCCTTCGATGCCGGCGGCCGGCTTGGCCTGGCCTTGGGCGATGGGCGGGTGCAGATCGTCCGCGGCGACAAGCGGATCGATCTTGCCTGCCAGGACGGCGCGATGAGCGCGCTGGTCGCCCAGGGTCCCGACCTGATCGCCGGCGGCGACGACGGCCGACTCCGGCGCATCGCCGCCGACGATTCCCCGGCCGAGATCGCCGCCTGGCCCGGCCAATGGATCGAGCATCTGGCCGTGGATGGCGGCCGCGTCCTGGCCGGCGTCGGCAAGCGGGCGGTGCTGATCGAAGCCGACGGCCGGCAGAAATCCTTCCTCCATCCCTCGACCGTCGGCGGCGTCGCTTTCTTTCCCGGCGGCAAGCGCGTCGCCGTGGCGCATTACGGCGGGGTCAGCCTGTGGTGGACCAAGCCCGAGACCCAGGAACCCAAGCGCCTGGCGTGGAAGGGCTCGCATCTCGCGGTGGCCGTCAGCCCGGACGGCAAATACGTCGTCACCGCCATGCAGGAGAACGCGCTGCACGGCTGGCGGCTGGCGGATGCCCAGGACATGCGCATGTCGGGCTATGCCGCCAAGCCGCGCAGTTTCGCCTTCGCCGCCCGGCCCAACCTGCTGGTGACCTCCGGCGCCGACGTCATCGTCGCCTGGCCGTTTTCGGGCCCAGGGCCGATGGGCAAGCCGCCGCTGGAACTGGGCGGGCTGGGCGGGCCGTTGGTCATGCGCGTCGCCTGCCATCCCAGTCAGCCGATCGCCGCCGCCGGTTACGAATCGGGCGCCATCCAGCTGGTCGATCTCGCCGGGCGGCGCGGCGTCGGCTTGCGCGAGGGCGGCGAGGCACCCATCACGGCGCTGGCGTTTTCGCCCGGCGGCGAGCGCCTCGCTTTCGGCTCGGATGCCGGCGAAGCCGGCCTGATCGACCTGGCCGCGCTGGCCCTGGACGCCAAGCGCCAAACCGTCTAACCAAGCGCCCGGGGAGTCTTCGGCGAGGGAGGCCGACATGCATCTCAACCTGACCCGGTCGCAGCGCGCTTTTCAGGCGCGGGTGCGCAAGTTCGTCGACGAAAACCACCCCCCCGAAATCCGCGCCAAGGTCGAATCCGGCCTCAAGCTCGGCCGCGCCGAAACCATCGCCTGGCAGAAGAAGCTGCACGCCGCGGGCCTCTACGCCCCGGCTTGGCCCAAGCAATGGGGCGGCCCCGCCCTCAAGCCGATCGAGCGCTATGTCCTCGATCGCGAGCTGGCGCTGAACAGCACGCCCGCTTTGGTGCCGTTCGGGGTCACCATGGTCGGCCCGGTGATCTACACCTTCGGCAGCCAGGCCCAGAAGGACCGCTTCCTGCCGCGCATCCTCAATTCCGACGATTGGTGGTGCCAGGGGTATTCCGAGCCGGGCTCGGGCTCGGACCTGGCCAGCCTCAAGACCCGCGCCGTGCGCGAGGGCGATCACTACGTCGTCAACGGCCAGAAGACCTGGACCACCCTCGCCCAATATGCCGATTGGATCTTCTGCCTGGTGCGCACCGACCCCGCCGCCAAGCAGCAGGAAGGCATCACCTTCCTCTTGATCGACATGAAGACGCCGGGGGTGACGGTGCGGCCGATCGTCACCATGGACGGCGGCGCCGAGATCAACGACGTCTTCCTCGACAACGTCAAAGTGCCGGTCGAGAACCGCGTCGGCGAGGAGAACCAGGGCTGGACCTACGCCAAGTTCCTGTTGGTCAACGAGCGCTTCGGCACCGCCCAGGTCGGGCGCTCGCAGCGCCAGATGCTGCGCCTCAAGCAGATCGCCCAAAGCGAGATCGTCGGCGGCCGCAAGCTGGAGGAGGACGAGAATTTCCGCCTCAAGCTGGCCAAGACCGAGATCGAACTGCTGGCGCTGGAATACACCGAGCTGCGCTACCTCGCCCAGCTCGACGCCGGCAAGCAGCCCGGCGCCGAGGCCAACATACTCAAGATCCGCGGCACCCAGATGCAGCAGAACCTGTCCGAGCTGCTGATGGAGGCGGTCGGCTACTACGCCAATCCGAGCCTGCCCAAGGCGCTGGAGCACGGCTGGAACGAGGAGCCGATCGGCCCGGCCTATGCCGCCTCGCTGGCGCCGGCCTATTTCAACTGGCGCAAGTCCTCGATCTACGGCGGCTCCAACGAGATCCAGCGCAACATCCTGTCCAAATTCGTCCTGGGACTCTGAACCATGGATTTGTCGCTCAGCGAAGAACAACAGCTGCTCAAGGACCAGGTCGAGCGTTTCGCGCGCGAGGCCTACGCCTTCGAAACCCGACGCCGCGTGCTGCGCAGCGAGGCCGGCTTCGAGCCGGCGCACTGGAAGCAGTTCGCGGAATTGGGCTGGCTGGGCGTGGCCTTCGCCGAGGCCGATGGCGGGCTGGGCGGCGGACCGGTCGAGACCGGGATTATCATGGAAGCCTTCGGCCGCGGGCTGGTGCTGGAGCCTTTTCTGCCCAACGTGGTGCTGGGCGGGGGCGCGCTGGCGCTGGCGGGCGACGATGCCCAGAAAAAGGCGCTGCTGCCCGATCTGATCGCCGGCAAGACCAAGCTGGCGCTGGCCTATGCCGAGCGCCAGTCGCGCTACGATCTGGCCGACTGCCTGACCCAAGCCGCGGCCGACGGCGGCGGTTTCGTCGTCAGCGGCCACAAGGCCGTGGTCTATGGCGGCAACCTGGCGGATCATTTCGTGGTCGTCGCCCGCACCAAGGGCAATCAGCGCGCCAAGACCGGCCTGTCGCTGTTCCTGGTGCCGAGGACCGCCAAGGGCCTGACCGTGCGCGGCTATCGCACGGTCGACGGGCTGGGCGCGGCCGATTTGGCGCTGGACAAGGTGCGGGTCGAGAAATCCGCCGTGCTCGGCCCGCTCGACGGCGGGCTGGCGCTGCTCGAACGCGTCGTCGACCACGGCATCGCCGCAATCTGCAGCGAGGCGGTGGGGGCAATGGCGGTGCTGACCGACATGACGGTGCAGTATTCCAAGACCCGCAAGCAGTTCGGCCGGCCGATCGGCGGCTTTCAGGTGCTGCAGCACCGCATGGTCGACATGACCATCGCCGTCGAGGAGGCGCGCTCGATGGCGCTTTACGGCACGCTGCATCTCGACGAACGCAACGCCAAGACCCGCAAGCGCGCGCTGTCGGCGACCAAGGTCCAGATCGGCCGCTCGGCCCGCCTGGTCGGCCAGGAAGCGGTGCAGATTCATGGCGGCATGGGCATGACCGACGAATTGGCGGTGGGTCACTATTTCAAGCGTCTGACCATGATCGACGTCGCCTTCGGCAATGCCGATTGGCATCAGCGGCGTTTCGCCGACTTGTCTTGAGCGCCAGCGACACGAAAAGAGACCGCAAAGGGGAGATCGGGCGATGAAAGCGGCGGAAGCTTCCGAAATGATGGATGTCGACTCGCAGGGCGAAGAAGGCTTCAAGCGCTCGGCGGCGATCATCATCGGCATATTGGCGATGCTGTTGGCGATCACCGGACTGGGCGCGGCCAATGCCAGCAAGGAAATGACCAACGCCAACATCGAGGCCTCCAACACCTGGGCCTTCTACCAGGCCAAGACCGTCCGCCAGACCGTGCTGCGGGTGGCGGCGGACGAGATCGACATGGTGTTGAAGCGCGACGGCGACCTGCCCGAACCGGCGCGGCAGATGATGCAGCGTCGCTTGGACCGCTACTGGCAGACCATCGAGCGCTACGATTCCGAGCCCGACACCGGCGAGGGCCGCAAGGAACTGATGGCCAAGGCCCGCACGCTCGAGGCCCAGCGCGATCACGCCCGCAAGCAGGATCCCTATTTCGACTATGCCGAGGCGCTGTTCCAGATCGCGATCGTGCTGGCCTCGGTGTCGATCGTCGCCAGCTCGCGGCTGCTGCTGACCTTCGCCACCGGCCTGGGCGGGGTGGCGGCGCTGCTGACGATCAACGGCTTCTTCCTGTTCGCCGACCTGCCGTTTCTAGGCTGATTCGAGTTCCGCCAAAAAAGACGCCGGCCGGGCCCCGTGAACCCGACCGGCGCGCGCCCCGCTACCGCTTCGGACCGCTGCGCGGCTAGCTCGTGCTGGTCGTCAGCCCGCCGATCGGCAACGGGTCGCTGTCGGGGGTCATGGTCAGCACCACCGGCACGGTGGCATGGCGGCGCAGCCGCGAGATCGACAGCCAGTCGAGCAGGCTGGAAAGCCAGTTGCCGCCGTTCATGCCGAGATGAATCTGCTGCGCCCGGACTTCGGCCGCCGTCTGGGCGATGGTCTCGGCCGCGCTGCCGGCGCGGACATGCGCGGTATAGGGCAGGCCGGCCGCGTCCAAGAGCGCGCGGGCGCGGGCCAAAGCCAGCTGGCCGCGCTCGCGCTGGAAATCCCTGACGGTGTCGCGGGCGAGAAAGCGCCCGGCATAGCTTGTCAGCTGCGGCTGCACGCTGAGCAGATGGATCGGCCCCACCGGCTCGTGCCGGGATTGCGCGATCAGGCCGCGAATGACGCCTTCGTCGCGGCGACTACCGTCGACGGGGATCAGGATCGTGGTCATGGCGGCACCTCCTGGATCAGGACAAACCTTGTTGCTGGGCGGGCACGGGATTGCCGGCCAGCGGCTCGGATTTGGACGGCGGCGCCAATGCGCCGCCTTGCACCTCGGCTTCGGCCTTACGGCGGCGGCGGGCCATGGCGACGTTGAGGCTTTCGACGAACACCGAGAACAGCATGGCGAAGTAGAGGTAGCCCTTGGGGATGGCGAAGCCCATGCCCTCGGCCACCAGCGCCATGCCGATCAGCAGCACGAACGCCAAAGCCAGCATCTTGATGGTCGGATTGACATGGATGAAGCGCATGATCGGCCCGGAGGCGATCAGCATGATGAACACGGCAATGATCACGGCCGCGGCCATGACCCAGATTTCGCGCGCCATGCCGACCGCGGTGATGACCGAGTCGAACGAGAACACCACGTCGAGCACGACGATCTGGGCGATGGCGCTGGCAAACCCGGTCGGCTTGCGCGAGGCCTCGGGCGCCAGCGCCGCCTCCATCGCTTCGTGCATCTCGCGCACCGCCTTGACGATCAGGAACAACCCGCCGCCCAGCATCAGCAGATCGCGCCCGGACAATGCCAGCTTGCCGACCATCACCATGGGCTGGGTCAAGCCCGCGATCCACGCGATCGAGAACAGCAGCATGAGGCGCGTGATCATCGCCAGCGACAGCCCGATCACGCGCGCCTGCTCGCGCTGATGCACCGGCAAGGTCGCAGCGATGATGGCGATGACGACGATGTTGTCGATGCCGAGGACGATTTCGAGGCCGGTCAGCGTCAGCAATCCGAACAGGGTCTCGAGATCGAACATGCCGCGGCAATCCCTTCGCGCTGCAGCCGCCGGAATGCGCCGGCGGCCGGGCCGCCGACCGATCAGCAAGCCGTCGCTGCATAACTAGGGTCGCGGGAAATCGGTCGATATAGTGGTTAACCACTATCGGGTGGGCGCGGCTCGGCCAGCGAAAGCCAAATCGTCATGCGCACCAGTTCGGACAGGCTGCGGGCGCCGGTCTTTTCCATCACTCGCGCGCGGTGGATCTCGACCGTCCGCAGCGCGATCTTGAGCCGGTGGGCGATGACCTTGTTGGGCTGGCCGGCGACGACCAAATCCATCACCTCGCGTTCGCGCTGCGAAAGCTGGGCGAAGCGGGATTCGACCGCGCCGCGTTCGAAGGGTAGTTCGACCTGCGGCAAGGCGCCGATGCGCAGCGCCTCGGCGATCGCCGCCAGCAGCGCCTCGCCGTCGAACGGCTTTTCGAGGAAATCGACCGCGCCGGCCTTGAGGGCCGCCACCGCCACAGGCACGTCGCCATGGCCGGTGACGATGACGATCGGCAGCCTGACGCCGCGCCGCTTGAGTTCGCTTTGAAGTTCGAGCCCGCTCATGCGCGGCATGCGGATGTCGACCAAGGCGCAGCCGGTCGGCCGTTCGGGCAAGGCCGCCAGGAAGGCCTCGGCGCTGGGGAAGGCCAGCGCGGCGTAGCCCTTGGCCACCAACAGCGCCCCCAGCCCCAGCCGCACCGATTCGTCGTCGTCGACGATGTAGACGATCGGTTCAGGCGACATCGGCATAGACCGGCAGCGTGAAGCGCATGTCGGTACCGCGACCTTCGGCGGAAAGCGCGCGGATATGGCCGCCATGGGCCTCGACGATCGAGCGGCTGATCGCCAAGCCCAGGCCCATGCCGGCCTCCTTGGTGCTGGCATAGGGCGTGAACAGCCGGTCGGCGACCTCGGCGGCGATGCCCGGCCCGTTGTCCCGCACCGCGATCTCGATCAGGTTGGGATCGTCGGGCGCAAGCCGGGCGGAGATCGCGATCGCGCCTCCGGGGACAATTCGGCCGACCAGCGCATCGATGCCGTTGCGGATCAGGTTGACGACGACTTGCTCGATTTGAAGGGCGTCGGCCAGCACGCCCGGCAAATTTGGCGGGCAGGTCACCGTGATCGCCACCTGGTGGCGGGCGGCGCGCGCGCGCATCAGCTCGACCGCGGCCGCCAGCAGCTCGGACACCTTGGCGTGCCCCATCCTTGCCTCGCCCTGGCGCAGGAATTCGCGCGTGGTCCGGATGATGTCGCCTGCCCGCAGCGCCTGTTGTACCGCCTGGTCGATCAGGCCGCGCGCCGCCGCGCGCCCGGCGGGATCGTCGCCCGAGGCGTCGAGCGTCGCCTGGCAGGCGCGCGCAAATCCGATCAGCGAGGTCAGCGGCTGGTTCAACTCGTGCGCCAGCGCTCCCGCCATTTCGCCGGTCGCCGCCAGCCGCATCGCCTGGGCCAGCTCCGCATCGTGCGCCTTGAGGCGGGTTTCGGCCCGCCGGCGTTCGTCGACGGCGATGCCGAGAAACAGCCCGGTCGCCGCCACCGCCAGCATCAAGATCTGGAACTGGGTGATGGTGGCGCCGTCCAGGTTCTTGATCTGGCTGGCTATGATGACGCCGATTTGGGTTGCGGCCACGCCCCAGGTCGCGCCCATCAGCCCGTCGCGCAACGCGATCCAGACCAGCGGCAGGAACAGCACCCAGGAATATTCGAGGTGATCGATCGGCTCGAGCCCGAAGATGACCCACAGCCCGCCGCAGATGGCGGCGAACTGGATGCCGTACTCGATCAAAAGGCGGCGCGGCAGCGGCGGCGGCGGCCAGGCCTGGAACGCCAGCAGCAGAAACGGCGTGACCACGGCGATGCCGATGATGTCGCCGACCCAGTGGTGCAGCACGGTGTCGAACAGGGCCGCGATCGGCACCATGTCGGCGCTCACGTACAGCCCGCCGATGAACAGGCTCACCAGCAGCGAAGCCCCAAGCGCGACCGCCAGCAGGGCGAAGACCTCGCCGCTGACTTCGAGCCGCAGCGCCTGCCCGATGCGCGCGCGCAGCATTTTCGCCGCGAACCCGTATCCGCCCGCCACCGCCATCGCCGCCAGCACGCTGGCGATCGGCGCCGCCGCCAGCTTGCGCAGCAACATGTCGGCGACCATGACCGCGATCGCCACCGCCGGGGCGAATCCGGGGCCGCGCTTGAGCAGGAACGCAAAGGCGAATCCGGCGGCCGGATTCCAGGGCGCGATGCCAAGCGCCCCGAACGGCTCGATCAGGCTGATCCAATCGAGCGCCACGAAGACAAGGACGAAGGCGGCCCACAGCGTGCCTTCGCGGGCGATGGTTCGGGCTGCGGTCGAGGCCGGCATGGTCCGATCACTATATGGGGCCGGCGCGGGGCCGCGCCACCGGAACCGGTCATCCGATCCGGCGCAGGACGCTTGCGAACACCGCCTCGAACATCGCCGGCGTCAGGCGGCCGGTATTGGTGTTGTAGCGCGAGCAGTGATAGCTGTCGGCGAGGATGCGGCCGTCGGGCAGGTCGTGGATCGCGCCATGGCCGAAGCGATAGCGCGCCGGCTTCAGCCCCAACGCCCGCAGCGCGGCGCCGTGGGCGATCGCGCCCAGGGCCAGGAAGGCGCGGATGCCGGTCATGGCCGCGATCTCCTCGGCCAGAAAACGATTGCAGGTCCCGATTTCGGCCGGCACGGGCTTGTTCTCGGGCGGCACGCAGCGCACCGCGTTGACGATCCGGCAACCGCCCAGTCTCAGGCCATCGTCCGGCCGCCGCTCATAGGCCCCCTCGGCCAGCCCGAACTTGGTCAGCGTGGCGTAGAGCAGGTCGCCGGCATAGTCGCCGGTGAACGGCCGCCCGGTACGGTTGGCGCCCTTCAATCCCGGCGCCAGGCCGACGATGGCCAGGCGCGCCGACCAGGCGCCGAAGCCGGGCACCGGGGCGTTGTGGAAATCGGGGAACTGGGCGCGGTTGCGCTCGCGGAAAGCCTTCAGCCGCGGACAGAGCGCGCAATCCGCCGCCGGCCCGGCGGGCGGGGTCACGACTGGCTGTGCGGCTCGGGACCGGGTGCCGGAGCGGATGCCGGCGCCGCCGTCGGCGCCTGGGCCTGGGCCTGGGCCGGCATCGGCCGCGGCGGCCGGCGCGACATGGCCGGATCGTTGGGATCGCGCGCCACGTGTTCGCGCTGGATGATCGAGGCCAGGTCCTGCAATTCGACGAAATTGTCGGCTTGGCGGCGCAATTCGTCGGCCACCATCGGCGGCTGGGTGCGCAGCGAGGAGACCACCGTGCAGCGCACACCCTTGCGCTGCATGGCCTCGATCAGGCGGCGGAAATCGCCGTCGCCCGAGAACAGCACGACGTGGTCGACATGCGGCGCCAGCTCCAGCATGTCGATCGCCAGCTCGATGTCCATGTTGCCCTTGCGCTTGCGGCGGCCTTCGGCGTCGACGAATTCCTTGGTCGGCTTGGTGACGACGCGGAAACCGTTGTAGTCCAGCCAGTCGACCAGCGGCCGCAGCGGGCTGTATTCCTGATCCTCGAACACGGCGGTGTAGTAGAAGGCGCGGATCAGCCGCGCCTTGCCGCGGAAGGCGTCGAGCAGGCGCTTGTAGTCGATGTCGAAACCGAGGCCGCGCGCGGCCGAGAACAGGTTGGCGCCGTCGATGAACAAGGCGACCCGTTCCTGCGGATAGAACAGCATGGCTATATCCCTTCGTCTATGACTTGAACTGCAATGCCGCCCATATAGGCGGGCGCGGCGCGGCCGTCAACGCGTTGTTGCAAGCCCGCCTCCGGGCCGCTATAAGGCCGGCCCCGAGCTTGCCGTCCGCCCCGGCAGGCCCTAGAACTGACGGGCGAGACACTGGAGCCACCCGACATGGCGCGCGTCACGGTCGAGGACTGCGTCCTCAAGGTCCCCAATCGCTTCGAGCTGGTGATGCTGGCGTCGCACCGCGCCCGTTCGATCGCCTCGGGCGCGCCGCTGACGGTCGACCGCGACAACGACAAGAACCCGGTGGTGGCGCTGCGCGAAATCGCCGACGCCACCGTCGCCGTGCCCGATCTGCGCGAGACCGTGATCCGCGGCATGCAGCGCCAGGTCGAGATCGACGAGCCGGTCGAGGACGACATGTCGCTGCTGATGTCGCAAAACGCCATGCAGGACGAGGCGGCGCGCGCCCAGGCCTCGGTCAAGGCGGCCGCGGCCGAAGACGCGGACGATGCCGAGCTGGGCGACGAGACGGCCGAACCCAAGGCCTGACCCCGGCGCGCCAGGGCGCGCCCGGCCCGCGACCGGCGGAGGCCGGCCGCGATGATGCGCCAATACGAGCTGGTCGAGCGCGTGCGGGGCTATGACCCCGGCGCCGACGAGGACCTGCTCAACCGCGCCTATGTCTACACCATGAAGGCGCACGGCACCCAGAAGCGGGTCTCGGGCGACCCCTATTTCTCGCATCCGATCGAGGTCGCCGGCATCCTTGCCGACTACCGGCTCGACTCCGCCTCGATCGTCACCGCGCTGCTGCACGACACGGTCGAGGACACGCTGGCGACGCTCGAGGACATCGAACGCGCCTTCGGCCCGCAGATCGCGCAGCTGGTCGACGGCGTCACCAAGCTGTCGCGGCTGGAACTGCCCGAGGGCGGCTCGCGCCAGGCCGAAAACTTCCGCAAGCTGTTCCTGGCGATGTCCAACGACATCCGCGTGCTGCTGGTCAAGCTGGCCGACCGGCTGCACAACATGCGCACGCTGCATTTCATCAAGGACGAGGCCAAGCGCCGCCGCATCGCCAAGGAGACGATGGAGATCTACGTCCCCCTGGCCGAGCGCATCGGCATGCAGCAGATGAAGGAAGAGCTGGAAAGCCTGGCCTTCCGCGAGACCAATCCCGACGCCCATGCCTCGATCCTCGCCCGGCTCGATTTCCTGCGCGCCCAGGGCACCGACCTGATGGGCCGCATCGCCCAGGAACTGCAAGCCACGCTCCAGGCCGGCGGCGTCGCCGCCAGCGTCACCGGGCGCGAAAAGCGGCCGCTCTCGATCTGGCGCAAGATGGAACGCAAGGCGGTCAGCTTCGAGCAGCTTTCCGACGTCATGGCCTTCCGCATCGTCTGCGCCGATTCCGAGCCCGCCATCTGCTATCGGGCGCTGGGCCTGGTGCACGCCCGCTATCCGATGGTGCCGGGGCTGTTCAAGGACTACATCTCGACGCCCAAGCGCAACGGCTATCGCTCGCTGCACACCAGCGTCATCGGCCCCGAGAAGCACCGCATCGAGGTTCAGATCCGCACCGAGGCCATGCACCAGACCGCCGAGCTGGGCGTGGCGGCGCATTGGCAGTACAAGCAGCCCGAGACCCAGACCGGCGGCACGCAGTACCGCTGGATCCGCGAACTGCTGGAAATCCTCGAGCATGCCTCCAGCCCCGAGGAATTCCTCGAAAACACCAAGCTGGAGATGTTCCAGGACCAGGTCTTCTGCTTCTCGCCCAAGGGCGGCCTGATCGTGCTGCCGCGCGGGGCGACGCCGGTCGACTTCGCCTACGCGGTCCATTCCGGGGTCGGCGATTCCTGCGTCGGCTGCAAGATCAACGGCCGCATGATGCCGCTGCGTTCGCGGCTGGAAAACGGCGACCAGGTCGAGATCCTGCGTTCCAAGACGCCCTCGCCCTCGCCGACCTGGCTCGACTTCGTCGTCACCGGGCGGGCGCGCTCGGCCATCCGTCGCTTCATCCGCGCCCGCGAACTCGAACAATACGAAGGCCTCGGCAAGGCGATCGTGCAGAAGGCCTTCCGCCAGGAGGGCCACGAATTCTCCGACCCGGCGCTCGCCACCGCGCTCAGCGCGCTCAAGCTGCGCGAGGCGGAGGATCTCTACATCGCCGTCGGCAAGGGTGACCTCACCGGCCGCCAGGTGCTGGAAGCGGTGATGCCGCAGCTCAAGCAACCGGAGGCCGATCCCGGCAAGGTGGTGCCGCTGGCCAAGGCGCGCGGCAAGCGCGGCGAGGGCGAGGCGGTGCCGATCAAGGGCCTGATTCCGGGCATGGCGCTGCATTTTGCCGGCTGCTGCCATCCGCTGCCGGGCGATCGCATCGTCGGCGTCATCACCACCGGCCGCGGCGTCACCATCCACACCATCGACTGCGAGCAGCTCGAGCAATTCAACGACCAGCCCGAGCGCTGGCTGGACGTGGCTTGGGACGAGGCCGGGGCCGCCGATCCCAAGCTCCATGTCGGCCGCATCCACGCCGTGCTCGGCAACGAACCCGGCAGCCTCGCCAGCCTGACCGCGGTGATCGCCAAGAACCAGGGCAACATCAGCAACCTCAAGATCGTCAACCGCACGCCCGAGTTCTTCGAGATGGTGCTGGACATCGAGGTGGCGAATCTGCGCCATCTCACCAACATCATCGCCGCCCTGCGCGCCACCGCCCATGTCCACGCCGTCGAGCGAGCCCGGAACTGAGCCATGACCGAAGCCGAAGTGCTCGATCACTACCGCGCCACCGGCGCGCTGCTGTCGGGCCATTTCATCCTGTCCTCGGGCCTGCGCTCCCCGCAGTACATGCAGTCGGCGCGGGTGCTGATGCATCCCCGCCGCGCCGAGGCGCTGGGCCGCGCGCTGGCCACCCGCTTGACCGAAGCCGTCGTCGGCGCGATCGACCTGGTGCTGTCGCCGGCCATGGGCGGTCTGATCATCGGCCACGAAGTCGGCCGCGCGCTCGACCGGCCGGCGCTGTTCACCGAACGGGTCGAGGGCCGCATGGCGCTGCGCCGCGGCTTCGACGTCGCCGCCGGCCAGCGCTTCGTCGTGATCGAGGATGTCGTCACCACCGGCAAGTCGACGCGCGAATGCGCCGCCGCGGTAGCGGCGCTGGGCGGGGTGCTGGTCGGGGTCGGCTCGATCGTCGACCGCACCGAGGGCGCGCTCGATCTCGGCGTGCCCTACGTCGCGCTGGCGAAACTGGCGATTCCGAACTACAAACCCGACGCGCTGCCGCCCGCGCTGGCCGCCATCCCGGCGGTCAAGCCCGGCAGCCGCGGCCTCTAACCGGCCGGGAGCCAAGACCATGCCCGCGCGCCCTTTGCGGCTCGGCGTCAACATCGACCACGTCGCCACCATCCGCAACGCCCGCGGCGGGCGGCATCCCGATCCGGTGCGCGCGGCGCTGGCGGCGGTGGCGGCCGGGGCCGACGGCATCACCGCGCATCTGCGCGAAGATCGCCGCCACATTTCGGACGACGACATCGCCCGCCTCGCCCGCGAGGTCGACCGGCCGCTGAATCTGGAAATGGCCGCGACCGAGGAGATGCTGGCGATCGCTTTGCGCCATCGCCCGCACGCCGCCTGCCTGGTACCCGAAAAGCGCGAGGAACGCACCACCGAGGGCGGGCTCGACGTCAAGGGCATGGCGCCGGCGCTGGCGCCGTTCGTCGCCCGGCTGGGCGCGGCCGGCATCCGGGTCTCGCTGTTCGTCGAACCCGATCCGGCGCAACTCGAGGCCGCCAAGCGCCTGGGCGCGCCGGTGGTCGAGCTGCATGTCGGCGCCTATTGCGAGGCCGAGGGCGCCGCGCGCACCGCCCAGCTTGGCCGCATCGTCGCCGCCGCCCGCGCCGCCGAGACGCTTGGCCTCGAATGCCATGCCGGCCACGGCCTCGGCTTCGACAGCGTCGGCGCGGTGGCGGCGATCCCGCAAGTGGTCGAACTCAACATCGGCCATTTCCTGATCGGCGAAGCGATCTTCGGCGGCCTCGATTCCTCGATCAAGCGCATGCGCGCGCTGATGGACCGCGCCCGCGCCGCCGGCACCGGACAGGCCAGCGCGTGACGGTCATCGGCCTCGGCAGCGATCTGGTCGACATCCGCCGCATCGAAAAGACGCTGGCGCGGTTCGGCGAGCGTTTCCTCGCCCGCATCTACACGCCCGAGGAACGGCGGCGTTCCGAACGCCGCGCCGCCCGCGCCGCCAGCTATGCCCGCCGCTTCGCCGCCAAGGAGGCCTGCGCCAAGGCCCTGGGCACCGGTTTTCGCCGCGGCGTCTTCTGGCGCGATCTCGGCGTCGCCAACCGCAGTTCGGGCCAGCCGACCATGACGTTGACCGGCGGCGCGCGGGCGCGGCTCGAATCCCTCGTCCCGCCGGGCATGGAAGCGCGCATCGACCTGACGCTGACCGACGACTACCCGATGGCCCAGGCCATCGTCCTGATCACCGCCGTGCCGCGCCAGCAAGCCGCGCCGTGACCGACAAGCCCGCCGCCCAGGCCCCGGCCCCCGCCGAGACCCCCGAGAAGAAGGAGGGCTTCTGGCACACCGTGCGCGGCCTGATCTGGGCCGGGTTGATCGCGCTCGGCATCCGCACCCTGGCCTACGAGCCGTTCAACATCCCCTCGGAATCGATGCTGCCGACGCTGCTGGTCGGCGATTACCTGTTCGTTTCCAAGTTCAGCTACGGCTATTCGCGCCATTCGATGCTGTTCAGCCCGCCCTTGTTCAAGGGTCGGGTGTTCGAGACCCCGCCCAAGCGCGGCGACGTGGCGGTGTTCAAGCTGCCGCGCGACAATTCGACCGACTACATCAAGCGCATCGTCGGCCTGCCGGGCGACCGCATCCAGATGCGCGGCGGCGTGCTGCATCTCGACGGCCAGCCGATCCGGCGCGAGCGGGTCGAGGATTTCCGCTATCTGACCCGCAGCGGACAGCTGCAGCGCCTGGCCCAGTACCGCGAGACCCTGCCCGACGGCACCAGCTTTCTCACCCTCGATCTCGACGCCAACGGCGATCTCGACAACACCCGCGAATACGTCGTTCCGCCCGGACATTATTTCGCCATGGGCGACAATCGCGACAATTCGCTCGATTCGCGCGTGCCTGCGGGGGTCGGCTTCGTGCCGGCCGAGAACCTGGTCGGCCGGGCCGACTTGATGTTCTTCTCGACCGACGGCAGCGCCGGTTGGCTGGAGCCCTGGGGATGGCCGAGCGCGATCCGCTTCTCGCGGATGTTCCGCCCGATCCGCTGAGCGCGCTCGAGGCGCGGCTCGGCCACCGCTTCGCGCGGCGCGAACTGCTGGTCGAGGCGCTGACCCACGGCTCGCAGCGCCGCAGCGGCGATGCGCCCGACAACCAGCGGCTCGAATTCCTCGGCGACCGCGTGCTTGGCCTGGTCATCGCCGACAAGCTTTGTCGCAGCCATCCGCGCTCGCCCGAGGAAGGGCTGACGCGGCGGCTGGCGGCGATGGTCGATGCGCCCGGCCTGGCCGAGGTGGCGCGGCGGATCGAACTCGGCCCGCACATCCTGCTGTCGCGCAGCGAGGCCGAGGCCGGCGGCGCCGACAAGCAGGGCATCCTGGCCGACGCGCTCGAGGCGGTGCTGGCCGCGGTCTATCTCGACGCCGGGCTGCAGGCCGCCGAGGCGCTGGTCGAGCGGCTATGGGGTGCCGCCATCGCCGAGCCCGACGCGCCGGCCAAGGACGCCAAGTCGCGGCTGCAGGAATGGGCCCAGGCACGGCGCCTGCCGGCCCCGGTCTATCGCCAGATCGAGCGCCATGGCCCGCCGCACAAGCCGGTCTTCCGCATGGCGGCGCTGGTGGTCGGCTTCGAGCCGGTCGAGGGCGAAGGCACCAGCAAGCAATTGGCCGAGCAGGCCGCGGCCGCGGCCATGCTGGCCCGCTTCGACGTCCCGGCGTGAGCGCCCAACCCGACCGCCGCGCCGGCACGATCGCCCTGATCGGCGCGCCCAATGCCGGCAAGTCGACCCTGCTCAACGCCCTGCTCGGCGCCAAGCTGGCGATCGTCTCCGACAAGCCGCAGACCTCGCGCCGGCGGCTGGCCGGCATCGTCGTCGCGGGCACAAGCCAATTGGTGCTGGTCGACACCCCCGGCATCTTCGCCCCGCGCCGCAGGCTCGACCGCGCCATGGTCGAGGCCGCCTGGCGCGGCGCCGAGGATTGCGATCTGGCCCTTCTGGTGGTCGATGCCGCGCGCTGGAAGGGCGAGGAGACCGCGGCCATCGTCGCGCGGCTCGAGCGCGGCCGGCGGCGGCTGGCGCTGGCGCTCAACAAGATCGACCAGGTCAAGCGCGAGAGCCTGCTCGCGGCCGCGGCCGGGCTTCACGCCGCGCTCGCGCCCGAGCGCGTGTTCATGATCTCGGCGCTGAAAGGCGACGGCGTCGAGGACCTCAAGCGCTGGCTGGCGGAGGCCGTGCCGTCCGGCCCCTGGCTTTATCCCGAGGACCAGCTCTCGGACGCCTCCGAGCGGGTGATCGCGGCCGAACTGACCCGCGAGCAGCTTTATCTCCAGCTGCGCCAGGAACTGCCCTACGCCGCCACCGTGACCACCGAGCAATGGCTGGGCGAGGAAGCCAAGCTGGTGCGCATCCGCCAGACCGTCACCGTCGCCCGGCCCGGCCAGAAGGGCATCGTCATCGGCGCCAAGGGGGCGCGGCTCAAGGCGATCCGCACCGCCGCGGCCGACGCGATTGCGGCCTGGCTGGGCCGCCGCGTCGACCTCACCCTGCATGTCCGCGTGCGCGAGGCCTGGGACGAGGACCCCGAGACCTATCGCGATCTCGGCCTCGACCGCCCGCCGGACTAACCCACCCGCCCTCCGCCCTTGCGGACGATCGCCACCACCGAGGGCCGGGGCGGCATGTCGGGCTTGAAGTCGGGCCAGCGCGTCGCCGGATCCTCGAAGCTGGTGGTCCGCCCGAAGGCCTTCCAATCGCGCATGCCGTCGGCGCCAGGATGCTGGATCGCCAGGAACAGCGTGGTGTCGTCGGGCGTGAACATCGGCCCGCAGACTTCGGCCCCGGCCGGGGCGCGGAAGAACAGGCGCGAGCGCCCGCGCTCGGGTCCGGCCGTGGTCAAGGCATAGGCGCCGTCGGCGCGGCCCGAGGCCTTGGCCCATTCGGTGCCTTGGTCGGTCACCACCCACATCCGCCCCTGGGAATCGAAGGCGCAGTTGTCGGGACAGGCGAACCAGCCGTTGCGGCTGGTCGAGGCATGGAAGCGGGCGCCCACCTCGGCCACCGCCGGATCGCCGGCCTGGATCAGCATGTCCCAGGCGAAGACATCGGCGGCATGATCGCCGCCGGGCGGGCTGAGTTCGACGATCTGGCCCCACAGATTGGCCGCGCGCGGATTGGCCGGATCGACCTGGGCGGCGGTGCGGCGCGCGTTGTTGGTCAGCATGATGTAGACCTTGCCGGTGCGCGGATTGGGTTCGACATCCTCGGGCCGGTCCATCTTGGTCGCGCCCAGAAGATCGGCCGCGCGCCGCGCCTCGATCAGCACGTCGGCCTGGCTGGCGAAGCCGTTGGCCGCGGTCAGCGGTCCCTGGCCATGCACCAGCGGCAGCCAGCGCATGCTGCCGTCGGCGGCGAACGCCGCCACCGACAGCGTGCCGTGATCGAGCAGGTCGCGGTTGGCGGCGCGGTCGTTGGGGTTGTAGCGATCGCGGCTGACGAAGCGGTAGACGTACTCGAAGCGCTCGTCGTCGCCGGTATAGACCACCACCCGCCCGTCGCGATTGACGATGGTCTCGGCGCCTTCGTGCTTGGCGCGGCCGAGCGCGGTGCGCTTCTTCGGCGTCGAGGCCGGATCGTAAGGATCGATCTCGACCACCCAGCCGAAGCGGTTGGGCTCGTTGGGCGTCTTGCCGACGTCGAAGCGCGGGTGATAGGCGCCCCAATTGTACCAGCGCCCGGGCACGCCATAGCGCTGTTGGGCCTTGGTCTCGGCATGGCCCTCGGGCAGCTTGCCCCAGAAATAGCCGTGCGTGTTCTCCTCGCCGGTCAGCCAGGTGCCCCACGGCGTCATGCCGCCGGCGCAGTTGTTGACCATGCCGTTGACCCGGGTCCCGGTCGGATCGGCCGCGGTCTTGAGGCGGTCGTGCCCGGCGGCGGGTCCCGACAGGATCATCGGCGTGTCGAGGGTGATGCGGCGGTTGAAGCGGCTGCCGGCGACCGCCCGCCAGACGCCGTCGGCGCCGCGCGCCACCTCGACCACGCTGCCGCCATGGGCCGCCATTTCGACATTGGCGATGTCGGCGGTGATGGCCTTGAAGCTTTCCTCGAGCGAGCCGCGCCGGCTGGGGATGTTGGGGAACATCAGCTCGGTCGAGGCGTATTCGTGATTGACGCAGAGCAGGCCGCGGTCCGAAGCGCGCGAGCCCAGCGGCAACGGCATGAAGGCGAGGTAATCGCAGTTGTAGCCGAACTGCGTCGCCTGGCTGGCGGCACTCTGCTTGTAGGGATCGAAGGCCGGCGCGCCGGGCAGCACCGGATCGCCCCAGCGCAGCAGGATCTGCACTTCGTGATCGGCGGCGACATGGTGGGTGCCGTCGATGCCGGCCTCGGTCTCGACGAAATTGAACGCGCCGTCCCGCGCCTGCGCCCGCGCCGGCCGGCTGGCCAGCGCCGCCGGACCGAGCGCGGAAGCGATCACGCTGGCGCCCAGCGCGCCCTTCATCGCCGCGCGGCGGCCGATGCGGCGGGCGACGACTTCGCCCAGCGTCGCATTGTCGGACGGGTTGATGCCCTTGTCCTGGGAACGGTCGAAGCGATCGAAACGATGCACGGCAAACCCCCTCTCGATCCTGGCCCGGCTTTCGGCGTTCATTTGCATTAGCCTTCCGCGACGTTACTTTGAATCCGGGAGCAAAGCGACGCCGACTGGCCTCAGAAGGAGGGCAGGGATTTATGTCCGGTGCGTGGAAAAGGACTTAACTCGTTGTTTTGGCTGTGGTTTCTGCCGCGCGGCAAGCTGTCGCTTGGCGGGCGCGGTGGCGGCTTACCATATCTACGAGTCGTTAACGCCTTGCTGGTAAACTGTTGATTGGAAAAGGAGATCGCGTCCGCGAATCGAAGCCATGGCGATGTCGGTCAACACCAACCCGGGATGTACGGCGCCGTCCAGGCGCTGAAAAAGACCGACCAGTTTCTGGAAATGAGCCAGAAACGGGTCTCGACCGGCGAACGCGTCGCCGGCGCGACCGACGACCGCAGCTCCTACGTCATCGCCACCCAGATCAAGGGCAACATCGCCGGCCTCAACAGCATCGCCATCCAGACCGGCCTGGCCGCCGCCACCACCACCACCGGCCTCAAGGCGACCGAGGCGATCGGCGAATTGCTGCTGGAGATGAAGGCCAAGATCGTCCAGATCAATTCCTCGGGCCTCGGCACCTCGGAAAAGAACGCGCTGCGCGACGATATCTTTTCGATCCGGACCGCGATCGGCAACTGGATCATCGACGGCGCCAGCTTCAACGGCGTCAACCTGCTGAAGCCCAACGACCAGGCCGACACGCCCTTGCAGTTGACCGCCCGCACCACCACCCGCCTGACCATCGACTACCAGGCCAACGGCAGCAACGACATCATCATCAACACCGACAACACCACCACCTAGCGCCTCGATCCGCAGACCGCCAGCACCGCGGGCAGCGTGCTCAGCACCACCCAGCAGAGCAGCGACACCCAGATCGACCACGCGCTCGACGGCGACATCGACATCAACGACAGCGTGTCGAGCTCGACCGCGGCCACCACCAACGTCACCAATCAGCAGCAGAATGCCAACCAGACCACCAATTACGACATCGCCGGCAACCCCGCGCCCGATGTGCGGGTGCAATTCCAGACCAGTTCGAACCTCGATCAGACCATCGTCGGCGGCAGCGCCCCGACTTCGGTCACCACCGACGGCCAGAGCGATTCGCGGGTGGCGATCAATTTCCAGGATACCGGCCGGCGCGACGTGGTGATGGACCAGACCCTCAACCAGACCCTGACCGGACTGATCTCGGCCAGCGGCGCGGGCGAGGTGGCGACCGGCTCGGGCGGTTCGGTGATTTCCGGCACCTCGCTCAATTTCGACGCCGACGCCAGCGGCAGCCTCGAATCCACGCTCAACTACACCGCCAGCCACACCATCAACCTGACCGGCTTCGCCTCGCTGACTTCGGGCAGCCAAAGCTTCACCACCACCCAGACCAACAACGTCGACGGCAACGGCGATGCGGTCACCGATGCCATCGTCAACTATTCCGTCACCACCACCTACACCTATTCCGGCTTCGGCCCGCGCAGTTCGGGCAATGCGCTGGACTCGATCTCGACCCTGACCGACCTGAGCGGCAGCAGCTTCACGGTCAACAACCAGAACGTGACCCTGGAATCGCTCGGCCTGTCGCAGCTCGATCCCGCCAACGACCCGGCCGGGGCGCTGACCATCATCAACACCGCGATCCAGTATTGCGCCTCGAAGGCGGCGGCGCTGGGTTCGGCGCTGAAGCGCATCAACTCGATCGCCGATTACACCAGCAAGCAGATCGACACCTATCGCGATGGCCTCGGCGTGCTGGTCGATGCCGACATGGGCCGCGAATCCGCCATCCTGGCCTCGGCCAAGGTCAAATCCGACCTCGCCCAGGCGGCGATGAAGGCCTCGATCATGTCCTCGCGCACGGTGCTGAGCCTGTTCAAGCAATAAGTCGCTCGCGCCGGTTTGCCCTCCCCGAACCCGGCAAATTCTTCCCACCTCCCGACTGAGATCGCCCGAAAGCCGCGGAATTCTGGACCGCGATCGCTTTGCATGGAGCCGCAGTCGCGAAGCCATGTAAGCCGTGAATCGCGGTCCTGAGCGGGATACCGGGCATGATTCACGTTCTGTCTTGAACCGCGGGGTTTAAGCCAGATCGATCATGCCCTGGGCTACCTCCAGGCATGCGGCTTGCATTTCCCCCAGCGCAATAGGGCGAAGCACGAACGCCAAGCGGGAGCGGCATTCGTTACGGGTGGAACGAGACATGGGGATGTCGGTCAACGTACAACCGGGAGTCGACGGCGCGCGGCAGGCGATGCGGCGCAACGACGAGTTCGTCGCCACCAGCCTGCGCAAGGTGGCGACCGGCGCCCGCGTCGCCGGTCCCGAGGACGACCGCAGCTCCTACGTCATTTCCAACAGCCTCAAGGGCAACATCGCCGGCCTGAACGGCATCGCCATCCAGTCGGGCCTGGCCACCGCCACCACCCTGACCGCGCTCAAGGCGACCGAGGCGATCGGCGACCTGCTGATCGAGATGAAGGCCAAGGTGGTCCAGGCCAATATCGGCGGGCTGGGCATCAACGAAAAGACCGCGCTGCGCGACGACATCTTCGCCATCCGCACCGCGATCGATTCCTGGATCATCGACGGCGCCAGCTTCAACGGCGTCAACCTCTTGCGCCCGGCCAACCAGGGCGACACGCCCTTGCAACTGACCGCCCGCACCACCACCCGCCTGACCATCGACTACCAGGCCAACGGCACCACCGACGTCATCATCAATACCGACAACACCACCGATTACCGGTTGGATCCCCAGACCGGCCTGGCCGCGGGCGGGGTGCAAAGCTCGACCCGCCAGACCACCGACACCCAGATCGACCACGCCCTCGACGGCGATTTCGACGTCAACACCAACATCTCCAGCTCGACCTCGACCACGGTCGATGTCACCAATCAAACCAGCAACGGCAACGGCACCCAGAACTTCGACGTCGCCGGCAATCCGGCGCCCGACGTGCGGGTGCAGTTCAACACCAGCTCCAACCTCGACCAAAGCAGCGTCGGCGGCACCGACCCGACTTCGGCTACCATCGACGGCCAGAGCGACTCGCGCGTCCGCATCGATTTTTTCGGCACCGGCGTCAACGATGTCGATATGGACCAGACCCTGAATCAGACCCTCACCGGCCTGCTGACTGCCAGCGGCGCGGGCGAGGTGGCGACCGGATCGGGCGGTTCGGTGATCGCCGGCACCACGCTCGACTTCGATGCCGATCGCGACGGTTCGTCCGAGACCACGCTCAACCTCTCGGCCAATCACACCATCAACCTGACCGGGTTCGCTTCGCTGACCTCGGGCAGCCAGGCGACGACCACCACCACCACTCAGAACGTCGACGGCAACGGCGATGCCATCACCGACGCCATCGTCGGCTATTCGGTCACCACCACCTACACCTATTCCGGCTTCGGCCCGCGCACCGTGCTCAACCGCCTCGATTCGATCTCGACCCTGACCGAACTGGGCGGCACCAGCTACACCGTGCAGAACCACAACGTCACGCTGGAATCGCTTGGGCTGTCGCAAATGGATCCGCTCAACGACCCGGCCGGCGCGCTGACCATCATCAACAACGCCATCGTCTACTGCAGCTCGAAGGCGGCCTCGCTGGGTTCGGCGCTCAGGCGGCTCGATTCGATCTCCAGCTATGCCGGCCACCAGAGCGACATCTACCGCCAGGGCCTGGGCGTGCTGGTCGACGCCGATCTCGGCAAGGAAGCCGCCAACCTGGCCGCCGGCAGGGTCAAGGCCCAGCTGGTCCAGAATTCGCTCAAGGGCGCGCTGACCTCCTCGCGCGCGGTGCTGGGGTTCTTCAAGTAGCGACATCGATCATGCCCTCGTATCCCGCTCTGGATCGCGATTGACGGCTCGCAAGGAATCGCGACCGCGATTCCTCGACAACCGATCGCGGTCTGGCGCGGGCGGGCGAACCGTGTCATCACGCCGTCATGGATTGGAGCGACGAGGGCATCGTGCTGGGCCTGCGGCGGCATGGCGAGGACGCCGCCGTCCTCAGCCTGTTGACGCGCGATCACGGCCGCCATCGCGGCCTGGTGCGCGGCGCCTTCGGTCGCCGCGGCCGCGGGCTCTATCAGCCCGGCAACGAGGTGCTGGCGGCATGGCGGGCGCGGCTGGCGGACCATCTCGGCAGCTTCGCCTGCGAACTCAAGCGCGACCGCGCCGAGGCGTTGCTGGACGACGCGGCCAAGCTCGAAGGCCTCGCGGCCGCTTGCGCCGTGGTCGATTCGGTCCTGCCCGATCGCGAGCCGCATCCCGAAATTCACGCCGCCACGCTGGCCTTGCTCGACGCCGTGGCGGCGCTCGACGACTGGCCGCTGGCCTATGTGCATTGGGAGCTGATGCTGTTGGAGGCGCTCGGCTTCGCGCTTGACCTCGAACGCTGCGCGCTCAGCGGCGCGGGCGACGGCCTCGCCTTCGTCTCGCCCCGCAGCGGTCGTGCCGTGACCTTGGCCGCGGCGGGCCAATGGCGCGAAAGACTCTTGCCCCTGCCGGGTTTTCTGGTGCCGGGTCGCGGCCAGCCGGCGGTGGCCGAGGATCTCGCCGCCGGGTTGGCGCTGACCGGCCATTTCCTCGAACGCCAGATCTGGCATCCCCAGGACAAGCCGATGCCGGCCGCCCGCACTCGACTGGTAGAGCGTTACGCTCGCGCGACCACAACATCTGGTGTATAACCCCGGCCCATGGCCGCTTTGGATTTGCCGCCCGATCCGGGCGCGGTGCAGGACGTCTCGCTCAAAGACGCGCTGGCCGAGCGCTATCTGTCCTATGCGCTGTCGACCATCATGGCGCGTTCGCTGCCCGATGTGCGCGACGGGCTCAAGCCGGTGCAGCGCCGTCTCCTGTTCGCGATGCGCGAACTCAGGCTCGATCCCGCTTCCGGCTTCAAGAAATGCGCCCGCGTCGTCGGCGACGTCATCGGCAAATTCCATCCCCATGGCGACCAGGCGGTGTACGAGGCGCTGGTGCGCCTGGCCCAGGATTTCGCCGTGCGCTATCCGCTGGTCGAGGGCCAGGGCAATTTCGGCAATATCGACGGCGATAACGCCGCCGCCATGCGCTACACCGAGGCCCGCCTTACCGCCGTGGCCGAGGCGCTGCTGGCGGGCCTCGATCAGGACATGGTCGATTTCCGCCCGACCTACGACGGCTCGGAGCACGAGCCGGTGGTGCTGCCGGCGCGCTTCCCCAATCTGCTGGCCAACGGCGCCGCCGGCATCGCCGTCGGCATGGCGACTTCGATCCCGCCGCATCATGTCGGCGAGATTTGCGATGCGCTGCTGCACCTGATCAAGCACCCCCAGGCGCGGGCGGACAAGCTGGCCGAGTTGGTCCCCGGTCCCGACTTCCCGACCGGCGGCGTGCTGGTCGAGCCGCGCCAGTCGGTGATCGAGGCCTACAAGACCGGCCGCGGCTCGTTCCGCCTGCGCGCCGCTTGGCAGAAGGAAGAGGGCAAGCGCGGTACCTGGCAGATCGTGGTCGCCGAGATCCCCTACCAGGTGCAGAAGTCGAAGCTGATCGAGCGCATCGCCGAGCTGCTGGGCGAGAAGAAGCTGCCGCTGCTGGCCGACGTGCGCGACGAATCGGCCGAGGACGTGCGGCTGGTGCTGGCGCCCAAGAACCGCGAGGTCGATGCCGAGGTGCTGATGGAGCACCTTTTCCGCCTGACCGACCTGGAAACCCGCGTGCCGCTCAACATGAACGTGCTGGACGCGAACAACCGGCCGGGGGTGATGGGCCTGCGAGAGGTGCTGCGCGCCTTCCTCGACCACCGCCACGAAGTGCTGCGGCGCGCCGCCAAGCACCGCCTGGCCGAGATCGCGCGCCGGCTGGAAATCCTCGATGGCTATCTGATCGTCTATCTCGACATCGACAAGGTGATCCGCATCATTCGCCGCGAGGACGAGCCCAAGCCGGCGCTGATCAAGGCCTTCAAGCTGAGCGAGGTCCAGGCCGAGGCGATCCTCAACATGCGGCTGCGCAACCTGCGCAAGCTCGAGGAAATGGAGATCAAGCAGGAGCACGACCGGCTGAAGAAGGAACAGACCGGCCTGCGCGGCCTGCTCAAGGACGAGGACAAGCGCTGGGCCGCCATCGCCAACGAGATCCGCGAGGTCAAGAAGTCCTTTGCCTCGGGCAAGGACGGCAAGCGCCGCACGCGCCTGGCCGATCCGCCGCCGGCGGTCGAGGTGGCGCTGGAAACCCTGGTCGAGAAGGAGCCGGTGACGGTGATCTGCTCGGCCAAGGGCTGGGTGCGGGCGATGAAAGGACATGTCGCGGCCGACCAGGACCTGCAGTTCAAGGAAGGCGACGGGCCGCGCTTCCACCTTCACGCCGAAACCACCGACAAGCTGCTGGTCCTGGGCACTAATGGCCGCTGCTACACCCTGGCTTGCGACAAGCTGCCGGGCGGGCGCGGCCATGGCGAGCCGATCCGGCTGATGGTCGAGCTGGGCGAGGCCGAGGACGTGGCCCAGATGATGGCGTTCAAGGGCGGCCGCAAGCTGATCTTCGCCGCCGGCGACGGCCGCGGCTTCATAGCGCCGGAGGATGAGGTCGTCGCCGGCACCCGCCAGGGCAAGATCGTGCTCAATCTGCCCGCGGGGGTGGAAGCGGTGACCTTCGCCGTGGTGCCCGAGGGCGCCGACCATCTGGCCTGCATCGGCGTCAACCGCAAGCTCTTGATTTTCCCCCTGGCCGACGTGCCCGAGATGACGCGCGGCCGCGGCATCACGCTGCAAAAGCACAAGCAGGGCGGGCTGTCGGACGTGCGCGCCTTCAAGCTCAAGGAAGGCCTGGTTTGGCGCAACGCCCAGGGCGAGTTCCGCGAGACCGCGTTGCGCGATTGGGTGGGCGCGCGCGCCCAGGCCGGACGCCTGCCGCCCAAGGGCTTCCCGCGTTCCAACAAATTCGACAACGGTTAGAACAAGAGCGGCGCTGCTGCCGTGGCCAGGATCGCGGCCGGCGCGAAGTAACGCAGCAGGAAGCGCAAGGCGCGCGCCGCGCCCGCGCCCAAGCGCAGTTCCTTGGCCAAGAGGTCATGCGGCAAGGCCCAGCCGCCCAAGATCGCCAGCGCCAAGCCGCCCAACGGCAGCAGCAGATTCGACGTCAGCTGGTCGAGCAGTTCGAACGCGCCCAGGCCCTCGAAGCCGGGCACCAATCCCAACGGCCGCCACTCTCTCCCCAGATTGAACGACAGCACCGTCGCCCAGCCTAGGACCCAGCACACCGCGCCCGCGACCACCGCCGCCCGGATCCTCGACCATTGCCGGGCGCGGCGCAGATAAGCCGCCGCCATCTCCAGCATCGAGATCGCCGACGACAATGCCGCCACCGTCAACAGCAGGAAAAAAGCCAGCGCCGCCGCGCCGCCGAACGGCATGGCGGCGAAAGCCACCGGCAGGGAGACGAACATCAACCCGGGACCGCCCGCCGGGTCCAGGCCGTTGGCGAACACCAAGGGGAAGATCGCCAGCCCGGCCATGAACGAAATCGCGGTGTCGCCCAGGATGGTGATCAGCGCGACCTGCCGCAAATCGATCGCGGCCTCGGCATAGGCGGCATAGGTCACCATCACCGCCAAGCCGACGCCGATCGAAAAGAAACCCAGGCCGAGCGCCTCGAGCGCGACCCGCGGCTCGATCCGGGCCGGATCGAAGCGGAACAGATAGTCGAGCGTCGCCCCGACATCGCCCTCGACCGCGCCATAGACCGCCAGCGCCGCCATCAGCAGCGCCAAGGCCGGCATCATGATCTCGGAGGCGCGCTCGATGCCGCGCCTGACGCCGAGGGCGACAATGGCAACGGTCGCAACCATGAACAGCAAGTGATGCAGGCCCAATCGCACGGGCGACGCCAGCAGGGCATCGAAACGCGCCTGCGCCGCCGCGCCGTCGGCGGCAATGCCTCCCACCCCGGTCAGCGCCTCGATCGCATAGGCCAAGGCCCAGCCGCCGATGACGGCGTAGAAGCTGAGGATCAGGAACGAGGTCAGCGTGCCCAGCACGCCGATCCCGGCCCAGCGCGGCGAGGCGCCGAACTCCTTGGCGACGGCGGCGATGCCGCGCGCGGCATCGGCCTGGCCGCGCCGGCCGAGCGCGAATTCGAGCAGCATCAAGGGCCACACGACCAGCGCCAGGCCGGCCAGATAGAACAGCACGAAGGCGCCGCCGCCATTGCTGCCGACCTCGTAGGGGAACTTCCAGATGCTGCCCAGGCCGACCGCCGAACCGATCGTCGCCAGGATGAAGCCGGTGCGGCCGGACCAGGTCTCGCGCGCGCTCATGGCCTCAGTCTCGCCGCATCGCGCCGCGCGTCAATGGTCGACGTCAAAGGAAAGTGGGGGGATTCTGTTGCCCGGTTCCCCCCGGACCGCGTGGCCTAAGTTTGGTTAGGCCGCGAGAGCCAAGTCGTTATCGTTGGCACTCTTGGATTGGCCCGATAACGGCGGAACCATGCCGAGCGAAAGTCGACGTCTTTACTGCGCGCGTCGAGCCTGTGTCGCCCCCATCGCCCCGCGCCAGACCGCGGGAATTTGGTGGAGGCGCCGGGTACTGCCCCCGGGTCCGCATCGCCTATGCCACGTCGCGTTTATCGCCATAGCCGGTCGCCCGGCGCACCTAATATAGGCGTTCGGCGGGCGGGTTTGAAGGCCCCGGCCGGGTGCTAAAATCGCCTCCGATTCGGAGCCCGTCATGACCATCAGCCAAGCCGAGCGGCGCGACATCGACGCCGCCCGGGCCGAGACCTTCCCCACCCGCCGGCCGACCGTGCCGGCGCTGGAGGAGATCCTGTTCCAGCCGCTGCCGGTGCTGGATCACGGCTTCGTGCGGGCGGTCGATTACATGGGCGACGACGGCGCGGTGGTGCAGGCGGCGCGGGTCTCCTACGGCCGCGGCACGCGCAAGGTGTCCGAGGACAAGGGCCTGATCGACTACCTGATGCGGCACCGCCACACCACGCCGTTCGAGATGGCCGAGATCAAGTTCCACGTCAAACTGCCGATCTTCGTCGCCCGGCAATGGATCCGGCACCGCACCGCCAACGTCAACGAATACTCGGCGCGCTATTCGATCCTGGATCGCGAATTCTATCTGCCCGACCCCAAGCACCTGGCGGCGCAATCGGCGGTCAACCGCCAGGGCCGCGGCGAGGTGCTGAGCGGAGCCGAGGCCGTGCGCGTGCTCAAGCTGCTCAAGGACGATTCCAACCGGGTCTACGACCATTACGAGGAGATGCTCAACGAGACCCCGGACGGCACGCCGCGCGACGCCAAGCGCCGCGGCCTCGCCCGCGAACTCGCGCGCATGAACCTCAGCCTCAATTTCTATACCCAATGGTATTGGAAGACCGATCTGCACAATCTGTTCCATTTCCTGTCGCTGCGCGCCGACGCCCATGCCCAGTACGAGATCCGCGTTTATGCCGAGGCCATGCTCGAAGTCACGCGGCGCTGGGTGCCGCTGTGCCACGACGCCTTCGTCAACTACCGCCTGGGCGGCATCGCGCTTTCGGCCAAGGCGCTGGCGCTGGTCAAGGCGCTGCTGGCCGGCAAGCGCGTCGGCCAGAAGGAATCCGGCCTCAGCCCGCGCGAATGGCGCGAAGCGATGGCGGCGCTCGGCCGCGAGGCGGGCTGAGATGGCCGGACGCGAACATCGCTACTCTGCGCAGGTGCGCTGGACCGGCAATCGCGGCAGCGGCACCTCGGGCTACAAGGATTACGGCCGCGACCACGTCATCGAAAGCCCTGGCAAGCCGCCGATCCCGGGCTCGTCCGATCCGGCCTTTCGCGGCGACGGCGCGCGCTACAATCCCGAGGACATGCTGGTGGCCTCGCTCTCGGCCTGCCACATGCTGTGGTATCTGCATCTCTGCGCCGTGGCCAAGATCGTCGTCACCGACTATGTCGACCGCGCCGAAGGCACCATGGCCGAAGGCGGCGACGGCGGCGGGCGCTTCGTTTCGGCGGTGCTGCGGCCGCTGGCGACGCTGGCGCCGGGGTCCGATCGCGCCAAGGCCGAGGCGCTGCACCACGAGGCGCATCGCCTTTGCTTCGTCGCCAATTCGGTCAACTTCCCGGTGACGGTCGAGCCCGAATTCTCCGATTAAGCCAGCCGCAGCGCGATCACGCCTAGAACCGCCAGCCCGATCGCCGCGATCCGCCAGCGCCCCATGGCCTCTTTCAGCACCAGCGCGGCGATGATGGCGCTGAAAACGATGCTGGTGTCGCGCAAGGCCGCGCCGATGGCGACCGAGGCCTGGGCGTAGACCCAGATGATCAGCAGATACGAGGTCATCGAGGCGCTGGAAGCCAGCGCCGCCATGCGCGCATGCGTCCGCAGCGCCAGCCGCACCGAGCCGCGCCCGCGCAGCGTGTGGATGGCGCCGAAGGCCAGCGCATTGACCACCGACATCGCCGCGCCGTAGCCCAGCGCCGATTCCGAGGCGCGCGCGCCTTGCGCATCGCAGACGATATAGGCCGCCGAGAACACGCCCGCCACCACCGACCACGCCAGCGCCCCCGGTCGTCGCCAATCCTGGCCGACCGCGAACAGCCCGACCGCCCCCGCGATCAGCGCGACGCCGGTCAGGCCGAGCGCGCTCAGCCGCTCGCCCATGATCCAAACCGCCAGCAGCGCCACCAGCAGCGGCGAGACCGCGCGCGTCACCGGATAGACCAGGCCGAAGCCGCCGCCGGCGGCGTAACCGCGCAGGATCGCCAGCATCGCCAGCATGTTGAATCCGGTCGAGGCGGCCAGCCACGGCCAAGCCGCCGGCCCCGGCAACGGAAAGAAGAGCAACAGCGGCAAGCCGATCAGACCCGAGGTCACGACCTGCGCCGCCATGGCGGAATCGGTGTCGTCCGCCTGGCGGATGGCCGCGTTCCAGGCGGCATGCAGGAAGGCGCTGAACAAGGCGGCCGCGACCAGGACCGAATCCATCAGCCGCGATCGATCCGCTTGTAGAAATAGGTCGTGTCGCAGGGCCGTCCGTCCGGCCACAGTGCAAAGCCCGGCACCGTGCCGACCTCGACCCAGCCCAGCCGGCGATAAAGCCGGTCGGCCTCGTCGCCGGCCGTG
>VGDZ01000022.1 GCA_016869515.1 Alphaproteobacteria bacterium | reverse complement strand
GCGGCCCGGTCGCGTCGCGCCATAGGCGCGCGCCGCCCCGGCCGGGCCGGTGACGTTGCCCGCACCCCCGCCTGTGCCGACCGCTCCGGTGCGGCCAATTTTCATTGCCGACTCATCCCGACGCCACTATACCACCCCGCCAAGCCGGGGCCATGAGCGACGAGACCATCACCTTCCCTGCCCGCGACGGCCGCCTTTTGGCCGGGACCTTGTTCCGGCCAAGCGGCGCCGGCAACGGCATCGCGCTGCAGATCAACGGCGCCACCGGCGTGCGGCGGCGATTCTATGCCAGCTTCGCGGCCTATCTGGCCAAGCGCGGCTTTCATGTCCTGACGTTCGACTATCGCGGCATCGGCGATTCGGCGACCGGGTCGCTCAAGGCCGAGAAGGCGCGGATGCTGGACTGGGCGACGCTGGACGCGCCCGGTGCCAGCGATCATTTGCAGGCGATCTGGCCGGGGGCGCGGGCGATGGCGATCGGCCATTCCTTCGGCGGCCAGATCCTGGGCTTGGCGGACAGCGCCAAGCTCTGGCAGCGCGGGCTCTTGATCGGCGCCCAGCACGGCTATTGGCGGCATTGGCCGCGGCGGCGCTGGCCGCTGCTGCTGCTGCTGTGGAAGGCGATCTCGCCAGCCTCCATCGCCACCCTCGGCTTCTTCGCCGGCCGGCTGGTGGGGATGGCCAATCTGCCGCCGCGGGTGGGCGCGGAATGGACCCGCTGGTGCCTGTCGCCGCATTACGTCAGCGACGAGCGCGGCCAGCCGCTTAGGCCCTACAACCATCTGCTGCGCGTGCCCTTGCGGTTCTTGAGTTTTGCCGATGACGGCATCGCGCCCCGCCGCGCGGTCGAGGCGCTGCTCGACTACTACCCCAATGCCGAACGCCAGCACATTCACCTGGCGCCCGCGGAAATCGGCGCCGAAGCGCTGGGCCATTTCGGATTCTTCCGGCCGGACGGCCCGATCGCCGCCTGGGGCGCCGCCGCCGACTGGCTGATGGCCGAGGGTCCCTAGACCGCGAATCGCGGCCCCGAGGGGGATACGAGAGCAGGATTCACGTTTCGTCACGATCCGTCAGGTTCATGACGAAACGATCTTGCCCTAGGCACCCGCCGGGCCATGGTAGAATACGACCATGGCGACAACGCTCTATGACAAGGATTATGTGGCTTGGACACGCGCGCAGGCGAAGACCCTGCGGCGCATGGCCGAGGCACGGGTCAATGTCGAACTCGATTGCGAGCGCCTGGCCGAGGAGGTCGAGGACTTGGGCAAGAGCGAACGCGACGCGGTCCGCAGCCTGGTCACCCAGGTGCTCGAACATCTCCTGAAGATCGCCCATTCGAGCGCCGCCGCACCCGTACCCGGTTGGCGGAGGGAAATCAGGGCGGCGCGCCAGTCGATCGGGTTCAAACTGACGCCGAGCCTGCGCCGCGACCTCGACGAGCAGTTCGAGGCGCTCTACGCCATCGCGCGAGCCTCGGCGGCCGACGCATTCGAGGCCCATGCCGATCCGAAAGGCGCCGGCCGCCTGCCGGCGTCGAGCCCTTTCACGCTCGAACAGGTTCTCGATGCCGAGTGGTGGCCGAGGCGAGAGACCGCGGCCTGACCCTCACACGTCCAGGTTCACCACCGTCAGCGCGTTCTGCTGGATGAAGTCGCGGCGCGGTTCGACCACGTCGCCCATCAGCGTTTCGAACACCTGGTTGGCGTCCTGGCCGGCGGTGACCTTGACCTGCAACAGCGAGCGCACCTTGGGATCGAGCGTGGTCTCCCACAGCTGCTCGGGGTTCATCTCGCCCAGCCCCTTGTAGCGCTGGACGGTCGCGCCGCGGCGGCCGGCCGCCAGCACATGCTCCAACAGCTCGGTCGGCGCGCGCACCGGAGCCGGCTCCTGGCCCTTGCGCTCGAAGCGCGCCGGGCGGGCGAAGATGCGCTGCAGCTCGGGGGCGAAGGAATCGAGCTTGCGCGCCTCGGCCGAGCGCAGCAGCGGGCCGTCGATGACATGGGTCTCGTCGACTCCGCGCGAGCTGCGCACGAAGCGCAGGCCGCCATCGGCGGTGGCGCTGCCGCTCCAGACCCCGTCCTCGCCGGTGCCGAGCGCGGCCAGGCGCTTGGCGACATAGGCCGCGGCCTCGCCGGCCGCGTTCGGGTCGTTGAGCACGTCCAGCTTGAGCGCGCCGGCGATGGTGACCTGCTCGACCACGGCGCGGGAATAGCGGCGTGCCACCGCCTCCAGCAGCACGCGGATGACGCGCGCCTGATCGACCAGCTTGCGCAGCGCAGGGCCGGACACGGCCTCGCCGCCGTGCAGAACCAGCTTGGCGTCGGTCAGTCCGACCTCGAGCAGATGGTCGTCGAGCGCGCGGTCGTCCTTGAGATAGATGCCTTCGCCCTGGCCGCGCTTGAGGCGATAGAGCGGCGGCTGGGCGATGTAGAGATAGCCGGCCTCGATCAGCTGCGGCATCTGGCGATAGAAGAAGGTCAGCAGCAGCGTGCGGATATGGGCGCCGTCGACGTCGGCATCGGTCATGATGACGATCTTGTGGTAGCGCGTCTTGCCAAGCTCGAACTCCTCCGAGCCGATGCCGGTGCCCAGCGCCGTGATCAGCGTGCCGATCTCCTGGCTGGACAGCATCTTGTCGAAGCGCGCGCGCTCGACGTTGAGGATCTTGCCGCGCAGGGGCAGCACCGCCTGGTTGGCGCGATCGCGCCCCTGCTTGGCCGAGCCGCCGGCGGAATCGCCCTCGACCAGGAACAGCTCTGCCTTGGCCGGATCGCGTTCCTGGCAATCGGCCAGCTTGCCGGGCAGGTTGGCCAGGTCGAGCGGGCCCTTGCGCCGCGTCAGCTCGCGCGCCTTGCGTGCGGCCTCGCGCGCCGCCGCCGCCTCGACCACCTTGCCGATCACGGTCTTGGTCTCGGCCGGGTGCTCTTCGAACCACTGGCCGAGGCGGTCGTTGATCAGGCTCTCGACCACCGCCCGCACTTCGCTCGAGACCAGCTTGTCCTTGGTCTGCGAGGAGAATTTGGGATTGGGCACCTTGCACGACAGCACGCAGGTCAGGCCCTCGCGCGCGTCGTCGCCGGTCAGCTGCACCTTCTCGCGCTTGGCCAGGCCCGAGGCCTCGGCGAAGCCGTTGACGGTGCGGGTCAGGGCGGCGCGGAAGCCGGCCAGATGCGTGCCGCCGTCGCGCTGCGGGATGTTGTTAGTGAAGCACAGCATGGTCTCGTGGTAGGCGTCGGTCCACTCCATCGCCGCCTCGATGGTGACGCCCTCGCGTTCGCCCTTGAGCACGATCGCCGGCTTGTGCAGCGGCGTCTTGCTGCGGTCGAGATAGGCGACGAAGGCCTCGATGCCGCCGTCGTAGACCATCTCGACCGATTTCGGCTCGACCCCGCGCTGGTCGGCCAGCACGATGCGCACGCCGGAATTGAGGAAGGCCAGTTCGCGCAGCCGGCGTTCCAGCGTGGCGAAGTCGAACTCGGTCTTGCCGAAGGTCTTGGGCGAGGGCAGGAAGGTGACCTCGGTGCCGGTCTCCTTGGCCGGGCAGTCGCCGACCGTCTTCAGCGGCGCCTCGGCATCGCCGTGGCGGAAGCGCATGGCGTGGATCTTGCCGCCGCGCCAGATCCTGAGATCTAGCCATTCCGACAGCGCGTTGACCACCGACACGCCGACGCCGTGCAGCCCGCCCGAGACCTTGTAGCTGTTCTGGTCGAACTTCCCGCCGGCGTGCAGCCGGGTCATGATCACCTCGGCCGCCGACACCCCCTCCTCGGGGTGGATGTCGGTCGGAACGCCGCGGCCGTTGTCCTTGACCGCGCAGGAGCCGTCGGCGTTGAGCGTCACCGTCACCGCGTCGGCATGGCCGGCCAGGGCCTCGTCGATGGCGTTGTCGACCACCTCGTAGACCATGTGATGCAGGCCGGTGCCGTCCTCGGTATCGCCGATGTACATGCCGGGACGCTTGCGCACGGCATCGAGGCCACGCAGCACCTTGATGGAATCGGCGCCGTATTCGGATTCGAGCTTGGGGGCGGGTTCGCTCATGACATCGCTTCCAGCCGGGCCGCGGCCACGGCGAATTGGACGGCGCGGCCGGCCAGCGGCGCGAACAGCGCGGCGTCGGTGCCGGTCATCCAGGCCTGGCAGCCCAGCGCCGCCAGCCGATCGAACAGCGCCGCGCGCCGGTCGGCATCGAGATGCGCCACCACCTCGTCCAGCAGCAGCACCGGCGCGCCGCCCCGCCGCGCCGTCACCAGCTCGACCTGGGCCAGGGTCAGGGACAAGAGCAGCGCCTTCTGCTCGCCGGTCGAACACAGCGCCGCCGGCCGGTCCTTGTCGACATAGCGCACCGCCAGGTCGGTGCGATGCGGTCCCTCGGCCGCGCCGCCGGTCTCGGCATCGCGGCTGCGGCCGGCGGCCAGCAGGCGGCGGAATTCGTCCTCGACCGCCAGCGCCGGCCGCAGGGCCAGCGCGCTTTCGATGCCGCCTTCCAGCGCCACTGCGGCGCGCGGAAAGGGGCCTGCGGCCTGGATCAACTCGCGGCCGAGATCGGCGATCGCGGCGTTGCGCGCGGCCGCCAGCGCCACCCCGGTCTCGGCCAGCGTCGCCTCGATCGCATCCAGCCAGGACGCGGCCGACGGCGTTTCGCGCAGGATGCGGGTGCGCTCGCGCAGCGCCTTCTGATAGGCCGACAGCCGCCGGGCGTGCTCGGGCTCCAGCGATACCACCAGCCGGTCGACGAAACGCCGGCGGGCCGAGGCGGAATCGAGCAACAGCCGATCCATCTCCGGCGTCAGCCACAGCGCCGCCACTGTCCGCGCCAGCGCCTGCGCGCCGCGCGCGGGCTTGCCGTCGATGCGCAGCACGCGGCGGCCCGAAGCCTCGAGATCGTCGTCGTCCTCTTCGGCCAGATCGGCCGGCGCCAGGCCGGTGCCGATCGCGATCGCGCCGCGCGGACCCGCGATCTCGGCATGCACCGCCCAGGGGCCGGCGCCGAAGCGTCCGATCTCGGCCAGCCTTGCGCCGCGCAAGCCGCGGCCAGGAGCCAGCAGCGACAACGCCTCCAGCAGATTGGTCTTGCCCGCGCCATTGGCGCCGACCAGCACGATCGGGGTCGCCGGCACGCGCAGATCGAGGCCGGCATAGCCGCGGAAATCGGTCAGCCGCAGACGCCCGACGGCGAAGGCCGTCGGCGCCCGTGAGGCGCGCGCGGGCTCGGCCGACACCGCGCCTAGACCCGCATCGGCATCAGGACGTAAAGCGCCGCCACGTCGTCGTTGTCGGTCACCACCACCGGCGCGGTGGCCTCGGCGCAGCGGAACACCGCCTTGTCGCCGCGCACCTGCTCGAGGATGTCGAGCAGGTAGCGGGCGTTGAAGCCGATCTCGAGCTTGGCCTGGGCGTATTCGGCGGCGATCTCCTCGCTGGCGGTGCCCTGCTCGGGGCTGGTGGCCGAGACCGTGACGCGGTCGCGATCCAGCGCCAGCTTGACCGAGCGCAGCCGGTCGGTGGAGATGGTCGAGACGCGGTCGACCGCCTGGGCCAGCGCGCCCGGATCGACCGTCAGGGTCTTGTCGTTGCCGGCGGGAATCACGCGCTGATAGTCGGGGAAGGTGCCGTCGATCAGCTTCGAGGTCAGCACCATGTCGCCGGCGGCGAAGCGGATCTTGGTGTCGGACAGCGCGATCTGGACGTCGCCGTCGATCTCGTCGATCAGCTTGCGCAGTTCGGTCACGCCCTTGCGCGGCACGATCACGCCCGGCATGTCCTTGGCGCCCTTGGGAGCGTCGGTCTCGAGCCGCGCCAGGCGGTGGCCGTCGGTGGCGACGGCGCGCAGCACGTGCTTGCCGGCCTCGGCGACGACGTGGACGTGCACGCCGTTGAGGTAATAGCGGGTTTCCTCGGTCGAAACCGCGAAGCGGGTCTTGTCGATCAGCCGCCGCAGATCTTGGGCGGCGAGCTTGAACTTGGTCGGCAGGTTGCCCTCGGCCATGACCGGGAAGTCGTCGACCGGCAGGCAGGCGAGGGCGAAATCGGACCGGCCCGAGCGCAGCGCCAGCCGCCCGTCCTCGCGGCCATGCACCAATTCGATCTGGGCGCCGTCGGGCAGCTTGCGGACGATGTCGTAAAGCGTGTGCGCGGGCGCGGTGGTGCCGCCCTTCTGCTGCACGTCGCATGCCACGCCGCTGACCACCGCCAGGTCGAGATCGGTCGCGGTCAGCGACAGCTGCCCGTCCTCGGCCTGAAGCCGTACGTTCGAAAGGATCGGAATGGTGTTGCGGCGCTCGACCACGCTTTGCACATGTCCCAGCGCCTTGAGCAGGACGGCGCGCTCGATGGTGATTTTCATGGCCGAACCATGGGTTGCGTTCTATTCCGCGCCGGGGCCGCTGTGGGCGACGATTCGACGCACTTCAGTATAGCAGAAAGGGCAGGCGCAACCGACTTTCCGCGGGCCGATGGCGGGCGGTCGGGATGCCACATAAGCTATTGATTCGGCTAACCTTCCAAGATGCGGCGCAGCATCTCGAGGTCTTCGGCCAAGGCGCGGTCGGCGGCCCGCAATTCGTCGACCTTGCGCACCGCATGCATGACCGTGGTGTGGTCGCGGCCGCCGAATTTGCGGCCGATCTCGGGCAGCGAGCGCGGCGTCATCTGCTTGGCCAGCCACATCGCGACTTGGCGCGGGCGAGCGACGGCGCGGGCCCGGCGCGGCGAATGCATGTCGGCCAGGCGGATGTTGTAGTGCTCGGCGACGCGCTTTTGGATGTCGTCGATGGTGACACGGCGCTCGACCGTGCGCAGGATGTCGCGCAGCACTTCCTGCGCCATCTCCAGGCTGATCGGCCGGCCGACCAGCTGATGGTGCGCGATCAGGCGGTTGAAGGCGCCTTCGAGTTCGCGCACGCTGGCGGTGAAGCTGTGGGCGAGGAATTCGAGCACGCCCTTGGGCACCTCGAGCTTGACCGCCATCTGCTCGACCTTGGACTGCAGGATGCCGAGCCGCAGTTCGTAGTCGGCCTGGAGGATGTTGGCGACCAGGCCGTAGCCCAGGCGCGAGCGCAGGCGCTCCTCCATGCCGTCGAGCTCGATCGGCGAGCGGTCGCCCGAGATGATGATCTGGCGGTTGCGGTCGACCAGGGCGTTGAAGGTGTGGAAGAACTCCTCCTGGGTCGATTCCTTGCCGGCGATGTACTGGACGTCGTCGATCATCAGCACGTCGGCCGAGCGGAATTGCTGCTTGAAGGCGACGGTGTCCTTGAAGCGCAGCGCCCGGATGAACTGGTACATGAAGCGCTCGGAGGAAAGATAGATCACCTTGCGCTTGGGATTGCGGGCGCGGATGTGCCAGGCGATGGCGTGCATCAGATGGGTCTTGCCCAAACCGACCGGCCCGTAGAGGTACAACGGATTGTAGGGCACCACCGGCGATTCCGCGACGCGCCGTGCCGCGGCGTGGGCGAATTCGTTCGACTTGCCGACCACGAAATTGTCGAAGGTGAAGCGCGGGTCGAGCGGCGAGGAGGGCGTGTCCATGCCAGCGGCGTCGCCGGCCTCGGCGCTTGCGGCTTCGATCGCGGGTTCGCTCGCGGGCGATTGCGCATTGCGCTGCACCACCAGATCGACGCCGTGGACATTGGCGTCGCGCTGGCGCCACAGCGCCAGGATGCGATCGACGTGATGGGTGACGACGTAGTCGCGGGTGTAGCGCGTCGGCACCGCCAGCGTGACGGCGCCGTTGTCGGTCTCGATCAGCTTGAGTCCGCGCAGCCAGGCATTGAACGTCGCCTCGCCGAATTCGGAGCGCAGCTTCTGCCTTACCTCGTCCCAGATCGCCGTCGCGTTCATGCCATGCCCCGTACCCGTGAACGCCCCCGGCGTCCGAACTCGACTGAAATCCCCAAGCGATTCACCATGCTACACCCGAACCGTAAAGCCGTCGTTGAACGCTTTGCCGCAACCGTCTGACCTTCGAACCTCCTGGGCGCAATCGTCCTTGCCGAGACCATCTTGCGATTTTCGTCTTGGCTTTGGAACCCGCGGATTCCCAGGAAATTCCGGCAGTCTAGGCCGGCCATGCCCCCCCGACGAAAGGAAGGTTACGCGCCTTCCCGATTGCATGCAACACGAAGAATCGAACCTGCGGAAAAATTCTTCGCGGCACGCGCGGAATGTGGTGGCGAAGCCACAGCGCGACCGATGGTCGCGCCAAGCCACAGCGCGACCGATGGTCGCGCCAAGCCACAGCGCGACCGATGGTCGCGTCAGGGCCGCGCCGTTCGCTACTTCGCCGCCATGCGCTTGATGCGCGCCGACAGCCGCGAGATCTTGCGCGCGGCGGCGTTGCGGTGCATCACGCCCTTGCCGACGCCGCGCATGATTTCGGCCTGGGCCGATTTGAAGGCGCCCTGCGCCTGGGTCTTGTCGCCGGCGGCGATGGCATCCTCGAGCTTGCGGACGAAGGTGCGCACGCGGCTGAGCCGGGCGCGGTTGATTTCGGTGCGGCGGGCGGTGACGCGGATGCGCTTCTTGGCCGATCGGATGTTCGCCATGGATGTGAGGTCTCCGGATATCGCGGGTCTGGGGGCGTTTGCGGGCGCCGGCTTATAGCCAAGGCGCCCCGGGGCGTCAACGCCGGGGGCGGGCGGTCATTCGTGGGCGAAGCGCGGCTTGCGCTTCTCGACGAAGGCGGCCATGCCCTCGGCCTTGTCGCGCAGGGCGAAGCTGGAATGGAACACGCGGCGCTCGAACTTGACGCCCTCGGCCAGCGTGGTCTCGTAGGCGCGGTTGACCGCCTCCTTGCACATCATCGTTGCCGGCAGCGACAGCTCGGCGATGCGGGCCGCGGTCTTGAGCGCGTCCTCGAGCAGCTGGTCGGCCGGCACGACGCGGCTGACCAGGCCGGCGCGCTCGGCCTCGGCCGCGTCCATCATCCGCCCGGTCAGGCACATCTCCATCGCCTTCGACTTGCCGACGAAGCGGGTCAGGCGCTGAGTGCCGCCCGAGCCGGGGATGGTGCCGAGCTGGATCTCGGGCTGGCCGAACTTGGCGCTGTCGGCGGCGATGATGAAGTCGCACATCATCGCGATCTCGCAGCCGCCGCCCAGCGCATAGCCCGCCACCGCGGCGATCACCGGCTTGCGGCAGCGGCCGACGCGTTCCCAGCCCTGGGTGATGAAATCGCTCTTGTAGACGTCGACGAAGGAGCGCGCCTGCATCTCCTTGATGTCGGCGCCGGCGGCGAAGGCCTTGGCCGAGCCGGTCAGCACCAGGCAGCCGATGCCGGCATCGGCCTCGAAGGCGTCGAGCGCGCGCTCGAGTTCGGCGATCAACTGCCCGTTCAGCGCGTTCAGCGCCTCGGGCCGGTCGAGGGTGATCAGGCCGACCCGGCCCTTGGTCTCGACCTTGATGGTCTGGTAGGTCATCGGCGTTCTCCAGGAAAAAGCGTCATTCCGGCTTGATGGCGAAGCGCACGGTCAGCGTGCCGGCGCGGCTGGCGAAATCGAGCCGCAGCGTCTCGCCGCCGCGGCGATAGGCGCCCGCCCCCGCCGCCTGCCAGCCCAGCCCGGGCAGGGTCTCGGCATAGAAGCCTTCGACCGCGGCGCGTTCGAGCCGGCCGAAGGCGCCGGCCTCGACGATCCGTCCCGCAGGCGTGTCGAAGCTGAGGGTCAGCGCCTTGTCCTCGATCAGCCCCGGCATCAGCGGCAGGTCCTCGATCGCGGAATGGAATTCGGCCGCGCGCGCGGGCGCGGCCAAGGCGAGAGCGAGCGCGAGAAGCGGCGCCAGAAGGCGCGCGGCAAGGGGGCGCATGGCGCGGGACAGTATCATCGCTGCCGCGCCGGGCAATAGAAGGTCGACCGCCCGCCCTGGACCAGGCGCTTGACCGCGCCGCCGCAATCGCAGCCCGGGCAGGGCTGGCCCGCGCGATCGTAGACCGCGAAGCGATGCTGGAAATAGCCCAGCTCGCCGTCGGCCTGGACGTAGTCGCGCAAGGACGAGCCGCCGGCGGCGATGGCATCGCGCAGCACCTGGCGGATGGCCGCTGCCAGCGCCGCGGCGCGGTCGCCGAGACAGCGCCCCGCCGCGCGCTTGGGCGAAATCCCGGCGCGGAACAGCGCCTCGCTGGCGTAGATGTTGCCGACGCCGACGACGATGCGCTGATCGAGCAGCGCCAGCTTGACGGCGGTGCGCCGCCCGGCCAGCCGCGCGGCCAAAAGCCTGGGCGTGAATTCGGGCGTCAGCGGATCGGGCCCGAGATGGCGGAACAGCGCATGGCGGTTGAGTTCGGCGCTGGCGGCCAAGGCGACAAGGCCGAAGCGCCGCGGATCGTTCAGGGTCACGCCGCGGCCGTCGTCCAGCACCAGCCGGAAATGGTCGTGCTTGCCGCGCGCCGGCAGCGGCGGCGCGGCCACGGTCATCCGCCCCGACATGCCGAGATGGGCGATCAGCGTGCGGCCGGAATCGAGCCGCATCAGAATGTATTTGGCGCGGCGTTCGACCGCCTCGATCCGGCACCCGGCGAGGTCGCGGGCCAGGCCCTTGGGGAAGGGAATGCGCAGGCCGTGCCGGCCAAGCTCGCATGCGGCGATGCGGCGGCCGACCAGCAGCGGACGCAGGCCCCGGCACACGGTTTCGACCTCGGGCAGTTCGGGCATGGCGGCGAACCTAGCTTGCCGGTCCGGGCTTCGCTATGGTCGGGCCATGGCGAAGGCGGGCGCGAGAAGGCGGACGGAGCCGCGGGCGGAAGCCGTGCGTACGGGAAGCGCGGGCGAGGCGGCCGCGAGCGAGGCGGTCGATTTCGGCTTTCGCAAGGTGGCGCGCGGCGACAAGGCGCGGCTGGTGCGCGAGGTGTTCGACAGCGTGGCGCGGCGCTACGATGCGATGAACGACCTGATGTCGCTCGGCCTGCATCGGCGCTGGAAGGAGGCGCTGGTGGACGCGCTCGATCCGCGCGAGCCGCTGCTTGTGCTGGACGTGGCGGGCGGCACGGCCGACGTGGCGCGGCGCGTCCTGGCCCGCGCGCCCGCGGGCAGCCGGGTCACGGTCTGCGACATCAACGCCGCCATGCTGGCCGAGGGGCGGGATCGCTCGGCCGATCGCGGCCGCATCGCCGGCCTGGATTACGTCTGCGGCGATGCCGAGGCGCTGCCGCTGGCGGATCGCAGCGTCGATGCCGTGACCGTGGCCTTCGGCCTGCGCAACATGACCGACATCCCCCGCGCGCTGGCCGAGATGCGGCGGGTGCTGCGTCCGGGCGGACGGTTCTTCTGTCTCGAATTCAGCCGCCTCGCTTTGCCGGGGCTGGAGCGCGCCTATGACTGGTGGTCGTTCGAGGTGCTGCCCGAGATCGGCGCCCGCGTCGCCCGCGATCGCGAGGCCTATGTCTATCTGGCCGAAAGCATCCGCAAGTTTCCCGACCAGGAGCGGCTGCTGGCGCTGATGCAGGCGGCCGGGTTCGAGCGCACGGGCTACGACAACCTGGCCGGCGGCATCGTCGCCATTCACCAAGGCTGGCGGATTTAGTTCACAGGCGGCGCGGAACGCGGCGGATACGGTCCGGTTCGGGGCCAGTTCGGCGCGGGTTGGGTCACGATCAGCGCGCAAATGCGCGGAACCGAGCCGCAAATGCGCGCAAATGGCCAATTCGGAATGGCCTAGTCCGTTGATAGTATTCAGGAATCGCAAGGACATGCTGCGCAATGCCGTTTTCCGGCCCAAAAACGCCACTACCCCCGCCGGAAGGACAGGGGTGGGGTTATGGAGCGGCAGCATGGGGGCTGGGGGTCAGTTTGGGGAACAGAACATATAGCGAATAACAGGCGGTTTGTCAAGGCAGGTTTGTCGTCGCTTTAGCCATCCAGCTCTAAGGAAGGAACCACTCAAGGCGCTCCGTCCGAGCCGCCGTTGCTGTCGCGGTCGATATCGAGCTTGACCGCCTTCCGCGCGCATGGCGGCACGAAGGCATTGCGGGCCATGCAGGCGGGCCGCGTGAATTGTTGCCCGGCATTGGGCCGGTGTGCCCGCTCGATCCGGTTGCAAAAATCTCTGTAAAAACAAAGCACTAGGTTTCTAGAGGATTTTTATAAAGTTGCATCTGTGTTCTTGACATAAGGATCAATGTTCACTATATATACAGAAACACGTCGAGAACCCACCGCAAGGGGAGGCAGATCGATGCGCCGTTTTGTGAAATGGACGCTGTGGTCGCTGGCGGGCCTGGCGCTGCTGTTGGGCTTAGCCTATGGCACCCTGATTTTCTTGGCGCGGGCCAGCCTAGAAACATTCTCGACCGTCCTGGTCATCGAAAATGCGGCCGATCGAGCATTGTTCGACCTGACCGTCAGCCACAATGGCGAAATCGTCCATCGGCAAGATCGCTTGGATGCGAATAAACGCATGGCGATTCGAGGCTTAAATCCGCTCAAGGGGCCGTCCGCAGCACCGGTTACCGACGAGGTCTATCAAGCCAGGGCGAGCGCCGAGATCGCATACGCGCCGATACCGAACTCCACTCCCATCGCCCATCAGGTGTTCGTTGGCGGACATCTGAGAGGCGGTCGCTCCCGCTGTTTGTTCGTTATCCGAATCCGTCCGCTCGGGGCCGAGACCAGCGAATGCGTAGTTCAGCATCTGGCCGAGCCGCAGTCGTTCCCTGCCCGCAGCTAAGGAGCCGCGACAATGATCCGCCCATCGCCCCCCGGTCGCATTCTCAAACGGACGCTGTGGTCGTTGGCGGGCTTGGCGCTGCTGTTGGGCTTGGCCTATGGCGGTTGGCGATATTCGAGATGGTCTGAAATCGAGAACTTCAAGACGATTCTCTTGATCGAAAATCGCACTGGCGAGGCATTGTTCGATCTCGCGATCAGTCATAACGGGGGCGTGGTCGACCGAATCGAGCAATTCAAGCCGCGCTCCGCGACCGTGCTCATGGGGTTAAATCCGTTCAAAGGCCCCGAGGCGAAGCCGGTGACCGGAGAGATCTATGCGGCTTCGGCCAGGGGCGAGGTGAGCTTCCGACGCCAGGCCGATGCTCCACCTGAACGACACCCAATCGACTTCGGTGGTCATCTGGACGGCGCGCCGCGATGCCTTTTCCGGATTTCGATCGGCCCCGGGTCGGTCGAAAGCAGCGCATGCATTCGCGCCTACTTCGCGCCAAGCCAACTCAAGCCTGCCACCTGAAAAGGAGTAGTTGAATCATGGACGGATATCAGACGTCGCCGTCGGTCGACAAAGACAGTCACCCCAAGCCGAGCGTCCGGCTGATCGAAAGCATGGCGCCTTCGATCCAGGCGGCACGATTGGAATCGCAGAGATCGGACTTGCCCGGAGTCCACAATGGGCCGGCCGATGCATATCGCCACGTTCTTTGGGCTGCAGAATTGACCCGCATTCACGGCGAAAATGCCGCCCGTACCGTGCTGGACGCCAACGAATGGAAAGGCGACAAGCTCTACAGCCAATCGCCAAACGAAAAGGCCATGGATCTCCACAACAACGAGATCGGGATCAAGATCGGTCGCGAGGCCAAGACCTTCGACGAGATCGTAGTTCAGGCCCGCGAACGCATCGACGCTGCCGCGCGCGGCGAGACCGGCGATGGGGTACCTGTTATCCCGCCATCCGCAATTTGGAGCAGTCCTGAAGGCAATTGGCCTCCGCAGTGGAAGGAGCCCGACTACGGCAAATACGATAGAGGCGGTGAGGAACATCGCCATCGTGACTGGCGCGATAGTCCGGAGCCGGCTGACATGATGTGGATCATGGCTCAGGCGCCGGAATCCCTCACCGCCGGGGACATCGACGGGCTGATGGCGTCGGACGCCTATTGGCGGGGTTGGGACCCCGATCACCAGGCGGTGCGCGAGATGGTTTCGGGCTGGCACCAGCACTTCTACGGCGATGGGCCGGTCGAGCGCGACGCCGAGGGCCGCATCAAGCCCAAGCGCGATCTGCCGACGCGCCACGGCGGGGCGATCGCGGTGCGGGCTTATACCCGCGGCCAGGTCGCGGTCCGCGCCCACACCCGCGCTGCGCCGGGGTGATTCGATTCGCCGGGGGCCGGGGCGCGCGGGGTAACGTGCCTCGGTTCTTCGGCGAAAGCAGTAAGGCCCCTTCGCCGCCCGCTCAAGGCGCTCCGTCCGAGCCGCCGTCGCTCTTGCCCCGGCCCTGAAACGGCGGCACACTCCGCCCGCCTTTCTTCGGGCGCGGGGTCCCGCGCCCCCATCCGGGAGATCGCTAGATGCACGGCAGCGCCGGCCCGTTCGAGCCGCATATTTGGTTCGGCCTCGACCCGCTGTGGGTTTCGACCGCCATCCTGGTGGTGGTCTACGCCACCATCATGTCGGAAAAGCTCAACCGCGCCATCGCCGCGCTGGTCGGCGCCGGCGTGGTGCTGCTGGTGGGCGCGCTCGACTTCCCCGAGGCCGTCAAGGGCATCGACTGGAACACCATCGCGCTGCTGACCGGGATGATGATCCTGGTGGCGGTGACGCGCAAATGCGGCGTGTTCCAGTACGTCGCCATCGTCTCGGCGCAGTGGTCCAAGGGCAATCCGGCGATGATCATGATCCTGTTGTCGACGGTGACGGCGGTGTTCTCGGCGCTGCTCGACAACGTCACCACCGTGCTGCTGGTGGCGCCGGTGACGCTGGCCCTGTGCAAGGAACTCGAGGTCCCGCCCTATCCCTTCCTGTTCGCCGAGATCTTCGCCTCCAACATCGGCGGCACTGCGACGCTGATCGGCGATCCGCCCAACATCCTGATCGGCTCGCTGGTCGGGCTCAGCTTCAACGATTTCGTCTACAACCTGACGCCGGTGGTGGTGGTGGTGATGGCGGTGCAGCTGGCGATGACGCATCTGCTGTGGGGCCGCTCGATGGCCGCCTCCGACGCCGCCAAGGCGCGGATCATGGCGATGAAGGCCCACAGCGCGATCGTCGATCCGCGGCTGATGAAAAAGTCGCTGTGGGTGCTGGGCGTCGTCATCCTCGGCTTCGTGGCGCAGCGCCAGCTGCACCAGGAACCGGGGGCGATCGCCATGCTGGGGGCGGCGGTGCTGATGATGCTGGACGCGCTCGGCCATCCGCCCGAGACCCAGTCCGAAAAGACCGTCCACGCCTTCAACGAGGTCGAGTGGATCACGATCTTCTTCTTCGTCGGCCTGTTCGTGGTGATCCGCGGCGTCGAGGTGGCGGGGCTGTTGAAGATCCTGGCCGATGCCATGCTGACGGCGACCGGCGGCGACCTCGCCCTCACCGCGCTGGCGATCCTGTGGGCCTCGGCCATCCTTTCGGCGATCATCGACAACATCCCCTTCGTCGCCACCATGATCCCGCTGATCAAGGAGATGGCGCCGGCCTTCGGCGGGCCCGAGGGGCTGATGCCGCTGTGGTGGTCGCTGTCGCTGGGGGCGTGCCTGGGCGGCAACGGCTCGCTGATCGGGGCCTCGGCGAATTTGACCGTGGCCGGCATCGCCGAGCGCAACGGCGTGCCGTTCCGCTTCCTGACCTTCCTGAAATACGCCTTCCCGATGATGCTGGTCAGCATCGCCATCAGCCATGTCTACGTCTGGTGGCGCTATTTGTGAGCGGCGCCGCGCGCGGGCGCATCAGGGCCCGGTGACGGCGGACGATCGGCAGGTTTCGGACCGAGCGAAGCTGTCCCCTAGACCGCGATCGGTTTGCTTGGAATCAAAGACGCTATTCCATGCAAACCGTGAATCGCGGTCCAGAGCGGGATACGAGGGCATGATCGATCTGTCTTGAACCCTAGGGTTCAAGACAGATCGATCATGCCCTAGCCTGACGCCGCGTCCCCGTCAGCACGCCGCGCAAATCCTGGTTCGAGAACGGCTTGAGCAGGGGGCCGACCACGTCGAGGCCGCGATCGCGTCCGATGGTGACTCCGGCCTCCGCCAGATGCGGCGCGAAGCCCGACATGATCACGATCCGCGCCCGGCATTTCAGCTTCTCGATCCGCTCGAGCGCCTCGAACCCGTCGGCCTCCGGCATCACCATGTCGAGCAGGACCAAATCGGGCTCGGCCTTGGCCTTGGTGCAGACCTCGACCATGTGCTTGCCGTTCTCGGCTTCCAGCACCGTCCAGCCGTCGGATTCGGCGATGTCGCGGATGGTGGCGCGGATCTTGTGGTCGTCGTCGACCACGATCAGGGTGCGGCTGGGGGCTTTATCCGGCGCCATCGGTGCGCATCTCCGTCTCGATTGCTGCCATCAGGGCGTAGCGCTGCACGGGCTTCTGAAGAAAAGCATAGCGCGCCGCGGCGGCGCCGTCTTCGCCGACATGGCCCCGAGGATAGCCCGACATCAAAATCACCCGGATTCCAGGATATGTCCGCCGCGCATGATCGGCCAGCTCCTTCCCGTTCATCGGACCGGGCAGCACGATGTCGCTCAGCAGCAGATCGAAGGGTCGTCCTTGGCCGAGCAGGGCCAACCCCTCGGCCGAATCGGACGCCGGCGTCACCGCATAGCCCGCGTGCGAAATCTGCTCGGCCACGGTGTTGCGCACGTTCTCGTCGTCCTCGACCAGCAGGATGCGCCGCTCGCGGCGGCCGGGCTCGGCGGCATTGTTGGAAAGGGATTGGTTTCCCGCGCCCGGTCGCGGCGCCGCGGCCTCGGGCAAATAGAGCGTCACCGTCGTGCCCTGGCCGAGGGCGCTGGTCACGGTCGCGGTTCCGCCCGACTGCTTGCAGAAACCGTAGACCATCGACAAGCCGAGACCCGAGCCCCTGCCGACTTCCTTGGTGGTGAAGAAAGGCTCGAACGCGCGCGCCAGCACCTCCGGACTCATGCCGCTGCCGCTGTCGCGCACGGCGATGGCGACGTAGCGCCCGGGCGCAAGATCGAGCGCGCCCTTGGTGTCGTCGCCGACCGCCAGCGAGGAAATGCCGATCGTCAGCCCGCCGCCCGCGGGCATGGCGTCGCGCGCATTGATCGCCAGGTTCAACAGCGCGCTCTCCAACTGCCCGCGGTCGCACCGCACCCAGGCGGCCAGCGTCGGCGGCGGCAGCTCGATGGCGATCGATTCCGGCAGGGTCCGCTCCAGCATCGACCGCAGCTCGGCCGCCTGCGCGGCGACGTCCAGCACCACCGGCAGCAGCGGCATCTTGCGGCCGAAAGCCAACAGCTTCTGGGTCAGATCGGCGCCCTGGCCGGTGGCCAGCAGGGCGCGGCCGATGCGCGCCTTGAAGCTGTCGTCGACGCCGTATTGGTCGATCAGTTCCAGATTGCCCAGGATCACGGTCAGCAGGTTGTTGAAGTCGTGCGCCACGCCGGCGGTCAATTGGCCGACGGCCTCGAGCTTTTGCAGGTGGTTGATGCGCGCCTCGGCCGACCGGCGCTCGGTGATGTCCTCGTTGATGACGCCGACTCCGATCGCCTGTCCGGCGTCGTCGAGAATCGGGAACTTGACCACGGCATGAATCCGCTCGCCGTTTTGGTCATGCCGAATCTGCTCCTGCCGCAGCGTCTTTTTCGTGGCCAGGATCTCGCGGTCTTCGGCCAAGACCTTGTCGGCGAAATCCTTGGGGAATATCTGATGCGGGGTCCGGCCGACGCAATCCTGGAACGGAATCCTGCGCAGCGTGGAGGCAAACGGGCTGGCGACGACGTAACGGCCCGCGGCGTCGCGGATGTTGATCGAGACCGGTGCGTTGGCGACCAGGGCCAGCAACTGGGCTTCGGCCCGTTTCTTGTCTTCCCTGGCGCGCATCGAGTCCGAAATGTCGAACCGGATGCCCGACATGACCAAAGGCTTGCCGTCCTCGCCATAGCTCGAGACCTTGGCGAAGGCTGATATTCAGATCCAGCGTCCGTCCTTGTGCCGAACCCGACCTTCCCAATGATAATGCGAGGTAACGCCTTCGATGCATTTCCTGGATGTCTCGACATTCGACCGTTGGTCGTCGGGATGGATCATCTCCCTGAACTTGTCGATGGTCAGGGGAGAAAGTTCCGCCACGCTGTAGCCGATCATGCGAGCCCAGCGCTCGTCGAACTCGAACCTGCCTTCGTCCAAATGCCATTCCCAGGTTCCGCCATTGGCGGCTTCGAGGACGCTCTCGCGGCGGGCATATTCGCGCTGCAGCGCCTCGCGCGCCCGGACCTGCTCGGTGACGTCGAGCCACAGCCCGGCGATGACCAGCGGCTTGCCCGCGGCGTCGCGCTTGGAAACCCTGCCAAAAGTCCGCATCCAGACCCAGTGCCCATCCTTGTGGCGATAACGGGTCTCGAAATCGGATTGGTCGATCACCCCGCCGAGATATTGCGCGGTAGTCGCCATCCGCCGCCGGTAATCGTCGGGATGCTGGAATTGTCGCGAGGTCTCGATCGTCACCGGCTGCAATTCCTCGAGGCTGTAACCCAGCATCTCGGCCCAGCGCCGATTGACCCGGAGTGCGTCGGTGCCGACATCCCACTCCCAAGTGCCGGCGCCGGTCGCCCAGATCGCATCGGACAGGCGCCGCCGTTCCGAATCGCGTTCGTCGCGCGCGCGGGCTTTCGCGGCGAGGCTTTTCGCCCGCACCCGCCGCGAATAGACGAAGGTCATGAACGACAGCAGCCAGAGCGCCGCCATCGCCCAGCCCAGCAGCGCCGCATCTTCGCGCCAGGTCGCCAGGATCGCGTCCATGGCGCGGCCGGTTCCCACCGTCAGGCCGCGATCGGTCTTGAGTCGGTCGAGGACAATGTTGCGCAGGGCCACCAGGCGCCGATCGCCGCCGACGACCGAAACTCCGCCCAGCACCGCCTCCCTTTGGTCGCGCCGCTTGAACTGGCTGAAGATCGTGTTCGGGCCGCTCAAATCGGTCAGGTCCGCGACCGGGCCCGGCGTGCGCAGGAACAGGATTCCGTCCTCATGGGTAATGGTGCTGACCATGTCGTCGGCATAGGCCACGGAATCGAGAAACGGCCTGAAATAGGCCTGTTCGAGCGTGGCGTTGGCCAAGCCGGCGAAGGCTCCGCCGGCGTCCTGGATCGAACGCACCAGCGTCAAAGCGATCACGCCTCCCCGGGTCCGGATTGGCGGCGCCACGATCAGGAGGTCGGGGTCGTTGCGCTCGCGCGCTACCCGGAAATAGTCGCGGCCGGAGCGTTCCTCGCCGATCATTTCGGGTCGGTTCGAGGCGATCCAAACTCCATCCGCGCCGACCATGCCAAGCGTGAACGTGCCTTCGATCAGGTCCTTCAGTTGTGCCAGGCGATGGCGCGAGGATTCGGGAACCTGTGTGCCGGGGTTGCGCACCAGGTCGCCGTATTCTTCGATCATCTGCTCCAGCGCCCGGTTGGTGGCGTGCAGCGTCTTGGCCAGGTTGATGTCGATGGTGCGGATCGAGGCCAGCAGGCGTTGGCTTTCTTCGGCCAGAATCCGTTCGCGCTGTTGCCAATGGTCGGCAACAAGCCAGGCCGTGCATAGGGCCAAAATCAGAAAATGCGCCGTCCAAATCAGGTGGAACGGGCCGCCGCCGGCAGCAGCTCGGGACTCGACGGCCGTCGGCGTCATGATCCCGGTCGCGGCCTGGGCCCGAGCGTCATGCCGTCTGCGCCGCGCCTTCCCGCATCACCCCGGCCAGGGTGAGGTAGGTCTTGGTCCAGGCGGTGCGGACCTCGTCGGTGAAGGCTGTGCCGAGACCTTGCTCCAACGTCCACAGCAGCGCCTCGGCCACGGTGCCGTAATCGGCCGCGACCACGCCATAGCCGGCATGGCGCCGCCCGAGCGCGCGCACCGCCGGCACCAGCTTACTCAGGTCGTCCAGCCCGCGCACTGCGGTCTTGATCATCGCCATCAGCTTGCGGCCCTGTTCCTTGAGATCGCTCCTGAACAGCCGCTTGAGATCGGGGTTGAGCACGAACAGCCGGTCGTAGAACATCGCCGCCGCCTGGGCGGCGATCGGCTCGACCATGGCGAAAGTCTCCTGCACCAGCCGGCATTCATGCTCGCTCAGCGCCTGGCTGGAGGCGTTCTCCGCCGCGGCCGGCGGCGCACCCGCGCCCGCGCCGCGGGCCTGCGCGCCCGAAGCCGTCAGCGCCTCGATCTGCTTGGCGCGGTTGCGCAGATTGTCGAGCGTCTTGAAGACGCTGTCGGTGGCGCTGCGGGTCTGGCCCGCCAGCGTCTTGACCTCGCCCGCGACCACGGCGAAGCCCTTGCCGGCGTCGCCCGCGCGCGCTGCCTCGATGGTGGCGTTCAGCGCCAAGAGATTGGTCTGGTTGGCGATGATTTGGATTTGCTGGGCCACCTTGCCGACCAGTTCGATCTCGGACACCAATTGGCCAATGGCCTCGCGCAGGCCACCGGCCGACACCGATTGAGCGTAAGACATGTAGTAACTCCGCTTATCAAGAATGGATCAACCGACCACGCATACAGTCTCGTGCGCGGCGGTCAAGCGATAGGAGCAGATTATTGTCGGCACAACCACAAAGATATTGTGGAGTCGAACGCGGCGACGGCCCGAGGCGGTGCGGTCGTCGCGCGATTTTCGGTTGGCGCTGAATCGGTCGCCGATCCGGGCTATAAGCCCCGACGATGAGCGCGGGCGGCGAGGGCACGACCGGGGACAACACAGGCGCGTCGCCGGCCGGTCGGCCGGCTTCTTGGCAGGCGCGGCTGCCGTTCTTCTACGGCTGGGTGGTGATCGGCGTCGCCTTCGTCACCATGGCGATCGCGGTCACGGCGCGGACTTCGTTCTCGCTTCTGCTGCCGCCCTTGATCGACGAATTCGGCTGGGAGCGCGGGCTGTCGGCCGGGGCCTTCTCGTTCGGATTCCTGGTCTCGGCCGCGCTCAGCCCGCTGGTCGGACGGCTGATGGACCGGCGCGGGCCGCTGGTGGTGATCGAAAGCGGCGTCGGGCTGGTGACGTCGGGCCTATTGCTGTCGGTCCTGATCGCCGAGCCCTGGCAGCTCTATCTCACGCTGGGCCTGGCGGTCGGCTGCGGCGCCAATCTGATGACCTTCACCGCGCATTCGCAGTTCCTGCCCAACTGGTTCCTGCGCCGGCGCGGGCTGGCGATCAGCCTGGCATTCTCCGGCGTCGGCGTCGGCGCCATCGTGCTGTTGCCCTGGCTGCAGAACATCGTCTTGGCCGAGGGCTGGCGGGCGGCCTGCATCGCCATGGCGGCGCTGGTGGCGATGGTGCTGGGGCCGCTCAACCTTCTGGTCCGTCGCCGGCCCGAGGATCTGGGATTGCTGCCCGACGGCGACAGCCGGACCGAGGCCGCTGCCGCCGCGCGCGGACCCTCGCGCGTGGTCGATCGCGACTGGGCCGCGGTCGAATGGACGCTCGGCCGCGCGCTCGCCACGGCGCGGTTCTGGTGGATCGTCGGCGGCTTCTTCTGCGCGCTGGTGGCGTGGTACGCGGTGCAGGTCCACCAGACCAAATACCTGATCGAGATCGGCTTCGATGCCGTCACCGCCGCCTGGGGGCTGGGCGTGGTCAGCGCGGTGGCGATCCCGGGCCAGATCGCGCTGGGGGCGCTGTCCGACCGCATCGGCCGCGAATGGGTGTGGAGCGCCGGCTGCCTGGGTTTCGCCATCTGCTATGGGGCGCTGATCCTGCTCGAAAGCGCGCCTTCGCCCGCGCTGCTGTGGGCGATGGTGCTGTCGCAGGGCGCGCTCGGCTACGCCTTGACCTCGGTGATGGGCGCGATCGTGGTCGAGATCTTCGAGGGGCCGCATTTCGGCACCATCTTCGGCACGGTGATGATGTGGGCGATCGCCGGCGGCGCGCTGGGGCCGTGGCTGGCGGGCGCGATCCACGACGCCACCGGCAGCTATCGCCCGGCCTTCCTGGGCGCGATCGTCTGCTGCGCTTTTTCGGCGGCGGCGATTTGGATCGCCGGCCCCGGTCGGATACGTTTGGTGCCGGGGAAACTGGGGAGAGGGCGATGAGGCGTATTGCGCTCTTGCTGTCTCTGCTGCTTGCCGCCTGCACCGAGGCGCCGCCGCCGGCGGCGTTGGGTCCGGCCAAATACGAGCCCAGCGAGGTCGGCATCGTCATCCTGCATGGTCGGCTGGGTATGCCGTCCTACCTGCAGCGGCTGGCGGCCGATCTGCGCGGGCTGGGCTATCGCGTGCTGACGCCCGAAATGTCGTGGTCGCGCCAGCGCGCCTGGGATAGGGACGTCGCCGGTTCGCTCGACGAGATCGACGCCGCCTTGGCGCGGCTGCGCGCCGACGGCGCCAAGCTGACGGTGCTGGCCGGGCACAGCCTGGGCGGCGCCATGACCGCCTGCCACACCGCGCAGCGGCCGCCGGCCGATGCCGTGCTGCTGATGGCGGCGGCGTGGAATCCTTCGGGCGGCTATTGGCAGGCGGTGGTCGGCCAGTCGGTCGGCCGCGCCGCCGAAGCCGTCGCCGCCGGCAAGGGCGCCGAACGCGCCAACTACACCTACTTGGCCGATGGCGGCGGCCCGCTCGGCGTCATCGCCACCGCCATCGGCTTTCACGACTTCAACCGGCCGGACTCGCCGATCAACCTGCCCGACTGCGTCGCCAATTGGAAAAAGCCGCTAGCCAATCTCTGGATCGCCGCCAGCGGCGAAAGCCAGATGGCGGCTCAGGTCAAGCGCCAGTCCCTGCGCCTGGCGCCTCCGCATCCGCTTGGCCGCTTCGAGACCTTGACCGGCAGCCATATCGGCGTGGTCCAAGTGGCGCTGCCGACCGTCACCGCCTGGCTGGATCGGGTCCGGCGCTGATCAAGGGCATGATCGATCTGTCTTGAACCATAGAATTCAAGACTGATCGATCATGCCCTCGTATCCTGCTCTGGACCGCGATTCCCTATGAACCGATCGCGGTCTAGCCGCCGTCGCCGATCAGCGCGAACGGCGCCCAGAACAGGGGATGGGCCAAGGCATAGGCGGCGCGGCCCTTGGCCGGATCATGACCCTCGCCGCGCTCGATCATGTCCAGCATCGCGCGGCGCAGGGCGCGATCGCGCCCCAGACCCGGATTCGCGGCCTGGGCGCGGAATAGGGTCGTGGTCAACTGCCGCGCCGAAACCGTTTCGACCGCCCAGTTCGAAACCAACAGCGCCCGCGCCCCGGCATAGAAGAACGCGCGGCCGAGGCCCGAAATCGCCTCGGCGCCTTCGCCTTGCGCGGCGGCGGTGTTGCAGGCCGACAGCACCACCCAATCGGCATCGAGTCTGAGATCCAGTACGTCCGAGGCAGTCAGCAACCCATCGCCCGAGCCGCCGCCTTCGGCCGGACTCAGCGCCAGCGCCGGCTCGTACAGCCCCTCGATGTCGCCCGCCACCAGGCCATGGGTGGCGAAGGCGATGACGCGGTGGCGACCGAATTCGGCCTGCCGAGTCACGCCGGGATGGGCGGCAGCGCCGGTCAGCACCGCGCGCGCCGGGTCGACTCCCAGCGCGCGCGCGATCTCGGTCAATTCGAAGCCGGTATCGGGCAGCGGCGCCAGCTCGCCCAAGCGCCGCGAAAGCCGCCCGTCCGGCGCCGCCTCGCCCGCCGCCACCGCCCGCACGCCGCGCAGCGCCAAGCGGAGGGCCGGATCGCCGGCGGTCTCGGCTTGGGCGGCGCGGACACGGTCGAAGGCCGGATCGCCCAGGCCGATGAAGTCGGCCCGCTCGCCTTCGGCCGGAGGCACCGCACGCAGCGCCGCCAGCGCGGTGGCCGAAGGCACTTGGGCGATCGCCGCCCGCCGCGCCAGCCAGGCCACGGAACGATACTCGACGAACGGCATCGCCCCCTTGGTGCCGATTTCGGGAGCGGTCGGCAGCAGGCCTAAAGGCAGCATGGCCAGCGCGCCATGGGGCGCCACCGAAAGGCGCTCGGCCGCGCCCCAACCCGGCTCGACCGGAGCCAGCAGGCGGCGATAGAGATCGTGCGCCAGGGCGACATCGAACGGCGGCAGCGCGCCGACCGTGGCGGCGCCGGAATCGACCGCGCGCCTGAGTTCGGCCACGCGGCGTTCCAATTCGGCCGCCTCCAACTCGACCAGCGCGAAGCGGACCGGGCCGTGCTTGGGAATCGCCCAGACCAGGGTGGAGCGCTGGGCCGAATAAAACGCGATCATGGCTTCGTCCGATCGCAACATCGCTTGGACCTGGGCAAAGCCCGGCGGCCGCGGCGACATCAACTCGGCATAGCGCGGGAAGCCACGCTCGATCTCGGCCCGCCGCATCGCGGCCTCGCCCTGGAGACGCTCGATTCCGGCGCGCAGCGCCGGCGCGCGTTGCGCGAAGTCTTCGGTACCGGCCAGCCGCGCCAGCGCGGTCTCGGCGGCGCGGGCCTGGCGGCGGATGTCCTGTTCGCTGCGGATCAGCGCGCCCAGCCGGTCCGAGCGCGCGGCCAGCCGCGCCGTACCCTGGGCGATGGCGCGATCGGTCGCCTTGGCCTTGACCCGTTCGGCCAGCACGAACAGCGCCTCGGCGCGAGCCGGATCGGCCGCCGCCACCAGCATGGTGCCTTCGATCAGCCGCCGTTGGCGGCGCGCGGCGGCACCGTAACGGCCGCTTTCGTCGTCGACCTCGGCCAGGCGCTCGAGCAGCAGCGGCAGCGCCGCATCGAGCCGTTCGAGCGCGGCGCGCGGATCGCCGTTCGCCGCCAGCGCCAGACCTTCCAGCATCGCCGCTTCGATGCTGGCGGGATGCAATGCGCCGAAAGCGGCCTCGGCCTCGCGCCGGGCGGCCGTGGCCCAGGCCAGCGCCTCGCCCGCGCGTCCGGTTTCGAGCGCCAGCGCGATGCGCACCGGATTGCGTTCGACGAAGCGGACGCGGCCGATCGGATCGGCCGCAAGATCGGATTCGAGCCGCGCCCAGAGTTCGCCCGCCTGCGGCCAGCGCTTCTGCGCCGCCAGAGTCTCGATCTCCAGCAACCGCGCCTCGACCACGCTCCAATGGCGTTGGGGCGTGCCGTGGCGGGCATGGATCGCCAACGCCGCGCGCGCCAGGCGGCGGGCATCGGCGAAGCGGCCGCGCTCGGCCAGCAGCGCGCCCAGCGGCAACAACCGCGTCGCGCTTTCGATGCTGGCGGCGCCGGCGCGCGCCGTCACCGCGCGCACGGTCTCGCGCAAAGCAGTCTCGGCCTCGGCCAGCTTGCCCTGGACGCGCAAGCTATCGGCCAGGGCGATGCGGGCGTCGTCGGTCTCGATCAGCAGCCGGTCCAGCGTCACCGAATCGCGGTGGCTGCCGCCGCCGCGGATCGGCGCCCAGATGCCGGGGTTTGCCTGCCAGGCGATGCGCGCCGGCCAGCGTTCGCGCTGGGTCAGCATCCAATCCAGTGCGGCGCGGGCATGCGTCTCGGCCTCGGCCGGTCGGCCGCGGACGCGCGCCAACTCGGCCAGGCAGCGTTCGCTCTGGGCCTCGAAATAGGGCAGGAAGAATTGGTAGATCGAAAGCACGTCGCTGCGGGTCTTGTCGCTGCTGCGGCGGATGACGCGGATGCCGGCCCGTGCCTTGGCCAGGCTAGTCTCGGCCTCGGCCGGGAGGCCGAGCTGGGTCCGGATCAGGCATTCGGCCTGATGCGCCAGCACCTGCACCTCGACGAACTGGTTGCGCTCGGCGATGTCCAGCGCGGCCGCCAGCCGCACCCGCGCGCGGTCCATGTCGCCCAGAACGGCATAGGATGCCGCCAGGTCGATCCCGACCATGGCGACGCCGTTTTCGTTGAGCGAGCCCGAGCCCAGGAACTGTTCGAGGAACGCGATCTGGCCCTGCACGTCGCCGCGGCCGCGGGCGCGCCAGGCCAATTGCCTTGTGGTCTCGAAATTGCGCGTCCAGCGCGACGGATCGAGTCGTTCGCTCTCGGTGTCGGGCAGGGTGGGTTGGGCCAGGGCGTGGCCGATCGGCCCGAGGACATCCGCGATGCCGCGCGGCGGCACGCCGATGCGCGAGGCCATCGCCAAGGGCGGATCGGCCGGCGCCGGCCCGAGCGCATCTCCGGCCTGGCAAGCGCCAAGCGCCAGCCAGACCGCAGCGACGAAACCTGCCCTCGGCCGTTCCGGGCTCATGGCGCGCGCGTCCTTACGGCCGGGTTCTGCCGCGGCCGAGATCAGACTAAGCGGAAATGATTAACCGGCGGTTAAGGCGGCGCGATTTCGCCTCAACCGGCCAGCCCGGCCTTGCGCGGGCCGGCGACGAAACGCGCCAGATCCTCGGCGCGCTTGAAGGGCAGCGCGGGCGTCGTCGGGCGCAGCCTCAGCGTCGGTAGGGATTGCCGATCGCGGCTTGAGTTGGGGCGCCGCCCTCGGGCGGGGTTGGGCGCCAGTCTTCGGGCGGCGCGCCGCCGGCTTGGATGCGCCGGCGCGCGGCCTCGGGGCTTTCGGCGCGTTCGGCCGCTGCCAGCCCGGCCTTGCGCGCGAGCGGCATCGCCGCCTGGCGGTCGGGCGGCGGCATCAGCGCCGCCGGAAACAGCGCCAGCTTCTGCGTCGCCGGATCGAGCCTGCGGCCGGGATCGAGCTGGCGGCGGTTGGTGCCGCGCGGCTCGACCGCCTTGCCCGCGATCAACTCGTAATCCAGCCACCAGCGCTTGATCGGGTTGATCCGCCCATTGCCCAGCCAATCGTCCAGCCGCGTCGCCACCGGCACCAGGATCGGCTTCAGCCAGCCGGCGGCGATGCCCAGCCGGCTCCACAGCCGGATCGCCAGCGCGCCGTCGGCGTCGACCGTCTTGTTGAGCGGACAGGCCTTCATGCAGCGCCCGCAGGCCGAGCCCTTGGGATTGGTCAGGCGATAGCGCGTGCAGCGCTCGACGTCGGGCTTCCAGGTCTCGTAGCCGTTGAACATCACCTTGCCGCCGGCGGGGATGGCATCGCAGGGACATTCGCGGGCGCATTTGCGGCACTCGCCGCAGAACCGCTGCAGCCCGAAATCGATCGGCCGGTCGGGCGCCAAATCGAGATCGGTGGTCAGCACCACCGACTTGAAGCGCGGGCCGACGAAGGGATTGAGCACCAGCTCGCCGATCCGGCTCATCTCGCCCAGGCCCGCCCACAGGATCAGCGGAATCTGCAGCACGTCGCTGTCGGCATTGGTCTGCGCCCGCGCCGGATGGCCGCAGGCGCGCAGGAACTCGCCCATCACACCCGCGATCAGCGCGCCGCGCAGATAGGCCCGCATCGACTGCGCGCCCGAGATCCAGTCGTCGCCGCTGGCGCCTTCCATGGTGTCGTAGCCCTGGTCGATCAGCATCACGGCGGCGTTGCGGTGATAGGGCGCGATCGGGCTGCCGTCTTCCTTGTGCGAGAACCAGGCATAGCGCGGCACGCGGCAAATCCCGGTGAGGTCGGAACCGAGCAGATGGGACAGCGACTTGACGGCGCGGGCCAGCGCCGCTGGGTCGTCCTTGGGAGCTTGCGCGGGCGTCGCCACCGGCCCGTCCTGCAGCGGCACCAGCGCGCGGATGATCTGCAGCAGGGCGAAGGAGAACGGGGTCTTGAAGGCGAAGCGGGTGCGTTCGCGCCGGGCCTTGTCGCCGAGATCGCCGTGGAAAGCGCGCTGGAAAAAGGCGGCGCGCTTGGGCACGCGCGGGATCTGGTCGTCGAGGATCAGCGTGGTCGGGCGGTCGACGCGCTTGACCCGCTCCATCGCATGCGGCGAAAGATGGGTCGCGCGGCGGGCGCGGCGGGCGCGCTCGCGGCCCGAGCGCGCGCCGGCGATGCCCCACCACTGGCGAAGGCCGCCGAGCCTGGCAACATCGGCGCGCAGCGGCAGATCGACCGCCAGCGCGCAATCGGTCGAGACCGCGGCCAGCGCGAAATCCGCGCCGATGACGGGATGGACCAGCCGCTCGCCCGCGCGCACCGCCAGGCCGGCGAGAACCGCGAGGCGGTCGAGATCGAGCAGGCTTTGGCCGGCGACATGGCCGCGGGCATCGAAGCCGAGGCGGCGAAGATACTCGGACAGGCAGGCGGCGATTTCGACCGCGCGCAGATCGGCGGCGGCGGCCGTCAAATCCTGGCCGACCCAGTCATGGGCGGGATTGCCCGGTTCGGGCCGGCGCGGATATTCGACCAGCACGACGAGCGCGTGGCCATGCGCCGGCGGAGACTTGTCCGCCAACCAAGCGTTCTCGGGCAGGGCGCAGATGCCGGCGCCGTCGGCGTCGAGAAAATAGGCCCCGCCCTTGAGATCGGCCGCACGCAGCGCGAGGTCGGCCGGCAAGGGGGCCTGGGTTTGCGCTTTTTCCCCCTTGAGAAACCCGGCCAGCACGGCGCGATAGCGGGCGAGGGCGCGGCCGAGCGCGTCGGTATCGGCCGGCGGAGGAGCGGTAGAGGTTGCGGGCGGAAGCGCGGATTCGCGCGCGATCGGGCCGGCGTCGCGCGCAAGGGTCTCGAGCGCATGCGGGCCGAGATGGAAGGGCCGATCATGGGAGCGAGGCCGCAGCAACATGGCGGCTCAGCCGCCATCGCCGTGGCGATAGAGGAAATAGCGTCCTTCGGCCACGCCCGCCGGCAAGGGCAGCGGGCGAAAGCCGTCCAGCGCCTGGTCGGACAGCACGATCGCGCCCGGCGCCAGCAGCGGCTTGAGCGCGGGCCCCAGCCACGCCGCCAGCGCCGCGGTGGCGGCGCGATCGCCCGAGCCGAAATCGCAATGCGCCAGCACCGCCGGCCGGCCGATCCGCACCGATGCAAGCCGAAAGCCGTCGCGAAAATCGCCCAGGATCAGGAACTCGGCCGGCGGCACGCAATCGGGATGGGCCTTGAGCTCGCGATCGAAGGCGTAAAGCGCGCGGTCGCCCAGGCGCGCGCGCAGATGGTCGTAGGTGCGGCCGTTGCCCAGCCCGATCTCCAGCGCCGGACCGTCGCGCCCGGCAATCAGGCCGACGACGTGATCGAGGCAGGCGCGCTGCGCCTCCAGCCGGCGGATGAAGGAATCGAGCCGGCTCAATCGGCGCGCTTGGCCGCGGCCTCGCGCAGCTTGCGGTTGGTCTGGTCCAGCCGGTGCGCCAGTTCGCGCATGATCTCGATCGCCATCTGCGGGAACTCGGTGACCATGCGGAAGAACAGGTCCTTGGCGATGCGCAGCGTCACCAGCCGCGACTTGGCCTTGACCGTGGCGGTGCGCGGCACGTCGCAGAGAATGGCGATCTCGCCGACGATGTCGTTGACGCCCAGCGTCGCCACGGTCAGCGGTCCCTTGGGGGTGTCGACCAGCACGTCGGCCTGGCCCTCCATCACGACATAGGCCGAATCGCCGGCATCGCCCTGGCGGAACAGCTCCTGGCCGGCCTCGTAGATGACGCGCTCGGAGGTGAAGGCCAACAGCTTGAGCTTGGAAGGCTCGATCTTGGCGAACAGCGTGATCCGCCGCAGCAGCTCGACTTCTTCGTTCAGGCTCATGGTCGGTCTCCCCGCGGCCGTCTAGTTGGCGGCCGCGAATTCGGCGTAGAGCGGATTGGCGGCGATCTCGGCCGGCGTGCCGCGCGCCGTAAGCTTGCCGCCCTGCAGCAGCGCCACCTGCTCGAAGGCGTCGGCCAGCGCCGGACGGCCCAGCGACCAGATCACGCCCCGCCCCTCGGCCGCCGCCAGCACCTTGTCGCGGATGCGGACTTGCGCCGCGGCGTCGAGCGCCGAGGTCGGCTCGTTGAGGATCAGCAGGTCGGAGCGCTTGATCAGCGCCCGCGCCAGGCCGATCTTCTGGCGTTGGGCCGGCGCCAGCCGCTTGCCGGCGATGCCGACGTTGTAGTCGAGCCCGACCTCGATCACCCGCGAGCGCAGGCCGAGCCCGTCCAGTACCTCGTTGATCAACTGGCCGACGCGCTCGGCGCTGCGCGCCTGGCCGTAGACCGGCCGGCCGAACAGGATGTTGTCCTGCAGCGTGGCGGCGGAATTGTAGGCGGCATGGTCGTAGAACGCGACCGCGCCGCGCAGTTCCAGCGGCAGCGCTTCGGCGAAGGCGCGCCGGGCCGCCAGCACGCGTTCCTCCATCGCGGCGTCGATCAGGCCCAAGCGGTGACGCGCCTCGACATAGCGGAACGGCAGCGCCGTGAAGCGCGCCTGCTCGTCCTCGCCCAGTTGCGAAGGATCGCGGCCGGCCAGGCGCTGCAGCAGGCCGCGGTATTCGGGCAGGTCCTCCGCCGAGATGAAGCTGTACTGCTCGAAGAACGGATTGTCCGGCGCCAGGTCGGCGAACAGCTCGACCATGGTCTCGGCGATCTTGACGCCCATGGCGAGAATGCCGGCCTCCAGCCCGGCCTGGCGCAGCGCCGCCAGCACCAGCGGATGGCGGCCGAGATTGTCGGGATTGAAGACGTTGCCGACCGGGGTGCCGAACAGCAAATTCCCGGCCAGCGACATGTTGCGGTTGTAGCGGCTGGCGTCGAACGGCTCGACCAGCGATGCCAGCGACGGGTCCGCCAGCGTCTCGTGCAGCGCGTTGCGCGCGCCGAGGATGGCGGCGGCGACGTCGGGCTTGACCTTGGGGTCGATCGTGCCGCGCAGGCCGAGGGTGTAGACGTCCTCCTCCAACTCGACCACCTTCAGCATCGCCACCAGCCGCGCCGTCAACCCGGCATTGTCGACCGCGCCGGCCGCCTCGCGGTCGATCCAGTCGTCGGTCGGATCGAGATCCGGGTTGCCGGCGCGCCTGGTCTCGGCGCGTTCGGCCTCGTGCTGGGCCAGAGCGGCCTCGGCGTAGCGCGCCTTGGTCATCGGCCGGCGCTTCAACGCATAGAGCAGGTTGTCGCGGATCGACAGCGGGAACAGGTAGACATCGGGCCCGACATAGGCCAGCCGCGCGCCGACGGTCGATTCCGGCAGCGCCAGCAGGTCGCTGCCGCCGATCTTGGCGCTGCCGGCGGTGGGCGGGAGGATGCGGGCCAAGACCTGGGCCAGCACGTCGCGGCCGCCGGTGGCCGGGCCGACCAGCGCCAACTTGGTGCCCAACGGCAGCGACAACGCCAGGGCGTCCAACGGCTTGGCCCCGCCCTCGTCGGCCAGCGTCAGGCCGACCGTCTCGAGATCGCCGGCAAGCGCCGGCACCGGCCCCTCGGGCAGCGCCTGCAACGTCGGGTCCATCATGCCCTCGGGCGCGAACTGCTCGATCACCTGCTCGTATTTCTGCTGGACCTCGGTGCGATGCTGGTCCCAATCGATCAGTTCCTTGACCGGCCCCGGCAAGTCCTTGTAGGCCAGCAGCACGCCGACCACGCTGCCGATCTGCATGTCGCCGAACAGCACGCCGTAGCCGCCGATCAGGAAGATGGTGAAGGGCGTGGTCTGCGACAGCAGGTTGTTGAGGAACTTGGCCAGGAACTTGCGCTTGAACAGCTCGAAGCGCACCACGAAGATCTGGCCCAGCCGGCGGCCGATGTCGGCGCGTTCGTAGTTCGAGGTGGCGTTGAGGTGGATCTCCTGGCTGCCGTCGACGGTCTCGGCGATGCGGCCCGACAGCGCCCGGGTCTGAAGCTGGCGCTGCTTGGACAGCACCAGGATGCGCTTGCGCAGTTGCGGGATGACGAAGGCCTGCACCGCCAGCACGACGATGACGATCACCCCCATCGCCAGGCTTTGCAGCATGATGAACAACAACGCGGTCAGGGCCTGCCCGCCGAGATAGGCCGGCTGGATGAAGGCCTCGCTGATGAAGCCGCCCAGCGGCTCGACCTCGTTATTGACCATGCCGGCCATCTCGGCCGCCTTGACCTTGCGGAAATGCGGCAGCGGGAAGCGCAGCATGCGGTCGTAAAGCTCGAAGCGCAGGCGGCGCAGCATGCGCTCGCCCATGCGGCCCTTGAGCGTGTTGATCTGCATCTTGAACAGGCCGTTGACGGTGACCATGGTCAGGAACAGCAGGCTCATCGCCACCAGGTAGGGCCACTGCGCCAGCATGAAGCCGTCGAACAGCCGCAGCGAGCCCTGGTCGAACAGCCAGCCCGGCAGCGGCAGGTCGAACTTCAGGAACGGAATCTCGGGCGCCTTCTTGAAGGCCTTGCCCTCGATGCCGTCGTTGACGATGGTCTTGGGGATCGTCAGCGAGATGAAATAGAGGAACTGGCTGACCAGGACCAGGCCGAGAATGACGATCTGCTCGGCCTTGCTGTGGCGCCAGATATAGGCGAAGACGCTTTTGTCCATGCGGGCCCGGTTCCGGCCGCCACTCTAAGCCGACAGACGGGCACCGCGCATCAGGAAACTGGCCCCCTGGACCGCGATCGGTTCGCATGAAATCGCAGACCCTTTTCCAGGCGAACCGCGAATCGCGGTCCAAAGCGGAATACGAGGGCTTGATTCACGATCTGTCTTGAAGCGTCCGGTTCAAGACAGATCGATCATGCCCTTGGGCCTAGAGCCGCAGCGAGGGTCATGCTAGAGAATCCCCCATGAAATCCGGGGAGAACACGTCCATGCCCACCACCAAGAACCGCCGTCCCAGCCGTCGCGCGGTCATCGCCGGCGCCGCCGGCCTGGCCTTTGCCCAGCCGTTTGCGATCGCCCGCGCCCAGGGCGCGCCGCTCAAGGTCGGCGTGGTGCTGCCGCGCTCGGGCCCGCAGGGCAAAATCGGCCAGTCCTGCCAGCAGGGCTACGACCTGGCGCTGCCGATCCTCAAGGAACTGGGCTATCCCGAAATCCAGTACATGCCGGTCGACACCGAGACCAACGTCCAGCGCGCCCGCGCCGTGACCGAAAAGGTGATCCAGGACGGCGCCCAGATCGTCACCGGCGCGTTCGATTCCGGCGCCACCACCGCGCTGGCCCAGGTCTGCGAGCAGAAGGGCGTGCCGCTGGTGATCAACATCGCCGCCGCACCGCCGATCACCGAACAGGGCTACAAGTTCGTGTTCCGCAACTTCCCCAACGGCGTGCGCATCGCCCAGGACGCGCTCAACCTGCAGCGCGAGCTCTACGAGTACAAGAAGGACGCGCCCAAATCGGCGGTGCTGCTGCACGTCAACGACACCTTCGGCGAATCGCTCAAGGCCGGCCTGCTCGGGCTGATGCAGCGCATCGAGATGCCCTACAAGTTCGCCGACGTCATCGCCTACGACCCCAACGCCCGCGACCTCTCGGTCGAGATCGCCAAGGCCAAGGCCACCGGCGCCGAGCTGCTGTGGACGGTGTCGCGGCTCAACGACGCCATGCTGCTGACCCGCGAGCTGATCAAGCAGCGCTGGTCGCCCAAGGCGGTGGTCTCGTCCGGTCCCGGCTTCTACGAGGACCAGTACCTCAAGACCCTGGGCAAGAACGGCGACCACATCATCTCGTTGGTGCCTTGGTACGACCCCTCCAAGCCCTTGACCCGCTATCTGCTCGAACGCGGCGCCAAGGCCTATCCCGGCATCAACATCGACACCAACCACGTCTACAGCTTCGAGGCGGCGCTGATCTGCGCCGATGCCTTCAAGCGCGCGGGTTCGGCCGATCCGGGCAAGCTGCGCGACGCGCTGGCCGCGACCAATATCAAGAACAACGTCTCGATCGGCCCCGGCATCGCCTTTGACGCCAAGGGCCACAATGGCGGCCTCGGCAATGCCGGCATCCAGAACCGCGGCGGCAAGCTCAAGGTGGTGGTGCCGCGGGCCTATGCCGATTCCGAGCCGGTCTATCCGATGCCGGCCTGGGACAAGCGCGCCTGATCGGCTGACGCTCCCGACCGCCAAAGCGAGGCGCGCGTCCGTCCGCGGACGCGCGACGCCGCCATGCCGCTCGATGCGATCGCCAATATCGCCACCGCCGGGCTGTTGACCGGGCTGGTCTATGGCCTGTCGGCGCTGGGGCTGTCGGCGATCTTCGGCGTGACGCGCATCGTCAACTTCGCCCATGGCGAGTTGATGGTGATCGGCATGTACGGCGCGCTGCTGTTGTTCCAGCATTTCGGCCTGGCGCCGTTGTGGGCGATCCCGATCGTCGGCGCGGCGCTGTTCGCCATCGGCTATGCGCTGCAGGCGGGCTTGGTCAACCGCCTGCTGCACGCGCCCGAGCACATGCAGTTCCTCTTGATGGCGGCGCTGGCGATCATGCTGGTGGCGCTGTGCCTGATGGCGTTCGGGCCCAACGCCCAGAACGTGACCCTGGAATCGGCCTACGATTCGGTCGAGATCGGGGTGCTGATCTTGGACGCGCATCGGGTCTATGCCGGCATCGCCGCGATCGCGGTGGCGGGGCTGCTGTTCGTCTTCTTCCGCTATCACCCGCTGGGCAAGGCGATCCGCGCCTGCGCCGACAACCTGACCGGGGCGGCGGTGGTCGGCCTCAACGTCAAGCGGCTGTTCGCGCTGACCTTCGGCATCGGCTCGGCCTGCATCGGCGCCGCCGGCTGCATCATCCTGATGCTGGTCGATGTCCATCCCTATCTCGCCAACACCTATACGCTGTTGGCCTTCGTCGTCGTCATCATCGGCGGCATGGGCAGCCTGTCGGGCGCGCTGTTGGGCGGGTTGCTGGTGGGCGTATCCGAGGCGCTGGCCGGCCTGTTGCTGCAGCCTTCGCTCAAGTCGATGTTCTCCTTCGGCCTGCTGATCCTGGTGCTGATCCTGAGGCCCGAGGGGCTGTTGGGCCGGCGGTCGTGATCGGGCGGTTGTTGGGCGAGGCCGGGACGCGGGCGCGGATCGCGCTCGGACTGGCGGCGCTGGTGCTGCTGGCGGCGCCCGCCATGGTCGACGACTATCTGCTGACGGTGCTGACCCAGTCGCTGTTCTTCGCCTATCTCGGCCAGTCCTGGAACGTGATGATGGGCTTCGCCGGCCTGCTGTCGCTCGGGCACGCCATGTTCGTCGGCCTCGGCGCCTACGTCGCCGGCGCGCTGTTCGTGCATTTCGGACTGCCGCCCGTGATCGGGCTGTTCCCGGCGATGGCGCTGGCGGCGCTGGTCGGCGCCGCGATCGGCTTTCTCGGCTTCCGCTTCTCGATCCAGGGAGTCTATTTCGCTCTGCTGACCATCGCCTTCGCCGAGTTCATCCGCATCCTGTTCGACCATTTCACCTGGGTCGGCGGCTCCTCGGGCCTGTTCATCCCGGTCGACAACCGCACCGTCAACGACCTGGTGCATCTGCGCGGCACGCCCGAGATGTTCTATTACCTGGCGCTGGGGTTGAGCGTGGCCGCGCTGGCGCTGTCGCGCTTGTTGCTGGCCGGGCGGCTGGGCCATCGCTGGCTTGCCATCCGCGAGGACCAGGAGGCGGCGCAGGCGCTGGGCATCGACGTGTTCCGCGCCAAGATGGCGGCGGTGGTGCTGTCGGCGGCGATGACCTCGCTGGGCGGCGTGTTCTACGCCTTCTACTTCAACAACATGTTCCCCGAGCAGATCTTCAACATCAACCTGTCGATCGAATTGCTGCTGGGGCCGATCATCGGCGGGCTGGGCACGCTGATCGGCCCGATCTTGGGCGCCTTCGTGCTGACGCCCTTGTCGGAGCTGTTGTCGGCGCTGACCGAGCGCCACGCCCTGATCGGCATCAAGCATTTCGTCTACGGGCTGTGCGTGGTGCTGATCGTGGTCTTCCTGCCGGGCGGGCTGTGGCCGTGGATCGCGCGCCGGCTCGGCCTCGATCGGCCGCCGGGAGACGGGACGTGAGCGGGGCGCGGCTGGAGGTGCGCGATCTGTCCAAGAGCTTTCGCGGGCTCAAGGCGGTGCGCAACGCCAGCTTCGAGGTGCCGGCGGGCGAGATCGTCGGCCTGATCGGCCCCAACGGCGCCGGCAAGACCACGATCTTCAACCTGATCGCCGGCGTGATGGCGGCGGATTCGGGCACGGTGACGCTGGACGGGCATTCCTTGGCCGGCCTGCGGCCCGACCAGGTCTGCCGCGCCGGCGTCGGCCGCACCTTCCAGATCGTCAAGCCCTTCGCCGGCCTCAGCGTGCAGCGCAACGTCGTCATCGCCGCCCTCAACCTGGCGCCCGACATCGACGCGGCCGAGCGCCGCGCGGTCGAGATCCTCGACCGGCTCGGCCTCAAGCCCAAGCGGCACCAGCTGGCCGGCGCGCTGACCCTGCCCGAGCGCAAGCGACTGGAGGTGGCGCGGGCGCTGGCCACCGGCCCGCGGCTGTTGCTGCTGGACGAGGTCATGGCCGGTCTGCGCCCGACCGAGGTCGACGTCATGGTCGGCGTGTTCAAGGAGCTCAACGCCAGCCTCGGCATCACCATCCTTTTGATCGAGCACGTCATGCGCGCGGTGATGGCGCTGTCGCGCCACATCGTCGTGCTGCATCACGGCGAGATCATCGCCGACGGCACGCCCGAGGCGGTGACGCGCCATCCCAAGGTGCTGGAAAGCTATCTCGGCGAGGAGGCGCTGGGCTGATGCTGGAGGTGCGCGATCTCGACCTCTATTACGGCGACGCCCAGGCGCTGGACCGCGTCTCGCTGACGGTCGATCCCGGCGCCATCGTCGCCATCGTCGGCGCCAACGGCGCCGGCAAGACCTCGCTGATCCGCGCCGTCGCCGGCATGGAACGGCCGCGCCACGGCTCGATCCGCTTCAAGGGCCGCGACATCGCCGGCCAGCCCAGCCATGTGGTGTGCGATCTCGGCATCGGCCAGGTGGCCGAGGGCCGCCAGGTGTTTCCCAATCTCAGCGTGCTGGAGAATCTCGAGGTCGGCGCCATGCTGCCGCGCGCGCGCGACCGTCAGGACGAATCCCTGGCCGAGGTGATGGCGCTGTTCCCGCGCCTGGCCGAGCGGCGCGACCAGGCCGCCGGCACGCTCTCGGGCGGCGAGCAGCAGATGCTGGCGATCGGCCGCTGCCTGATGGGCAAGCCCGAGCTGATCATGTTCGACGAGCCCTCGCTCGGCCTGGCGCCGACCGTGGTGCAGGAGGTGTTTCGGGTTATCCGGCGGCTGAACCGGCAGGGCTTGACGGTGGTGCTGGTCGAGCAGAACGTGGCGCTGTCGCTGAAGCTGGCGGCGCGGGCCTATGTGCTGGAGAACGGCCGCGTCGCCATCTCCGGCACCGGCGCCGATCTGCTGGCCGACGATCGCGTGCGCCGGGCCTATCTCGGGATGTAGCAGAGAGCCATGGTCCAGGATCTCGCCATGCTGGCGCCCAAGGTCGAAGTCGAGCGCCGCGCCGACGGCTCGCTGGTGCTGCGCTCGCCCGCGGCCTTGGGCTCATACGATCGCCATCTCGGCGTCCGGCTGCGGCATTGGGCCAAGACCGATCCCGATCGCGTCTTCCTGGCCGAGCGCAACGGCGATGGACCCTGGCGGCGGCTGAGCTATGGCGAGGCCGCCACGGGCGCCGATGCCGTGGCCCAGGCGCTGTTGGATCGCGGCCTCGGGCCCGAGCGGCCGGTGATGATCCTGTCGGGCAATTCGATCGACCAGGCCTTGCTGACCCTGGGGGCGATGCAGGCCGGGATACCGGTGGCGCCGGTCTCGCCGGCCTATTCGCTGATGAGCCAGGATTTCGCCAAGCTCAAGCACATCGCCGCGCTGGTGAAGCCGGGCATGATCTATGTCGCGGCGGTGCAGCCCTTCGCCCGCGCCCTCGAAGCCGTGGCCGCGCCCGGGATCGAACTGGTCTGTTCGGCCGCGCCGCCCGAAGGCCGCGCCGCGACTCGTTTCGCCGATCTGCTGGCGACCCGGCCGACCCCGGCGGTCGAACGCGCCTTCGCCGCGATCGGCCCCGACAGCGTCGCCAAATATTTGTTCACCTCGGGCTCGACCGGCCTGCCCAAGGGCGTGATCAACACCCAGCGCATGCTCAATGCGAATCAGCAGATGGCGATGCAGTGCTGGCCGTTCATGGTCGAGACGCCGCCGGTGCTGCTGGACTGGCTGCCGTGGAACCACACCTTCGGCGGCAATCACAATTTCAACATGGTGCTGCGCCATGGCGGCACGCTTTACATCGATGCCGGCCGGCCGATGCCGGGGCTGATCGAGCGCACCGTCGCCAACCTGCGCGAAGTCTCGCCCACCATCCATTTCAACGTCCCGGCCGGCTTCGCCATGCTGCTGCCCTTCCTCGAACGCGACGCCGAGGTGAGGCGGGCCTATTTCCGGCGGCTGGGGATGATCTTCTATGCCGGCGCCGCGCTGCCGCAGGATCTGTGGTCGCGGCTGGAGACGGTGGCGCGCCAGGAACTCGGCCGGCTGCCGCTGATGATCTCGTCCTGGGGCTCGACCGAGACCGCGCCGATGGCGACCACGGTGCATTGGCGGATCGACCGCGCCGGCGTCATCGGCCTGCCGGCGCCGGGGGTCGAGGTCAAGATGGTGCCGGCCGGCGCCAAGACCGAGTTGCGGGTGCGCGGCCCCAACGTCTTTCCCGGCTATCTCGGCCGGCCCGACCTGACCGCAGCCGCGTTCGACGACGAGGGCTTCTATCGCATGGGCGATGCCGGCCGCTTCGCCGATCCGGCCGATCCGGCCAAGGGCATCGTCTTCGACGGCCGCGTCGCCGAGGATTTCAAGCTGGTTTCGGGCACCTGGGTCTCGACTGGCGGGGTGCGGGTGGCGGCGCTGGCGGCGGCCTCGCCGGCGCTGCAGGACGCCGTGGTGACCGGCCACGACCGCGCCGAGATCGGGCTGTTGGCCTGGCCCAATCTTGCCGCCTGTCGCGCGCTGGCCAGGGATTTGCCGGCGGACGCGCCGCCCGCGGCGCTGATCGCGCACGAAGCGGTGCGCGACCATGTCCGCAAGACCCTGGCCGCGCACAACGCCGCCCAGTCGGGCGGCTCGATGCGCATCGGCCGGGTGCTGCTCTTGGCCGAGCCGCCCTCGATCGACGCCAACGAAATCACCGACAAGGGCTACATCAACCAGTTGGCGACGCTGGAACGCCGCGCCGCCGAGGTCGCCGCGCTCTACGCCGAACCGCCCGGCCCCGCCGTCATCCGCCTTTGATGCGCGCCCCGCGCCGCGCCTGGATCGGGCTGGGCGTGCTGGCCCTGCCTTGCATGCTCTATTCGATGGACTTGACGGTGCTGAACCTGGCGGTGCCGGCCTTGGCCGCCGATCTCAAGCCCAGTGCCGCGCAGTTGTTGTGGATCGTCGACATCTACGGATTCCTGGTGGCGGGGTTCCTGATCCCGATGGGCACGCTGGGCGATCGCATCGGCCGGCGGCGCGTGCTGCTGATCGGCGCGGCCGGGTTCGGCGCCGCCTCGGTGTTGGCGGCCTTCGCCGGCAGCGCCGAGGCGCTGATCCTGGCGCGGGCGCTGCTGGGCGTGGCCGGAGCGACGCTGGCGCCATCGACCTTGTCGCTGATCGCCGTCATGTTCCGCCATCCCGAGGAGCGCGGCCTGGCCATCGCGCTGTGGGTGGCGAGCTTTTCGGTCGGCGCCATCGTCGGTCCCATTGTCGGCGGGCTGCTGATCCAATGGTTCTGGTGGGGGGCGGCGTTCCTGGTCGGCGTGCCGGTGATGGCGCTGTTGCTGGCGCTTGGTCCGCGATTGCTGCCGGAATATCGCGACCCCGGCGCCGGGCGCATCGACCTGACCAGCTCCGCGCTGTCGCTGACGGCGGTGCTGGCCTTTATCTACGGCATCAAGCGCGCGGCCGAGCAGGGCGCGGACCCGGTGGCCTGGACGGCGATGGCGGTGGGCCTGGCACTGGTGGCGTGGTTCGTGCATCGCCAGCGACGGCTGGCCGATCCGCTGATCGACCTGACGCTGTTTCGATCGTCCGCATTTTCCGCCGCGCTGGCGATCAACTTGGCGATGATGTTCTGCTTGTTCGGAGGCTTCGTGCTGATCGCGCTGTATTTCCAGTTGGTTGCCGCCCTGGACGCGATGCAAGCGGCCGCCTGCACGTTGGTGTCGGCGACGGCGTTTGCTTTGGCCTCGCCCATGACGCCGCTGCTGACCCGCCGCTGGCCGGTGCCGAAGGTGATCGTCGGCGGCCTGGCGCTGGCGGCCCTGGGTTTCGCGATGTTGGTACCGGATCGCGGATTGTGGCTGGTCGTGGCCGGATCGGTTGTGCTGTCGATCGGTTCGAGCCCGGTGGCGGCGCTGGTCACCGGGCTGGTGGTGGGCGCGGCCCCGCCCGAGCGCGCCGGCGCCGCATCGGCGCTGTCGGAAACCGCGGCCGAGCTGGGCGGGGCGCTGGGCATCGCGCTCTTGGGCAGCCTGGCGACGGCAATCTATCGCCATGCCCTGACGGGGGTCGACTTGGGCGGCGCCGCATTCGAGGCGGCGCGGACGTCGCTGGCGGCGGCGGTGTCGCTCGAGGGCATGCCGGCTTCGGTTCTGACGCAGGCGCGCGCGGCCTTCGTCGACGGCCTCAGCCTGGCGGCGATCCTGTCGGCGCTGGTCTGCCTTGGCGCCGCGGGTCTGGCGCTTGCGTTGCCGCGCGAGGGCGCCGCCGCTCGCAAATAAGGCGGGCGGAGGGTTCCGCCGTTTCAGGGCCGGGGCAAGCGCGACAGCGGCATCTCGGTCACGGCATAGCCGGCATCGGCCGGAATCCGCAGCGCCGGGCCGTCCTTGCCCTGCACCACCTCGGGGCAGATCGGCACCAGCTTCTGGGCGCGGGCGGCGGCGAAGGCGGATTCCACCGATGCGCTGCGCGACAGGCGATCCAGGTTCTGGCGGGTGGCGAAGACCAGCTTGCGCGCGCCGGCATCGCCTTCGCTGACCGCCTTGGCGGCGTCGACCCAGGCCGAGTCGATCGATTCGTGACCGTCGTGCCGCGCGACATGGTCCTCGGGTGCGCGCATCAGGAAAAAGCGGGTGTCGAAGCGCTTGGCGCGGATCGGCGGCGTCAGCCAATGCGCGAAGGTCACCAGCCGGTCCAATGCCAGCACCAGGTTCTCGGCCGCCAGCACCTCGCCGATCCCGGCCTTGCGTTCGACCAGGGGTCCGCGCCATTTGGCGAACAGCGCGGCCGCGCGCCCGCCCTCGACCAGCCGGCTCTCGCCCGCGGGACGCGCCAGCAGGATGCCGCATTCCTCGAACGCCTCGCGCGCCGCCGCCACGGCATAGCCGAGTTCCTCGGGCGACAGCCCCTCGGCGCCGGTGGCGCGCGTGCGCGCCGCCTCGGCGGTGTCGGCGCCATCCACCCGCCCGCCCGGAAAGACCCAGGCGCCCGAGGCGAAGTCGATCTCGCGCGCTCGCACCAGCATGAAGACTTCGAGGCCGCCGGGACCGTCGCGCAGGGGCAGCACGGTGGCGGCGGGGCGGGGGGCGGGGGTTTCGCTCATTTGGCCAGGAACTCCAGGGCGACGCCGCAGGCGGCCTCGGGGGCGACACGCAAGACCGACGCGCCGCGTTCGCGCGGCACCGATCCCGCGGCCAGCGCGGCCTCGGCGCGGCCGAGATCGGCGACCACCAGGCTGAGGCCCGAGACATGCGCCGGGCCTTCGCCCGCCACCAAGCGGATCGGCGCGCCGCCGGTATCGATGCGGATCCGGTTGCGGCTCTCGGCGACGTGCTCGCGGCCGAACACCCGGCGATAGAGTCCGGCGGCGGCGTCGGGGTCGGGCACCGCCACTGTCACCAGCGCGATGCCGACGGCGCCGTTGGCGTGGGCCTGCCATTCCGGCCGCCACACCGCGCCGCGCGTGAGATGCCCGCAGACGAATAGGCCCGCGCCCGGCACCGCGGCTTCGGGCAGGCGGACGATGCGGAAGGCGGCCTCGGCCTTGCCTTCGGGCAGATCGACCGGGCGTGAGAAAGCGATCGGGTCCGAGGGCTCCAGCCCGCGCTCGGTCAGGGCTTCGTAGCTGCGTCCGGCGTCGCTGGTCGCCAGCGCCAGCGCCGCCACTCCCTCGCGCAGTTCGAGCTGGCGGCGCCAGCCGGCGTTGAGATCGGTCGGCTTGAGGATGCCCAACAGCTCGATGTAGTCGCTCTCGAACATCAGGCAATGATTGCCCGTGCCCATGTGCGCGCTGTGCGTGCCGCGCGGCGTGGCGGTGAATCCCAGTCGGGCAAAGCTGGTCCGCGCCCCTTCGAGGTCGCGCACCAGCACCACCGCATGATCGATCCCAGCCAGCGCGTCCGCGCTCATGCCGCCTGCACCCGCGCCGTCGGCCGGAACACGATCGGCAGCGCCTCGACGCCGCGAAAAACGAAGGAATCCATCCAGCGCAGTTCGCCCGCGCCCTGCGCCAGGCCGGGCAGCCGGTCCAGCACGGCGCGGAATGCCACCAGCGCCTCGGCCCGCGCCAAGGGCGCGCCCAGGCAGAAATGGGCGCCGTGGCCGAAGGCGAGATGGCGATTGTCGGCGCGACCGAGATCCAGCCGCTCGGGATCGGCGAAGACCTTGGGGTCGCGGTTGGCGGCGTTGAGCATGGCGAACAGCCGCTGGCCCTTGGCGATGGCCTGGCCGCCGAGTTCGATGTCCTCGAGCGCGACGCGGGTCAACGCGCCCGAGGGTCCATCGAAGCGCAGGAACTCCTCGACCGCGCTGGCATCCAGCGCCGGATCGGCGCCGAGCCGCGCCAGCGCCGCCGGATCGCGCAACAGCGCCAGCACGCCGTTGCCGATCAGATTGGTGGTGGTCTCGTGCCCGCCGAACAGCATCAGGATGCAGCAAGCCACGGTCTCGTCGTCCGAGAGCTTGCCTTCGCCGTCGCGGGCGGCGATCAGCGCGCTCATCAGGTCCTCGCGCGGCGCCGCCTTGCGCTTGGCCAAGAGGCCGCGGAAGAATTCCGCCATGGCGCCGGTGCCAGCCTCGGCGCGGTCGTACTTGTCCGGCGTCGACACCGCCGAACCGATGAACAGCGCGATGTCGCGGCTCCAGGCCCGCACCTTGGCCAGATCGGCCCGCGGCACGCCCAGCATGTCCATGATCACGCTGGCCGGCAGCGGATAAGCGAAATCGGCGATGAAATCGGCCTCGCCGCGTTCGACCACGCCGTCCAGCAGATCGTCGACGATGCGGCGGATATTGGGCCGCACCGCCTCGATGGCGCGGCTGGTGAAGGCGCGGTTCATCAGCCCGCGCAAGCGGGTGTGATCGGGCGGGTCGCGGAACACCGCCCAGCTGGCCAGATAGGTCTCGAGGCTCTTGACCCGGGCGCGCTGGTCTTCGGGCAGGCGGGCGAAGAACGGCCGCAGCCGGTCGGGCGACAGCCGTCGGTCCAGCGTCGCCTGCCGCACCTCCTCGTAGCGCACCGCCACCCAGCCCCGCAGCGGCGGGCTGTAATGCACCGGCGCGCTCTGGCGCAGTTCGCGGAAGGTCGGGAACGGATCGGCCAGTTGAGCCGGATCGGAAGGATCGTAGACCAGGACCATGCCGCATCTTGCCGCGCGCTGGCGCGCGCGACAAGAAGCGATGCGTGCCTAAACACGCAGATCGAGCGGCGGTCCGGTGGCTATGAAACTGAGGAACGGCTCGCCGCGCGCGGCGTAATGGGTGCGGCCCTGGGCACGGTCTGTCGGGGATTCGGCCGGCGCCTCTTCCTGGCCCAGCAACTGGGCGACGAACGGGCTGGAAAACAGGATCGGGTCCTCGTCGGCCAGGCGCGGCTTCTGGACCGGGCGGCGTTCCAG
>VGDZ01000021.1 GCA_016869515.1 Alphaproteobacteria bacterium | reverse complement strand
GAAATCGGCAATCGGCGCCGACAGGATCCCGGCCTTGCCCAGCCGCTGGTCCCAATCCGCCGTATCGCGCTTGGGAAATTCCCGCTCGAGCATGGCCTGCAGGGTCGCGCCGTTCTCGCGCCTGGCCGCCGCGTCGACGAAGCGCGGATCGCGCGCCAATTCGGCCGATCCCATGGCTTCCATCAGCGCCTTGAACTGTCCGTCGTTGAGCACGCTCAGGCTGATCCAGCCGTCGCGGGTGCGATAGGCGCCGAGCGGCACCAGCGGAATCTCGGGCGCGGGACCCTCGGCGCGGTACTTGATCAGATCGATCGCCTGCATCGCGCCGGCGACGCGCATCATCGCCAGATCGAGATGCGTGCCGCGCCCCGTCGTCTGGCGGTGAAACAGCGCGGTGACGATGGCGCCATAGCCCCAGATTCCGGTGACCATGTCGATCGGGAAGAAGGTCACCCGGCGCGGCAGGCCGTCATCGGCCGCATTGGCCCGGTACATGCCGCTGAAGGCCTGCAGCACGGAGTCCGTCGCCGGTCGCTCCGACAGCGGCCCCTCCTGCCCGAAGCCGCTGACCGAGGCGTAAACCAAGCGCGGGCATTCCTTTGCCAAAGACGGATAGTCGAGCCCCAGCCGCGCCATCACCCCCGGCCGGAAGCCCTCGATCAGCACGTCGCTGGATCGTGCCAGACGGCGGACCAGCGCGCGGCCTTCGGCACTTTTCATGTCGACCGCCAGGCTGCGCTTGCCGCGGTTCATCGCCAGCGACACCGCGCAGTGCTCGCCGAAACGCTTGCCGATGCGCCGACCCCAGTCGCCCTCGGGCGGCTCGATCTTGGCGACGTCGGCGCCGGCCTGGGCCAGCATCATCCCGGCCTGCGGTCCGGCGATGCCTTGGCTGAGATCGAGCACTTTTAGGCCCGCGAAGGGCCGCCCCCCGTCCATGGCAGAAGCCTAAACCAAGGCCGGTCGATTTGAAAACCGGCGGCGCTTCGGCCGGCGACTTGCCAGCGTCGGCGTGCCGTCCCAAGCTTGGTCAATGGATTCGAACTGGATCGCGGAATGGCTGGCCGGCCGGCGCCCGGCGCTGGCGCGCGCGCTTACCGCCGTGATCGACGACCTGCCCGAGGCATCGGACGTGCTGCGCACTGCCCTGCCGCGCCTCGGCCAGGCGACAGTGATCGGCGTCACCGGCGCGCCCGGCGCCGGCAAGTCGACCCTGGTCGGGGCAATGATCGGCGCCTTGCGCCGGCAGGGGCGCAAGGTGGGCGTGCTGGCGGTCGATCCCTCCAGCCCGTTCAGCGGCGGCGCCGTGCTGGGCGACCGCATTCGCATGCTGATCGCGGCCGAGGACGAGGGGGTATTCGTGCGCTCGCTGGCGGCGCGCGGCCACCTCGGCGGGCTGGCGGCGGCGACGGCGCGCGCGGTCGATGTCATGGACGCCGCCGGCCAGGGGGTCGTGATCGTCGAGACGGTCGGCGTCGGCCAATCCGAGATCGAAATCTCGCGCCTAGCCCATGTCACTTGCGTGGTCTGCGCGCCGGGGCTGGGCGACGACATTCAGGCGCTGAAGGCCGGTCTGCTGGAAGTGGCCGACGTGCTGGTGCTCAACAAGGCCGACCTGCCCGGCGCCAAGCGCGCGGCGGCGCAGTTGGCGGCGGCGATCGGCATGGCCTCGGGCCGAACCCCGCCCCTGATCGAAACCGTCGCCACGTCGGGCCAGGGCATCGCCGCGCTGTTGGCGGCGGTCGAGGCTGCCCGCGCCGGGAAACCGAGCGGCGAGGCCGAGCGTCTGGCGCGGGTGCGGCGATTGCTGATCGGGTTGGCGACCGAGCGGCTTGCACGCCGTCTCGAGGCGGTTGCGGTCGAACCGATCGCAGCCCAGGCGCTCTCCGGTGCGTTGACGCTCGATCAAGCGACCGAACGGCTGATCGATCTCGCCCGTCGCGCTTGACCGCCCTGCGGACAAGGCGGAAACTCGCCGCCCATGGCCAAGCTGCAGCCGGTTCCCAGCAACGATTCCGACATCGCGCGACACCCGGCGGTTGCCGGCCACGGCCGCAATCCCGGTATGGCGCTGGACCTCGATTGGGTCGACGGCCTCAAGGTCAACCGCAGCGCGGTCGAACGCCGTGTCGCCACGCTTCCCGGCCGGCGCACGGTCAAGAAGGATTGGCAGGCGGCCTGGCTGGTCAAGGCGATCCAGTGCATCGACCTGACCACGCTGTCGGGCGACGACACCTGGGAGCGGGTACGGCGGCTTTGCGCCAAGGCCCGCCAGCCGGTGCGGCGCGACCTGCTCGATGCGATGGGTCTCGGCGATCGCAAGATCCAGGTCGGCGCGGTCTGCGTCTATCACGAAATGGTGCCGACCGCGGTCGAGGCGCTGGCCGGCAGCGGCATTCCGGTGGCGGCGGTCTCGACCGGCTTTCCCGCCGGTCTCAGCCCGCTCGGCCTGCGCATCAAGGAAATCGAAGCCTCGGTCGCGGCGGGCGCGGCCGAGATCGACATCGTCATTTCGCGGCGGCATGCCTTGGTCGGCGATTGGCGCGCGCTTCATGACGAGGTGCGTGCCTTCCGCGCCGCCTGTGGGCCGGCCCATCTCAAGACCATCCTCGCCACCGGCGATCTCGGCACACTGCGCAACGTCGCCCGGGCCTCGGCGGTGTGCATGATGGCCGGCGCCGACTTCATCAAGACCTCGACCGGCAAGGAAACGGTCAACGCGACATTGCCGGTGTCGCTGACCATGCTGCGCATGATCCGCGACTATCGCGAACGCACCGGCCAACGCATCGGCTTCAAGCCGGCCGGCGGCATTTCCGCGGCCAAGGACGTGCTCAACTACCAGTTCCTGATGTGCGAGGAACTCGGCCGGCCGTGGTTGGAGCCCGAACTGTTCCGCATCGGCGCTTCCAGCCTGCTGGGCGACATCGAGCGCCAGCTCGAACACCATGTCACCGGCCGCTATTCGGCCGCGCATCGTCATCCCCTGGCATGAACATCGCCGCTATCCTCGATTCCATGGATTACGGACCGGCGCCGGAAAGCGCAGGCGTGGCCGAAGCCTGGCTGGCCCGCCACGACCAGCAGTTCCGGCTGTTCATCGGCGGCAAATGGGTCAAGCCCTCGACCGGAAAATCCTTCGCCACCGTCAATCCGGCCAGCGGCAAGACCCTGGCCCAGATCGCGCTTGCCGGCGAAGGCGACGTCGATGCCGCGGTCACGGCGGCGCGCAAGGCGCTGCCGGGTTGGACGCGGCTGGGCGGCCACGGTCGGGCACGGGTGCTGTATGCGCTGGCGCGCATGGTGCAGCGCCACGCGCGGCTGCTGGCGGTGGTCGAGACGCTCGACAACGGCAAGCCGATCCGCGAGACCCGCGACATCGACCTTCCGCTGGTGGCGCGGCATTTCTACCATCACGCCGGTTGGGCGCAGTTGCGCGACGCCGAGTTCCCCGGCCATCGCCCGCTGGGCGTGGTCGGGCAGATCGTGCCCTGGAACTTCCCGCTCCTGATGCTGGCGTGGAAAGTGGCGCCAGCGCTGGCCGCTGGCAACACCGTGGTGCTCAAGCCGGCCGAAGACACCAGCCTGTCGGCGCTGCTGTTCGCCGAATTGGCGGCCGAGGCCGGATTGCCGGCGGGCGCGCTCAACATCGTCACCGGCGCGGGCGAGGTCGGCGAGACCATCGTCCGCCATGCCGGCATCGACAAGATCGCCTTCACCGGCTCGACCGAGGTCGGGCGTTCGATCCGCGCCGCCACCGCCGGCAGCGGCAAGAAGCTGACGCTGGAACTGGGCGGCAAGTCGCCCTTCATCGTCTTCGACGACGCCGATCTGGACGCCGCGGTCGAAGGCGCGGTCGACTCGATCTGGTTCAACCAGGGCCAAGTGTGCTGCGCCGGATCGCGGCTGCTGGTGCACGAGGGCACGGCGGAGCGGCTCTACGTCAAGCTCAAGACGCGGATGGATACGCTGCGCATGGGCGATCCGCTCGACAAATGCACCGACATCGGCGCGGTGGTCTCGCCGCGCCAGCGCCAGCGTATCGAGTCTTTGGTCGAACGCGGCGTGGCCGAAGGCGCCACGCTATGGCGGTCCGAGACGCCGCCGCCCGGAACCGGCTGCTATTACCCGCCGACGCTGCTGACCGGCGTGTCGCCGGCGGCCGAAGTCGCCCAGGTCGAGATTTTCGGCCCGGTGCTGGCGGCGATGACCTTCCGCACGCCCGAGGAGGCGGTGACCCTGGCCAACAACAGCCGCTACGGGCTGGCGGCCTGCGTTTGGACCGAGAACGTCAATTTGGCGCTGGACGTGGCGCCCAAGCTCAAGGCCGGCACGGTCTGGATCAACTGCGCCAATCAGTTCGATGCGGCCTGCGGATTCGGCGGCTATCGCGAATCCGGGTTCGGCCGCGAGGGCGGTCGCGAGGGCATGTACGAATATCTCGCGCCCGATCTGCCGGCCTATGCGCCGCCCAAGCCCAGGGCGCTGCGGTTGAAGGCGCCGCCGGCGGCGATCGACCGCACCGCCAAGCTGCATGTCGGCGGCAAGCAGGCGCGGCCGGATTCGGGCTATAGCCGTCTTGTGCCGGGCGGCGAGGTCGGCGAGGGCAACCGCAAGGACATTCGCAACGCTGTCGAAGCGGCGCGCAAGGCCGATGCCTGGACCAAAGCCACGGCGCACAATCGCGCCCAGGTGCTCTATTACCTGGCGGAGAACCTGTCTGCGCGCGCGGACGAATTCGTGCGGCGCCTCTGCCAGGTCGCGGGATCTTCCAAGGCCGAGGCCAAGCGCGAGGTCGAGACCAGCCTTGCCCGCCTGTTCACCTGGGGCGCCTGGGCGGACAAGTTCGACGGCCAGGTCCACAATCCGCCATTGCGCGGCGTGGCGCTGGCCATGCCCGAGGCGCTGGGCGTGATCGGCGCGATCTGCCCCGACGACATGCCGCTGCTGTCCTTCGTTTCGATCTGGGCGCCGGCGCTGGCCATGGGCAACCGGGTGGTGGCGGTGCCGTCCCAGCGTTGCCCCCTGCCGGCGACCGATTTCTATCAGGTGATCGACACTTCGGACGTGCCGCCGGGCGCGCTTGCGATCGTCACCGGCGAGCGCCGAGGCCTGGCCGAGACCCTGGCCGCGCACGGCGACGTCGATGCGGTGTGGTGCCTGGCGGGCGACGCCGAGGCGGCGCGGCGGGTCGAAGCGGCTTCGGCCGCCGATCTCAAGCGCAGCTGGGTCGATCACGGCCGCGCCCGCGACTGGCGCGATCCGCGCCAGGGCGAAGGCACCGAGTTCCTGCGTCAGGCGACGCAGGTCAAGAACGTCTGGATTCCCTACGGCGAATAGCGAGGCGGCGATGCGGCAGACAATGGCGACAATGGCATTGGTGCTGGCGGCGGGAACGGCCGCGGCCCAGATCGCGCCGGCGGTGGTCTATTCGATGGGCGAAAAGTTCGACGGCTCGTTCAACGAAGCGGCCTATCGCGGCGCCGAGCGCTTCAAGACCGAGACCGGCATCGACTACCGCGACTTCGTGGTGTCGAACGAGGCCCAGTTCGAGCAGGCGCATCGGCGTTTCGCCCGCCTGCCGGCCAATCCGATCGTCGGCGTGGGATTTCTTCAGACCGCGGCGGTGACGACCGTGGCCAAGGAGTTCCCGGCGCTGCGCTTCACCGTGATCGACAGCGTGGTCGACCTGCCCAACGTGCAATCGGTGCTGTTCAAGGAGCACGAAGGCTCGTTCCTGGTCGGCATGGCGGCGGCGCTGGCGGCGAAAAGCGGCAAGATCGGCTTCGTCGGCGGCATGGACATCCCGTTGATCCGCAAATTCGCCTGCGGCTACGAACAGGGCGCGCGCCACGCCAATCCGCGCATCGAGCTGATCCAGAACATGACCGGCAGCACGCCGGCGGCGTGGACCGATCCCGCGCGCGGCGCCGAGCTGGCCCGCGGCCAGATCGACCGCGGCGCCGACGTGATCTACGCCGCCGCCGGCACCACCGGTCTGGGCGTGCTGCAGGCCGCCAAGGATCGCGGCAAGCTTTCGATCGGCGTCGATTCCAATCAGAACCACCTTCACCCCGGCAGCGTGCTGACCTCGATGCTGAAGCGGGTCGATCTGGCGACCTACGAAAGCTTCAAGGCCGCCCGCGACGGCAGCTGGAAGGCCGGCGTGCGGGTGCTGGGCCTCAAGGAAGGCGGGGTCGATTGGGCGCTGGACCGGCACAATGCCGGCCTGATCGGCGCCGAGATGAAGGCCAAGGTCGAAGCGGCCAAGGCCGACATCGTCGCCGGCAAGATCACGGTTCACGACTACATGAGCAACAACCGCTGCGGCGCGTGAGGCCGCGGCTAGGCAAGGCAAACCAAGGGAGAGAGACATGCGTAGCATCGGTTTGGCGATCGGCCTGATCGCTTTCGCCGCCACGGCCCAGGGCCAGGAGCTCAAGCCGGCGGTGGTGTTCGACATGGGCGGCAAGTTCGACAAGTCGTTCAACGAGGGCGTGGTCAACGGCGTCACCCGCTTCACCCGGGACAGCGGCGTCGCGGTGGCCGATTTCGAGGTCACCAACGAGACCCAGTTCGAGCAAGCCCATCGCCGCTTCGCCCAACGCGGCCAGAACCCGATCATTGGCGTCGGCTTCAGCCAGGGCAACGCGGTCAAGAAGGTGGCGGGCGAGTTTCCCAACATCCGCTTCACCCTGATCGACAGCGTGGTCGAGCTGCCCAACGTCCAATCGGTGCTGTTCAAGGAGCACGAAGGCTCGTTCCTGGTCGGCGCGCTGGCGGCGCTGGCGTCGAAGACCGGCAAGGTCGGCTTCGTCGGCGGCATGGACATCCCGCTGATCCGGCGGTTCCAGTGCGGCTACGAGAAAGGCGCCAAGTTCGTCAACCCCAATGTCGAGGTGCTGGCCAACATGACCGGCACCACGCCGGCAGCCTGGAACGATCCCGGTCGCGGCGGCGAATTGGCCAAGGGCCAGTTCGATCGCGGCGCCGACGTGATCTATGCCGCCGCCGGCGGCACCGGCGTCGGCGTCTATCAGGCGGCCAAGGATCGCGGCAGGCTGGCCATCGGCGTCGATTCCAACCAGAACCACCTCCATCCCGGCACCATGCTGACCTCGATGGTCAAGCGGGTCGACTTGGCGGCCTACGAAAGCTTCAAGGCGGCCAAGGACGGCAATTGGAAATCGGGCATTCGGGTGCTGGGCCTCAAGGAAGGCGGCGTCGACTGGGCGCTGGACCAGCACAACGAAAAGCTGGTGACGGCGGCGATGAAGACGCGGATCGACCAGACCAAGGCCGACATCGTCGGCGGCAAGATCGCGGTCCACGACTACATGAGCAACAACGCCTGCCCGAACTGAGCTGGTGGCGGCACTAGCGGCGGAACCGCCGGCGGGGATCGTCCCGCCGGCGGTTTCCTTGATCGGCATCGACAAGCGTTTCGGCGCGGTCCACGCCAATCGCGCGGTCGACTTGACCATCGCGCGCGGATCGATCGCCGGCATCGTCGGCGAGAACGGCGCCGGCAAGTCGACGCTGATGAGCATCCTCTACGGCTTCTACGCCGCCGATGCCGGCGAGATCCGAATCCGCGGCCGGCCGGTCAGCATCCGCAATTCCAGCGACGCCATCGCCCTTGGCATCGGCATGGTTCACCAGCATTTCATGCTGGTCGACACCTTCACCGTGCTGGAAAACGTCATGCTTGGGGCCGAAGGCGGCGCGGTCCTGGCGGCCGGTTTGCGCGCGGGCCGCGCCACGCTCGAGCGCCTCGAGCGCGATTACGGCCTGGGCGTCGATCCGGATGCCCTGGTCGGCGATCTGCCGGTCGGCGCCCAGCAGCGGGTCGAGATTCTCAAGGCGCTCTATCGCGGCGCCGAAATCCTGATCCTCGACGAGCCGACTGGCGTGTTGACGCCGGCCGAGACCGAGCAGCTGTTCCGCATCCTCAGGACCCTCAAGGCGCGCGGCACGACGGTGATCCTGATCACCCACAAGCTGCGCGAGATCATGGCAGTGACCGACCGCGTGGTGGTGATGCGTGCTGGCGCGGTCGTGGCAGAACGCGATACCGCCGCGACCACGATCGAGGAACTGGCCGAGCTGATGGTCGGGCGCAAGGTGCGGCTGGATTTCGCCATCGCGCCCTGCCGGCCGGGCCCCGTGCTGCTCAAGGCCGAGCATCTGCGGGTGCGCGACGGTCGCGGCGTGGTGCGGCTGGACGAGGTCTCGTTCGAGTTGCGCGCGGGCGAGATCGTCGGCGTCGCCGGCGTGTCCGGCAACGGCCAGACCGAATTGCTGGAAGTCTTGTCGGGCATTCGGCCGCTCGAGTCCGGACGATTGACGGTCGGAGACCGCGTCGTCACGGCCGAAGCGCCGGCCGATCCCGCCGCGATGCGGGCGCTCGGCCTGGCCCATGTGCCCGAGGACCGCCATCGGCTGGGGCTGGTGACGGCCTTCGCCGCCACCGAATCCTCGGTGCTGGGCTATCAGCGCGATCCAGCCTATGTCCGCGGGCCGTTCAGCGATCAGCCAGCCATGTCCCGCCATTGCGCCGGCGTGATGGAGCGCTACGACGTCCGACCGCGCGATCCCAAACTGCGGTCGGCGGGGTTTTCGGGCGGCAACCAGCAGAAGCTTATTCTGGGACGGGAACTCAATCGCGAACCCAAGATCCTCCTGGCCGGGCAGCCGACCCGGGGCCTCGACATCGGCGCGATCGAATTCGTGCACCGCCGCCTGATCGAGCGGCGCGATGCCGGCTGCGCGGTGCTGCTGGTCTCGGTCGAGCTGGAGGAAATCCTCTCGCTGTCGGATCGAATCCTGGTGATGTGCGGCGGACGGATCGCCGGCCAACTCGATCGCGCCGAGGCCGACGAACGCAAGATCGGCCTGCTGATGGCCGGCGCCCAGGGCACGGCGCAGGCGGCATGAGCGCGCGTCCGGCCGGCCTGCCGCGGTGGGTCGATGTCGGCCTGATTCCCGCCTGCAATGTCGCGCTGGCGCTGGGTGTGGCCGGGCTGATCGTGCTGGCGATCGGCGAAAGCCCGTGGCGGGCGATTCGCATCATGGTGACCGGCGCCCTGGGACAAGGCGAAGCCATCGGCTACACGCTCTACTACGCCACCAACTACGTCTTCACCGGATTGGCGGTGGCGGTCGCCTTCCATGCCGGCCTGTTCAACATCGGCGGCGAAGGCCAGGCCTATATCGGCGGCCTGGGCGTCGGCCTGGCGATGCTGGCCCTGGACCGTCTCTTGCCCGGCTGGCTGCTGGCGCCGATCGGGCTTGCCCTGGCGGCGCTGTTCGGCGCGGCCTGGGCCGCGATCCCGGCCTGGCTGCAGGCCTATCGCGGCAGCCATATCGTCATCACCACCATCATGTTCAATTTCCTGGCGGCGGCGCTAATAGTCTATCTGATGGTCAACGTGTTGATCGCGCCCGGCTCGATGGCGGCCGAAAGCCGCGAATTCGCGCCGGCCGCGCGCCTGCCGATGATGCACGAGGTGTTGGGCATGGTCGGGATCAAGGTCGGCCACACCCCGCTCAACCTGTCGATCGTCATCGCCGTCGCCGCCGGAATTGGAGTATGGCTGTTCCTCTGGCATACGCCCCTGGGTTACGAGCTGCGCGCGGTCGGCCATTCCGAGCGCGCGGCGGTCTATGCCGGCATTCGCTCGCGGCGGGTGGTGGTGGCCAGCTTGTGCCTGTCGGGGGCGCTGGCCGGCCTGGCTGGGCTGAACGAGATTCTCGGCGTGCATCATCGCCTGTTCCTCAATTTCGTCGCCGGCGCCGGCTTCACCGGCATCGCCGTGGCGTTGATGGGCCGCAACCATCCCATCGGCGTCGGCCTGGCGGCGCTGCTGTTTGGCGCGCTGCAGCAGGGCGGCGCCGAACTGGCGTTCGAAATTCCCAGCATCACCCGCGAAATGGTGGTGGTGATCCAGGGCCTGGTGATCCTGTTTTCCGGCGCCTTGGCCTATTGGCTGCGGCCGAGTTTCGAGCGGCTGTTCGCGCGCGGGAGCGGCTGATGGACGAATTGCTGGTCCCGCTGCTGTCGACGCTGGGCGCGACCTTGCGGGTGGCGACGCCACTGATTCTCTGCGCCATGGCCGGCCTCGTGTCCGAGCGTTCGGGCGTGATCGACATCGGCCTCGAAGGCAAGATGCTGGCCGCCGCTTTCTCAGCCGCGGCGATGGCGGCGGTGTCGGGTTCGGCCTGGGCGGGGTTGGGGGCCGGAATCCTGACCGCGGTCATGTTGTCGGGGGTGCACGGTTTCGCCTGCATCACCCACAAGGGCGACCAGGTGGTCAGCGGCGTCGCCATCAACATCCTGGTTTCGGGGCTGACCATCGTCCTCGGCATGGCCTGGTTCCAGCGCGGCGGCCAGACCCCGCAATTGCCGCCCGAGGCGCGCTTCATGCCGGTGTGGCTGGGCCACAACCTGATGGTCTATTTCGCGCTTGGGCTGGTGCCGCTGGTGGCGTGGGTTCTGGGCGGAACGCGCTTCGGGCTGCGGCTGCGCGCGGTCGGCGAGAACCCGCAGGCGGTCGACACCGCCGGCATTTCGGTCGAGGGCTTGCGCTATCGCGCGGTGCTGATCGGCGGCGTGCTGACCGGCATCGCCGGGACCTATCTGGCGATCGCCCAGAACGCCGGCTTCAGCCGCGACATGAGCGCGGGCCAGGGCTATATCGCGCTGGCGGCGATGATCTTCGGCAAGTGGCGGCCCTGGCCGACGCTCGGTGCCTGCCTGATGTTCGGGCTGCTGGATGCGGTGGCGATCCGCCTGCAGGGCGTCGCCATCGCCGGCATCGGCGAGGTTCCGGTGCAGCTTGTCCAGGCGCTGCCCTACGCCTTGACCGTGATCCTGCTGGCGGGCTTCATCGGCAAGGCGGTGGCCCCCCGGGCCATCGGCGTGCCCTATGTCAAGGACCGCACATGAGCGAGGATTTGCTGCAGGCGGCGCGCGCGGCGATGGAGCGGGCCTATGCGCCCTATTCCAAGTTCAAGGTCGGGGCCGCCTTGCGCGGCGCCAACGGCAAAATCTATGCCGGCTGCAATGTCGAGAACGCGGCCTATCCGCAAGGGCAATGCGCCGAGACCGGCGCCGTCGCCGCCATGGTGCTGGACGGCGAACGCCGCATCGCCGAGGCGCTGGTCATGGGCGAGGGCGCCGAGACCATCGTCCCCTGCGGCGGCTGCCGCCAGCGCCTGCGCGAATTCGCCGACGACGGCTTGACCGTCCATCTGTGCGACGGGCGCGGGATACGCCGCAGCACGACGCTGGGCGCGCTGTTGCCGTTGGCCTTCGGACCGGATCACCTGAAATGAAAACCGCCATCGCGCAAATCCGCCGTCTCGCGCCGGGCTTCGCGCCGCGCATCGGCATCGTGCTGGGATCGGGGCTGGCCGGGTTGGTCGAGCGCATCGCCGATCCAATCGCCATCCCCTATTCCAAGCTGGCGGGATTCCCGCGTCCCACGGTTTCGGGCCATTCCGGCACGCTGGTGCTGGGCCGGGTCGCCGGCAAGCCGGTCGCGGTGCTGCAAGGGCGCGAACATTATTACGAGCGCGGCCGCGCCGACGCCATGAAGGCGCCGGTCCGCGCCCTGCGGGCCTTGGGCTGCGAAATCCTGCTGTTGACCAATTCCGCCGGCGGCTTGCGGCCCTGGGCCAAGCCGGGCGCGATCGCGATGGTTACCGACCACATCGCCTGGGCCGGCCTTTCGCCCTTGATCGGCGAACGCGACGACGCGCGTTTCGTCGATCAAACCGCGGTCTACGATCCCGAACTGCGCCGGCGGCTCAAGGCGGCGGCGCGCCAAGCCGGGGTCCGCCTAGTCGATGGCATCTATGCCTGGTTTCCCGGCCCGCAATTCGAGACCCCGGCCGAGATACGCGCGGCGCGCCTGCTGGGCGCCGATCTGGCCGGCATGTCGACCGTGGCCGAGGCCATCCTGGCGCGCCATTGCGGGCTTCGGGTCGCGGCGCTGTCGCTGGTGACCAATTTCGGCGCCGGCATCGGCAAGGGCACGCTCAGCCACGCCGAGACCTTGGCCGCCGCCCGGCGCGGATCGAGCGCGGTGGCGCGGCTGGTCGAGACTTTCGTCGCCGGCCTCTAGGCGCGTCGTGCTGCCCCAGGAAATCATCCGCCAAAAGCGCGACGGCGGCGTGCTGGCGCCCGAGGCGATCGTGGCGGCCGTGGCCGGGATCGCGGATGGCTCGTGGAGCGAGGGCCAGATCGCGGCCCTGGCCATGGCGATTTTCCTGCGCGGCATGGATAGGTCCGAAAGCGTGGCGCTGACCCAAGCCATGACCCGTTCGGGCCGGGTGCTGGATTGGCGCGGCGCCAAGCTGCCCGGTCCGGTGATCGACAAGCATTCGACCGGCGGCGTCGGCGACAAGATCAGCCTCATGCTGGCGCCGCTCCTGGCGGCTTGCGGCGCCTATGTGCCGATGCTGTCGGGGCGGGGGCTCGGCCATACCGGGGGCACGCTCGACAAGCTCGAATCGATACCCGGCCTGCGCACCGATCTCGATCCCGCCGGGCTCTCCCGGATCGTGGCCGAGATCGGCTGCGCCATCGTCGGCGCCGGAGCCGACATCGCGCCGGCCGATCGCGCGCTTTATGCCGTGCGCGACGTCACCGCCACGGTCGAATCGATCCCGTTGATCGTCGCCTCGATCCTGTCCAAGAAACTGGCGGCCGGCATCGGCGCGCTGGTGATGGACGTCAAGACCGGCTCGGGCGCGTTCGCCGCCGAGATGGCGATGGCCCGGGAACTGGCCGAAGGCCTGGTCGAGGTCGCAACCGGCGCGGGGCTGCCGATCGTGGCGCTGATCACCGACATGGACCAGCCGCTGGGCCGCGCCGCCGGCAACGCGCTGGAGGTCGGCGAGGCGGTCGATTTCCTGCGCGGGCGGGCCGAACCGCGCTTGCGCGAGATCACCTTGGCCTTGGCCGGCGAGGCGCTGGCGCTGGGCGGGTTGGCGGCGACGGCCGAGCAGGGCCGCAAGCGCGCCATGGACGCATTTGCCGGCGGCAAGCCGCTGGAAATCTTCGGGCGCATGGTGGCGGCGCAGGGCGGCCCCAAGGATTTTGTCGAGCGGATGGATTCCTATTTGCCGCGCGCCGGCGCGATCCGGCCCTGCACGGTCCCGCGCGCCGGATTTGTCGCCGCCGTCGATACGCGCCGCATCGGGCTGGCGGTGGTGGAAATGGGCGGCGGCCGCAGGCGGGCGGGCGATCGTATCGACCCCGCTGTGGGCCTTTCCGATATCCGGCCAGCCGGGACCAGGCTTGCGGCGGGCGAGCCTTATTGCTTCGTTCACGCCGCGGACGAGGCCGGGGCCGAGCGGGCCGCGGCCGAAATCGGTGCGGCCGTAACCTTGGCCGACCGGCCGCCCGCGCCGCGCCCCGCGATCCATCGCCGGATCCCGGCGGGATGATTCCGGCCCGGTTTCGGCCGCCCGTCGACGGTCGTCCCGGTGCCGCCATGCGCGAGGCCTTTGCGCGCGACGGTTTTCTGATCGTCGAGGGTTTTGCCAGCGCTGCCGAGTGCGAGGCGCTGGTCCGGCGCGCCGAACGGCTGATCGAGACGCTGGACCGGCCGCGCGCCGTATTCGACACCAAGCGCCAATCCCATGCCGACGATGCCTGGTTCCGGGAGTCCGGCGACAAGGTCCGCCTGTTTGCCGAGATCGACGGCCAAAACGTCAACAAGATCGGACACGCGCTGCACCTGCTGGATCCGGAGTTCGCTGCGTTTTCGTCCGAGACGCGATGGATGCGCTATGCCGCGGCGCTGGGACTGGCGAGACCCCTGGCGATCCAGTCCATGGTCATCGTCAAGGGTCCGCGCATCGGCGGCGAAGTCGACTGGCATCAGGACGCGACCTTTCTCTCGACCGAGCCGTCGAGCGTGATCGGGCTGTGGTTGGCGCTGGAGGACGCCGATCGCAGCAATGGCTGCATGCGTGCAATTCCCGGCGCGCATCGCGGCCCGCTGCGGCGTCGCTTTCGGCGCGCTGGCGATCGGTTGACGATGGAAGAGACGAGCGACCGGCCATGGCCAGACACGGCGGCGATCGAACTCGAAGCGCCCCGCGGCACGCTGATCGCGCTGCACGGGCACCTGCCGCATATGAGCCCGACCAATGTCTCGAACCGGCGGCGCCTTGCCTATGCCCTTCACCTGGTCGACGAACAGGCGCATTATCGGGAGGACAATTGGCTGCCTTACCCCGGCCGGGCGGCACGGGGCGAGGGCATCGGATGAGGGAGGGAAAGCCTATGACTCGCATCATTGCATTGGCGTTGGCGATCGGCCTTGGCCTGGCCGGAGGCGTCGCGGCACAGGGCGTGCCGCAGAACGACAATCTCAACGCCACGCTGTGGACCCAGCGTTCGGTCGAGTTCAAGGGCACGGCGCTGACCGCTTTCGCGCTGGCCAAGCTTCGGCTCGACGAGGCGCTGAAGGACCCGAACTGGACCGCGGCGCCCGACGAGCAGAAGGGCGGTTTCGGCTCGCTGCCGCCGGCGGTGATCCTCGACATCGACGAGACGCTGATGGACAACTCGGCCTATCAGGGCTGGATGGTGATGAAGGACACCAGCTTCGATCCCAAGACCTGGAACGCCTTCGTCAACACCCGCGCCTCGGTGCCGATCCCGGGCGCGGTCGAGTTCTGCCAATACGCCGAATCCAAGGGCGTCAAGGTGTTCTACGTCTCGAACCGCACCGGCGAGGAAGAACCGGCGACGCGCGACAACATGGCCAAGTTCGGCTTCCCGATGGGCGGCAACGTCGACACCTTCCTGATGGCGCGCGAGCGTCCCGACTGGACCTCGGCCAAGGGCACGCGCCGCGCCCACATCGCCAAGGACTATCGGGTGCTGCTGATGATGGGCGACAATTTCGGCGATTTCACCGACGAATATCGCGGCGGCGAGGCCGAGCGCCTGGCGGTGTTCGAAAAGCACAAGGCGCGTTGGGGCCGGGAATGGATCGTGGTCGCCAACCCGACCTATGGCTCGTTCGAATCGGCGCCGTTCGGCCACGACTTCAAGAAATCGCAGGACGATCGCCGCCAGGCCAAGCGCGGCGCCTTGACCGCCTGGCCGGGGCCGTAACTCCGGTTCAGCCGCGCGCGGCGCGTTCGAGCCGTTCTCGATAGGCCCGGATCCGCGCCGCGTTGGCGCCGAGGTCGCTGCGGCCGATGCGCGAGGCCGAGCGGATGTCGACCCGGCTGCCGTCCCCTTCGGCGCGGACACGGATGACGATGTCGTCGGTGAAGCCGAACCAGATGGTGACGGCGCCGGCCTCGATGCGGCCGTCGGCGGAAGAGGAATCGGCGATGCTCCAGCCCATGGCACGCGCCGCGCTTTCGGCGGTGCCGAAGGCGCGCTCGGGCGAAACCGCCAAATGCACCGGACCCAGCTCGGGATAGCCCTTGCGCTGGCGTTCGCGGGTGTCGGCGTCGGGCAGGCCGGCGCCGTTGCGCGAGGCCTCGCGCGCCGCCCGCAGCGCCACCCAGGGCGGCGGATCGTCCAAATCGGTCGAGATGTCGTGGATCGGCGGCACCGCTTGCGCGCGCTGGCCGAACTGCCAGGGCAGGTAGAACGTGGGGCCCGCGATCGCGGCCGCGATCGCCGCAATCAGCGCGGCGCGCGTGACGCCGCGCAGATACGCCACCGCGGCGACGATCAGGGCCACCGCGCCGCCGCCGGCCGCGCCATAGGCGCCCGAGCGCATCTCGGCGAAGGCCGCTTGCAGCGAGATCAGGCCGAAACGATAGGCCGGGCCGGCCGCCGCCACCATCGCCGCCGCGACCGCGGCCACGATCAGCGCGATCCAGGCGAAGGTCTCCAGCGGCCGGCCGGGCTTGGTTTCGCTCATGCGCGCACTCTGCCCGAGGGCGCGAGTCAAAGCCAGTCGCCGCGCTTGATCGCGTCCGGGCTTCGGGTTATAGACCCGCGCCCGCTTGGCATGCGCCCGTAGCTCAGTTGGATAGAGCACCAGACTACGAATCTGGGGGCCGGAGGTTCGAATCCTTCCGGGCGCGCCATGCGCCTCAATGGGTTAGATGTGGTGGCGCTGCGGGCCGGAGGTCTCGGGATACCACGGGGCTACCAGATCGCCGGAAAGGCGCGGAATTGCGCGCGCCCTGGGTGGTGCAATTCGCGCCCGCTGTAAGAACGGACACATTCACCTGCTAGGGCATGATCAATCTGTCTTGAACCATAGAGTTCAAGACAGAGCGATCATGCCCTCGTATCCTGCTCTGGACCGCGATTCCCTATGAACCGATCGCGGTCTAGGGGTTGCCTCGCCGCGGCCGGTAGATTGACTCGGCCGCCCCGCCGTGCTGGCATGCCAACGATGAGCCAGATCGACGGAAGCGACCGCGACGAGGCCTATGCGCGCATTCGCCGGCTGATCGCCGACGGCGCGATCAATCCCGCCGCGCCGATTTCGGAGCGGTCGATGGCGGATAGGCTCGGCTTCGGCCGTACGCCGGTCCGCGAAGCTTTGAAGAGTCTGGCCCGCGAAGGTGTGCTCGACGTCGTGCCGATGCGCGGCACGTTCCTTCGTCAGCCCTCGCTCGACGAGGTACGCGAGATCTACGAGGTGCGGCTCGCCATCGAGAGCATGGCGGCGTCGCTGGTCGCCCAGCGCGGCGCGCCGCCGGAACTCCTCGGATTTCGAAAGCGTCTTGCGGGATATCTCGGACAGAGCGACGCGCGCTCGATCGCGGCGATGCATCGGCTGGGCTGGGACTTCCACTCCGCCATCGTCGCGGCGACGGGCAACAAGCGCATGCTCCAGACTTACGACGCGCTGCGGCTGCCGATCATGGCCGCGCGCGAGGGCCGCCCGCTGGGCGCCGGTCAGGCGCGGCGCAGCCTGATCGAGCATCTCGCGATTCTCGACGCCATCGAAAACGGCGACGCGCCACTCGCCCAAATGCGCATCGTCGAGCATCTTGCCGGCGTTCTCGAGGCGCGGGCCCGGCTCGACCTTTCGGCGGTCGCGGGTGCCGCCACCTTTTCCCGTCCAACGCAACAAACGAGGAGGTAGTCGAAATGATCCCAAAACTTTCGACCATCGCCCTTTCGGCCGCTGTGCTGATGGGTGCCATCAACGCCACGCCATCCCACGCCCAGTCGGCGACGATGGAGACTGTGAAGAAGCGTGGCGCGCTCGTCTGCGGCATCCATGGCGGACGGGCCGGCTTCTCGGCCATCGATAGCCAGGGCCGCTGGAACGGTATCGACATCGACACCTGCCGCGCCGTCGCGGCCGCCGTGCTCGGCGACGCAGCCAAAACGCAGTTCGTCCGGACGACCGCGCAGAGCCGCTTCCCTTCGTTGCAGACCGGCGAGGTCGATCTCCTGACCAACAACGTCACCAAAACGCTGTTGCGCGACACGAGCATGGGCTTCGATTTCGGCCCGATCACGTTCTACGACGCCCAAGGCTTCATGGTGGCGCGCTCGTTGGGCGCTAAGAGCATCAAGGATCTCAATGGTGCCACGGTCTGCGTGGCGCCGGGCTCGACCTCCGAGAAAGTCGTCGCCGACGTCTTCCGCCAGAACCGGATGACGTACCGCGCCGTGGTCATCGACAAGCCGCAGGAACTGTCCCAAGCCTTTTTCTCCGGCCGTTGCGACGTCAACGTGCAGACGACGACCGGCCTCGCCTCGCAGCGCTCGATCTTCGCCGCCAACCCGGACGACTACGTTTTCCTGCCCGAAGTCGCCGCCAAGGACCCGATGGGTCCCGTGGTGCGTCACGGCGACAATCAATGGAAGGACATCGTGACCTGGGTCGTCTACGCGTTGATTGAAGCCGAGGAGGCCGGCGTAACGTCGCGAAACGTCGACGAGATGCTCCGATCCGAGGATCAGAACATCCGCCGGCTGTTGGGCGTCACGCCCGGCTTGGGCCGCGCGCTCGGGCTCGACGAGCAATGGGCCTATCGCGCAATCAAGCAAGTCGGAAACTACGGCGAGGTCTACGACAGGAGCTTCGGCCCGAACTCGGCCTTCAAGCTGCCGCGCGGGCTCAACGAATTGTGGACGCGCGGCGGATTGCTGTATTCGCCGCCGTTCAATTGAGCGGGACCAGGCGAGGCGGAGTGAGCTTACCCGATCGCGGATCGCAAACCGGCCCTTCGCCGCGGGCCGGATTGGCGTGGGTCGTCCACGATACGCGGGTCCGCGACGTCGTCTTGCAAGGGCTTGCGCTCGCCGTCGTGGTGGGAGCGATCGCGTTCTTCGTTTCGAACGCGGCCGAGGCGCTGCGCGTGCGCGGGATCGCCTCGGGCTTCGGGTATCTCTCGCAGGAGGCGGGGTTCGGGATCGGCGAAAGCCTGTTCCTGGGCTTCGAGCCGTCCGACAGTTACTTGCGCGCGTTCCTGGTAGGGCTCGTCAACACCTTGCGGGTGTCGCTGCTGGCGATCGTCGCCGCGACAGTGCTTGGGTTCGTCCTGGGCATCATGCGGCTGTCGCGCAATCTCGGTGCCGCGAAACTCTCCGCAGCCTATGTTGAGCTGTTCCGCAACACGCCGCAGCTTCTCCAGATCGTGTTCTGGTATGCGGTGATGACGCGGCTGCCGGGGCCGCGCCAGGCGATTTCGCCCGGCGGCGACGTGTTCGTCAGTAACCGCGGCATCAAACTCCCGTGGCCGATCGCCGACGCGGCCTACGCCTGGGCCGGAGCTGCCTTCCTCGTCGCGATCCTGGCGGCGTACCTCCTGCGCGGCTGGGCGCGCGCGCGCCGGGCGCGCATCGGAACCGCCCCGCCGATCGGCGGGGCGTGTGCGGCCCTTCTGCTGGGCTTGCCGGTGTTGGCCTGGGCGCTGGCCGGCGCGCCGACCGCCCTCGACCGCCCCGCGCTGCGCGGACTGAACTTCGTCGGCGGCGCCACGTTGTCGCCGGAATTCGTGGCCCTGTTCCTCGGACTCTCGCTCTACACCGCCGCCTTCATCGCCGAGATCGTTCGCGGCGGCATCGAAGCGGTGCATCGCGGACAGGTCGACGCGGCGCGCTCGCTGGGCCTGCGCCAGGCGCAGATTTATCGCCTCGTCGTAATTCCCCAGGCGCTGCGGGTGATGGTTCCGCCGGCCGCCGGCCAGTATGTGAGCCTGGCCAAGAGTAGCTCGCTTGCGGTCGCCATCGGCTATCCCGACCTAGTCAATGTGTCGAACACGACCCTCAATCAGACCGGGCATGTCGTCGAAGCCCTATTGCTGATGTCGCTGGTGTATTTGGCCATCAGCTTTTCGATCGCGGCGGCGATGAACCTCTACAATCGCCTCGTCGCGATCAAGGAGCGTTAAGGATGGGACCGACCGACGCGGCCATCCGCCCGGCCGGATCGGCGAGGCCCCTCGCTTGGCTCCGGGCGAATTTTTTCGGTTCGATCCCGTCGTCGCTCATGTCGCTGGCGCTCCTCGCGGCGCTCGCCGCGACCTTGCCTGACCTCGTGCGCTGGGCGCTCGTCGATAGCGTTTGGCGAACGGCCGATCCGGCCGTGTGCCGGACCGCCGGAGGCGCCTGCTGGGCGGTGATCGGCGAAAAATATCGGGTGATGTTGTTCGGCACATACCCGTTCGATCAGCATTGGCGCGGCTACGCGATGATGGCGATCGTCCTGACGCTGGTCGGCGTGTCGACGGTCCGCCGGCTGTGGTCGGGCGCGCTGTTGATCGCCTGGGGCGTGGGATTGTCGGCCGCAATGGTTCTTCAGTTCGGCGGCTTCGCGGGTCTCGCTCGCGTGCCGACGTCCCTCTGGGGCGGGCTGCCGCTGACGCTCGCGATATTCCTTGGCACCGTCCTCGGCGGATTTCCGCTTGCGGTGCTGCTCGCGCTCGGCCGGCAATCCAGGCTGCCCGTCGTCCGCGCGCTGTCGATCGGGTTCATCGAGACCGTGCGTGGCGTACCGCTAGTGAATATCCTCTTCGTGGCCGCGCTTCTGTTCCCGCTGTTCATGCCGGCGGGGGTGAATTTCGACAAGTTGCTGCGCGCCCAAGTTGGGATGCTGATCTTCTTCGCCGCGTACACGGCCGAGTCGGTTCGCGGCGGTCTTCAGGCGGTTCCCCACAGCCAATACGAGGCGGCCGACAGCCTCGGCGTGAGCTATTGGGAGCGCACACTCAAGATCGTGCTGCCTCAGGCGCTGCGCATCGCGATTCCTGCCGTTGTGAACGACGTGATCCGCGCCTTCAAGAATACGTCGGTACTGGTGATCATCGGCCTGTTGGACTTGCTTGGCGGAACGATGGCCGCGCTGGAGGATCCGCGCTGGACGCGGTTCTACGTCGAGGCTTATCTCTTCGTCGCTGCTCTGTACTTTCTGTTCTGTTTCTCGCTTTCGCAATACAGCCAGAAGCTCGAGACCGAGATGAAGACCGGACGGAACTATTGATGGCGACTCCCGGCACAAATCCCATCGTGACCTTCGACGGCGTCCACAAGACGTTCGGCCGGTTTCGCGCCTTGAACGGCGTCTCGCTGTCCGTCGGGCGGGGCGAGCGCATCGTGATATGCGGGCCATCCGGGTCGGGCAAGTCGACGCTGGTCCGCTGCATCAACCGGCTCGAAGCGATCGATTCAGGCCGTCTTACGGTCGATGGCATCGATCTGGACGGCGACGTGCGCGCCATCCGCGCCGTGCGGCGCAAGACGGCGATGGTCTTCCAAAGCCTCAACCTGTTTCCGCATCTGACGGCGCTCGGCAATGCGGCCTTCGCGCCGGAATCGGCGCTCGGCCTCTCGCGGGGCGAGGCCGAAGCGCGCGCTATGCGCTATCTCGCGCGCGTGCATGTTCTCGATCAGGCGGACAAGTATCCCGGGCAATTGTCCGGGGGGCAGCAGCAGCGTGTCGCGATCGCCCGCGCGCTCGCCATGGAACCCGAGATTCTCCTTTTCGACGAGCCGACCTCGGCCCTCGATCCCGAAATGACCAGGGAGGTCCTTGACGCGATGATCGAAATCGCGCGCGAGGGCCGCACGATGATTGTCGTGACCCACGAGATGGGCTTCGCCCGTGCGGTCGCTGACCGGATCCTGTTCATGGACGGCGGCGAGATCGTCGAAGACGCACCGCCTTCGGCGTTTTTCGAAGCTCCGCGGCAGGAGCGGACGCGTGCCTTCCTCGCCCAGATACTGGGGCACTGACGATGGCGAGGGGAACGTGACCGCTGCCGATCCAGAGATCCGCGTCGAGCTGCGCAGCGACACCAAGACGCGCCCGAGCCCCGGCATGCGCGCGGCGATGGCGGCGGCGGAAGTCGGCGACGAGCAGGCCGGCGAGGATCCCAACGTGCGCGCATTGTGCGAGCGGGTGGCCGACCTGCTCGGCAAGGAATCGGCGCTGTTTCTTCCATCCGGGACGATGTGCAACGCCATCGCGGTCGCCGTGATGTGCCGTCCCGGGGACGAGATCGTCGCCGATGTCCGCTCGCATCTCTTCAACACCGAAGCGGCCGGCGCTGCCGCGCTCGCCGGCGCCCAGATAAGGACGGTCGACGGCGACCGCGGCCGCTTCACCGCGGGGGACTTGCTCTCCGCGCTGCGTGGCCGCAAGCGCAATGCGCCGCGCTCGCGCCTCGTCGCCGTCGAACAGACGGTAAATCGCGGCGGCGGCGCCATCTGGCCGCTCGACCGGCTCCAAGACGTCGCTTCTTGCGCCCATGTGAACGGGCTTTTTGTCCATATGGATGGGGCGCGCCTCCTCAACGCGGTGGTGGCCAGCGGAATCGCGGCGAAGGATTTCGCGGCTCCGTGCGACGCCATCTGGCTCGACCTGTCGAAGGGGCTCGGCTGTCCGGTCGGTGCCGTGCTCGCCGGGTCGCGCGACTTCGTCGAAGAAGCGTGGCGCTGGAAACATCGGCTCGGCGGGGCCATGCGCCAAGCCGGCATCCTCGCGGCGGCCGGTCTCTACGCGCTCGACCACAATGTCGAGCGCTTGGCGGAGGATCACGCCAACGCGAAACGGTTGGCGCGGGCCCTCCGCGCGATCGGCGGTCTCAAGCTCGACGCGGCGGAGCCCGAAACGAATATCGTGTTCTTCGACGTGGCCGGCACCAGCCTCGACGCGGCGGCGTTCTCGGCGCGTTTGCGCGAGCGGGGCGTCGCCATCGGCGCCGAGACCGCCACGCGGCTGCGCGCCGTCACCCATCTCGATGTCGACGCTTCGGCGATAGATGCAGCCGCGTCGGCGATCGGGTGGGTCGCCGGCGCGGGGAATTCGAACCAGGAGGAACGACCATGAACGTAGTTCCGCCGCCAGCGGCCACCGCTGCGGACGTATTCGCCAAGGCGCGCGCCAACTATCCGGCGGCGCGCGAATGGACCTATTTGAACGTCGGCTCGCGCGGCGTCGTGTCCGACGCCACCCGCGCCGCGACGATCGCGGTCGTCGATGGCCATTGGACGGTCGATGTCGGCAAGGAAACCCTCGCGCCGATGCTCGCCGCCTGCCGGCGCGGCTTCGCGCACTTGATCGGAGGCGCGGCATCGGAGGTCGCGGTCGCGACCAGCGTCTCCGACGGGCTGAATGCGATCGCAAATTCGATCGTCTGGCGCGCCGGCGACAATGTCGTGATGTCGGCCGATTACGAGCACGCCAACAACGTCTATCTCTGGCACCATCTGCGCCGGCATGGCGTCGAAGTCCGCGCCGTGCCGCCGCGCGGACACGAGATTGACGCCGAGGGCTTGGCCGCCGCCATCGACGCGCGCACGCGCGTGGTGACGGCGTCGAGCGTGACTTTCACGCCCGGGTTTCGCACCGATCTGGCCACGATCGGCCGCGCCGCTCGCGCGAAGGGCGCGCTGTTCCTGGTCGACGGCGTGCAGAGTTGCGGCGTGCTCCGGCTCGATGTCGACGAGTCTTTCGTCGACGCATTGGTCGCGTCGACCAGCAAGGGCTTGCTCGGCCTGATGGGAATCGGCTTCCTCTGGGTGCGCAAGGATTGGCTGCCGAAACTCACCCCGACTTACGTCGCGCGGACCTCGATCGCGACAAGCGGGCATTACTCCGAGATCGAGAGCGTCGACTTCGCCTTCGCGCCGACCGCCGAGAGGTTCGAGGTCGGCAATCCGAACTGGCTCGGCATCGCGGCGGCATCGCAGTCGATCGCCGAGATTAACGCGATCGGCGTGGCGGAGATCGAGCGCCATGCGCTGGCGCTCGCCGAAGAGCTGCGCGCCGGCCTCGAGAAGCTCGGCTTGCCTGTCTTGCGCCCCGCGTCGCCGCGCGCGTATGGGCATCTCGTGACGGTCGGTGCGCGCGGTGCGGGCGACGCCTACGCGACGCAAGATCCGACGCTCAACGCGATTGCCAAGGCGTTGACCGAAGCGCGCGTGCGGTTCTCCATCCGGCGGGGGCTGCTGCGTTTCGGCTTCCACATGTACAATGATCGCTCGGATGTCGATGTGGTGGTGGCGACCGCGCGGCGCGCCCTCGGGAAATAGGGCGCCGCCTTCGGGCTCGGACCTTCTCTTCCGACGAGTACGGCTTGCGCGCCCGGCGGCGGATCTCGCGGACATGCTGTTCGGCGGTCCGCGAGGGCGCCGACTTTTGGCTCATGCTCATTCCCTCTCAGGTCACGATGAGCCCGAAACACTCCTCTGACCTGCCCCGCCGGAGGGAACCATCGGTAAGATTGGAAACCGAGGGGGATCCGGAGGATGCCGAAAAGCGATACACGCCCGAAGCGCCGTAAATGGATGCCGTGTTGGGAAGCTGCGGCAAGTCGACGTCTTGCTTGGCCAGGGCAGGCAGCTCGGCGAAGCGGTGAAGTCGATCGGGGTGACGGATACGACGTATCACCGGTGGCGCAACGAGTATGGCGGGCTGAAGCTCGATCAGGTGAAACGGCTTAACGAAGTCGAGGCGGAGAACGCCCGGCTTCGGCGTGCCGTCTCCGACCTTGCGCTGGACATGATGATTCTGTCGGATGCGATCAGGGGAAAACCGTACGCCCCTCGCGCCGGCGCGAGCTTGTCGATCACGTCCGGCAGGTTCTCGGCGTCTCGGAGCGCCGGGCTTGCGCGGTGATCGGCCAGCCGCGGACCACGCAGCGGCGCGAGGGGCATACCCCGGAGGACGAAGCGGCTCTTGTCGCGGACATGATCGAGCTGACCCGGCAGTACGGACGCTACGGTTACCGACGGATCGCGGCCCCGCTGCGGTCGGCCGGCTGGGAGGTCAACAAGAAGCGGGTCGAGCGGCTGTGGCGACGGGAGGGCTTGAAAGTGCCGGCCCGCCAGCCTCGGCGCCGCCGGCTCTGGCTGAACGACGGCTCGTGCGTGCGGCTGCGGCCGATGCGGCGCAACCATGTCTGGGCCTACGACTTCGTCGAGGACCGGACCCACGGTGGTCGGAAGTACCGAATGCGCTGCCTGATCGACGAGTTCACGCGCGAGTGCCTGGCGATCCGGGTGGCATGGCGGATCAACAGCTTCGGCGTCATCGAGGCGTTCGCCGATGCGATGCTGTGACGTGGTATCCGCGCTCACATCCGTTCAGACAACGGCCCGGAGATGACGGCCAAGGTCGTCCGCGACTGGCTCGCGCAGATCGGCTCGAAGACGCATCAGGCCCGGGAGCCCCTAGACCACGATCGGTTTGCATGGAATCGCAGACGCTATCCCATGCAAACCGTGAATCGCGGTCCAGAGCAGGATACGAGGGCATGATCCGCGATCTGTCTTGAACTCTATGGTTCAAGACAGATCGATCATGCCCTAGGAGATCGGCTCAACCGTCGCTTTGGGCAGGTGGCGGGAGGGTGAGCGTGCGAAGGGAAGCCACCCACACGTGTTGCAGACTGACGGCCCGTCCTACAGCTTGCCGTAGACCTCGGGATTGACCACGTGGGCCGGCCGCTTGCCGAGAGAGAAATCGACCAGGCTCTGCAGGCCGGTCGACGCGATGTCGTGGAAGCACTCGTCGGTCCAGCCGAGGGCGTGCGGCGCGAGAATCGTGTTCTGCAGCGCCTTGAGCGGGTTGTCCGCGGCGATTGGCTCCTGCTCGAACACGTCGAGGCCCGCGCCGGCGATGCGCTTTCCGATCAGAGCGTCGATCAACGCCGGCTCGTCGACCACCGGGCCGCGCGCGACGTTCACGAGGTACGCCGTCGCCTTCATTAGGGCAAGTCGTTCCGCATTTATCAGGTGTCGCGTCTCGTCGTTCAGCAGACAGCAGCACACCACGACGTCGCTTTCCGCCATTACCGCTTCGAGCGACGTCAGGCCGCCACCCAGAGAAGCGATGTGCTGCGCGTTGGCGTGGGGATCGGCGACGATCATGCGGCCGAAGAACGGCTTCGCCAGCATCATGATCTCCTGGCCGATACCGCCGCCTCCGACCAGACCCAGCGTGCGCATGCGCAGGCCCGTGCCCATGTGGCTGGTGCGCTCGTTCCAGCGTCCTTCGCGCACCAGTCGGTCCTTGATGAACAGGCGTGAGGCGAGGGCGAAAATCAGCGTCAAGGTCGCGACCGCCATCGGGCGTCGCACCGCAAGCGGCGTGTTGGTCAGCACAATGCCGAACTCGCTGCAGGCCGCGACGTCGACCGAGTCGTAGCCGACGCCATGCCGTGCGACGATCTTCAGCCGACGGTCCGGACGGACCAGCGACGACCGCGTCACCTTCGCCACACTGATGTAGACTCCGTCGTAGGTTGCGGAAATGGCCGGGGGCAACTCGGCGAAACGCTCTGGCAGGTATTCCCATTGCAACGTCGGGTTTTGGTCGAGAACCGCAAGCGCCGCGCGCCCGAAGCTCGGCTCCCCGTTCTCGTCGAGGACATCGCGGGATATCCCGATCTTGAACGTCATTTCTCGTCTCCCAGCGGCGCGAGGATCGTGCGAATGCCGTTCACCATGATGGCTGGATCGGTGCCCGACGCCAACATGTTGAAGCCGTATTCCCGGTAGCGCCGTGTCGTTGCCGGATCGACGGTCATGAAGCCGAGACCCTTGCGGCGCTTTCGGCCGGCGGCGACGATGCGCTTGATGGCGTCGATGTAAAGCTTGTTGTCGAACTGGCCCGGGATGCCGAGGAAGTTGGTGAGATCGAAATGGCCGAGCCACAGCACATCGATGCCGTCGACGGCCGCGATTTCCTCGACCGCCGCTAGGCCCCGCTCGGTCTCGATCTGGGCGATGACGAGATTGCGGGCATCGAGCCGTTTGATTTTCTGCTCGACGCTGCCGGCGACATAGTCGTCGTGGGCGAACCCGAAGCCGGCACCCCGCCGCCCCCGCGGCGGATAGTGTGTGGCTTCCGCGATGGCTTTTGCCTGCGACGCGCTTTCCACCATCGGGATCATTACCCCGTGCATACCGACATCGAGGGCGCGGGCCAAGAAGTGGTACTCCCCGCGCGGAACCCGCGCGATGGGTGCGATGGAGAGGCCGCGCGCGGACGCGTGCAGTTGCTTCAGCGTCTCGATCGAGAGACCGGAATGCTCCATGTCGTAAATCAGGAACTCGCATCCCGCGACTTCGGCGATGCGCGCCATGCCCGGCGAGAAGAATTCGAACACCATCGCGCCGGATACGACATCGCCGGCGCACACGCGCTGTTTCAGGCTTTTGCGAACCATGTTTCCGTACTCCCTGTCTTACGGCATGATCGATCTGTCTTGAACCATAGAGTTCAAGACAGATCGTGAATCATGCCCTAAGCGATATCGGAATTGAACCGATCGATGGACGGATGCCATGGCCAAACTCGGCGTGAAGCCGATTCAGGAAGAGATCGCCAAGCTTCTCCGGTCAAAGCCTGATGGCATCCGCGACACCGAAATTCGCAAGGCGATTAGGAAGGCGAACGACGAAACACCTGAAAATACGATCCACGGCGCATTGGTCGGGATCACTTCGGTCACAAAGGGATTGACGAAACCCGCCCGGTTTCAGCCCGCAAATGATCCACCCCGATCCGGCCCTGGGCAATTCGTGCAGGATTGCGATAGCCCGCTCGGACAATGGAATGAAATTGGGGCCGGTCTTGGAGTCGGCAAGTCGCATGCGGCGATTGATCAGATCGACGCCTTCCCATTTCAACGTTGGAATTTCGGTCAGCCGGGCGCCGGTGTATAGCGGCAGTCCAATCGCCGCGATCGCATAGGGCGATGCGAGACGATTCTTGACGGCGCTATTCGCGCCATGCGCCCCCGCCGATCAGCGCAGGAACTCGGGCGAGATCAGGCCGGGCAGCAGCAAGGACAGGGTCGGCCATACGATCACCCCCGCCAGCACCATCAGCATCGGCACCAGCATGATGAAGGTGTCCTTGAGGGCGTGGCGCATCTGCATGCCGGCGATGGCGCAGGCGATCAGCAGGCACAGGCCATAGGGCGGCGTCACCAGCCCGAAGGCCAGCGAGACGATGCCGATCATGGCGAAATGGACCGGGTCCATCGTCACCGCCTTGGCCAGCGGCGCCAGGATCGGCGCGCAGATGATGATGGCCGGAATGGCGTCGAGGAAGCAGCCCACCACCAGGAACACCAGGGCGATGAAAAAGCCGGTGGCGAAGAAGCCCATGCCCCAGGACGAGACGTTGGCGAGGATGGCCTGGGGAATCTTGTAATAGGCCAGCAGCCAGCCGAACAGCGACGCCGTGCCGACGCAGAACAGCGCCACTCCGGCCAGCTTGCCGGTGTCGAGCAGCGCCGCGTAGAGACCCTTGAGGTCCATCTCGCGATAGACGATCAGCGACAAGACCCCCGCATAAAGCACGGCGATGGCGGCGGACTCGGTGGCGGTGAACCAGCCGAAGATCTTGCCGCCGATGATGATGCCGGGCGTCATCAGCGCCGGAAACGCCTTGGCGCAGGCGCAGAGCAGTTCGCGGAACTTGGCGCGCGGATAGGTCGGATAGCCGCGCTTGACGGCGTAGGCGTGCACGGTTGCCATTTGCGCCACGCCGATCAAGAGGCCGGGTACGATCCCGGCCAGGAACAAGGCGCCGATCGAGGTGGTGAGGATGCCGCCCCAGACGATCATCAGGATCGAGGGCGGGATGATCACCGCCAGCACCGCCGAGACCGCGGTGATGGCGACCGAGAAGCTGTCGTCGTAGCCTTCCTTGCGCTGGGCTTCGATGAAGATCTTGGATTGGCTGGCGGCGTCGGCGGTCGACGAGCCCGAGATGCCGGCGAAGAAGATCGACAGCACGACGTTGATCTGCGCCAGGCCGCCGGGGAAATGCCCGACCAGGGCGCGCGACAGGCGCACCAGGCGGTCGGTGATGCCGCCGACGTTCATCAGGTTGGCGGTCAGCAGGAAGAACGGCACCGCCAGCAGGATGAACGAGTTGTAGGCGTTGAAGGTCTCCTGGGCGATGCTCATCACCGACAGCCGCGGCTCGATCAGGAGCACCGGCAGGGCGGCAAGCCCGAGCGCGAACGCCACCGGCACCCGCAGCGCCAGGAAAAGAAAGAACAAGCCGAACAGCACCATCGCCGCCTGGCCCGAGGACAGCACGGTTCCGGTCACGACCGGCTCCCGAACAATTCGATCAGATCGTCGCGCAACTGCGGCCCGAGGAAGATCAGCCAGGTGGCTCCGGTCGCCGGCCAGGCGACGTGGATCAGCCAAAGCGGAAGTTCGGCCAATTCGGAAATCCGGTTCCAGGCGAACTGGGTGAACTCGATGCCGGCGACGATGAAAAGCACCGCCATGGCCAGCACGCCCAAGCGGCCGATCAACCGCGCCGCGGCGGCGGCACGCTTCCCTCCCGCCGGCCACAAATCGACTTCGAAATGGGCCGAATCGCGCACCCCCACCATGGCGCCGATCATGATCGTCCAGACGAACAGGAAGCGCGCCATTTCCTCGGTCCAGATGTAGGACGGAATCAGCGCGGTGAAGCGCGAGAAGATCTGAAGCGTGACCGGAAACACCAGGATCAGCACCGACGCCGCCAGCAGAATATCTAGCAGCCGCCCATAGGCGGCGATGACGGACCGGATCATGTCGGAGTGTAGAGCGGTGCGAGGGTCGGCCCCGGACGAAACCATCCGGGGCCGACCGAAGCGACTAGAGAGCGTTGATCTTTTTGTAGAGGTCTTCCGCGCCGATTTCCTTGGCGTAGGCTTCCATCACCGGATCGACCAGCTTCTTCATCTGATCGCGGCCCTGGAAGGCGATGCGCTTCAGCTTGCCGGCCTTCTCCATCGCCACCAGCTTCTCCTCGTCCTCCGAGCTTTCGACCTGGCGGCCATAGGCGCCGGCTTCCTTGCCGGCCTTGATCACCGCCGCCTGCAAGTCCGCCGGCAGCGTCTTGAAGACTTTCGAGGAGAAGCACAGCGGCCGGATGGTGATGGCGTGCTGGGTCATCGCCAGATTGGGCGCGACCTCGAAGAACTTCATCGCCTCGACGCCGGCGGCTTCGTTCTCGCCGGCCTCGATGACGTTGTTCTGGATGGCGTTGTAGACCTCGTTGTAGGCGATCACCGTCGGCGCCATGCCGGCGGCGGCGAAGGTCTTCGACCAGATCGGCGCGCCCTGGACCCGCACCTTGAGGCCCTTGATGTCGGCCAGGCTGGCCTTGGGCTTGTTGATGAAGATGTTGCGCACGCCGCCGCCGGCATAGCCGATCAGCATCACGCCGGCCTTGGCCTCGATCTCGTCGGAGACCGGCTTGAGCAGGTCGGCGTCCAGCACCTTGTTCCAATGCGCCAGGTCGCGGAACAGGAACGGCGCGTCGATGAACGGCGCCGCGCGCGAGAAGGTCGACATGTGCGCCGGCGAGACGATGCCGTAGTCGACCGACTTGCCCTGCGCCATGTACTCGAAATACTGCTTCTCGAGACCGAGCGACGAGTTCTTGTGCAGGGAGAAGTTGATCGGCTTGGCGTAGTATTTCTTGACCAGCTCCTCGAACCGCACCAGCGCCTTGGTGAAGGCGTGGTCGTCGTTGAACTGGACCGCGCCCGACAGCGTGATCGCGGCTTGGCCATGGACGATCGCCGGGAACCCGGCAGTCAGGCCCGCGGCGCCGAGGCCGCGCAGAACCGAACGGCGTTGCATCTTGGTTTTCCCCCCGAAAAAGACCGCGGCGACTCCCGCACGCCGCGCCGGCGATGTCAACCGGATTGCTCGGCTCCGACCATGTGCCGCGCGGCGACATAGGCGAAGGTCATCGCCGGGCCCAAGGTGATGCCGCCGCCGGGATAGGCGCCGCCCATCACCGAGGCCATGTCGTTGCCGGCGGCGTAGAGACCCGGGATCGGCCGAGCATCGCGTCCAAGCACACGAGCCTGACCGTCGGTCCTCAGCCCGGCAAAGGTGCCGAGGTCGCCCGGCACGACTTTGACGGCGTAGAACGGCGGCACGGCAATCGGGGCGACGCAAGGATTGGGCTTGTGGTTGGCGTCGCCGAGATAGCGGTTGTAGGCGGTGGTGCCGCGGCCGAATTCGGGGTCCTCGCCGCGTTCGGCGCCGACATTGAAGCGCGCCACGGTCTCGACCAGCGCCGATGCGTCGATTCCGGCGGCCGCCGCCAATTCGCGCAGCGTCGCGCCGCGCTTGAGATAGCCCGAGCGGACGTGATGCCGGTAGGGCACCGGGAAAGGCTTGACGAAGCCGACGCCATAGCGCCGCAGCGTGGCGTGATCGAGGATCAGCCAGGCGCAGGGCGCTTCGCCGGCCGGCACGGCGTCGAGCAGGCCGCTGATGAAATCGTGATAGCTGTTGGCCTCGTTGACGAAGCGCCGACCGCTGCGGGCGACGGCGATCAGCCCGGGTTTCTGGCGATCGACGAAATGGGGAAAGCGGCCCTGGGTGCCGTCCGCATGCGGCACCAGCGACACCGGCACCCAGGCCGCCGGATTGGCATAGCCCGAGACCGTGCCGCCGCCGACGGCCTCGGCCATGCGGATACCGTCGCCGGTGTTGGATTCGGGCGTGGGCGAAAAATGCTCCTGGCCGGCCTTGAGATGGGGATAGAGCCCGCGGCGGCGATCGAGGTCGTGCGGAAATCCGCCGGCCGCCAGCACGACGCCGCGCCTTGCGCCAATGCGCTTGGTGCCCTCGGCCGTGCCCACGGTCGCGCCGGCGACACGTTCCCCATCCAAGATCAGACCGCTCACCGGCGAGGACGTCCAAATCGGAATGCCCAGGTCCATGGCCGATCTGGCCAAACGCGCCACCAAGGCATTGCCGTTGGTCAGGCGCATCGGTCTTCCGTGCCGTATCAGATCGCCCAGATAAGTCGCCAGCAGCACCGCCACTCGCCGCGCCGAGGCCCAAGACCGCGTGCAGTTGAAGAAATGCACCAGGTCGCGGTTCGATCCGATCATCATGCCGATGAAGGTGATCTCGCGCAGCGGCGGCCGCAGCCGCGCGATCTCGGCGCCCAAGGCGCGGCCGTCATAAGGCTGGGCGCAGATCGAGCGGCCGCCGGCCAGCCCGCCCGGCGCTTCGGCATGGTAGTCCGAGAACGCCGGTCCCAGCTCGAACCTGACTTCGGTCTTGGCTTCGAGCAGTTCGACCATGGCCGGGCCGTGGGCCAGAAAGGCATCGACCGTCTCGGCATCGAAGGCGTTGCCGGCTTCGTGCTGGATATAGCGCCGCGCGGCGGCGGCCGAGTCTTCGACGCCGGCGGCGCGACCTTGGGGGTTGTCCGGAATCCACAGCCAGCCGCCCGAGCGTGCGCTGGTGCCGCCGAACTGTTCGGCCTTCTCGACCACGATCGGCTTGAGCCCGTGTAGTCTCGCGACCACCGCCGCGGTCAGGCCGGCGGCTCCCGACCCCGCCACCAACACGTCGCACTCGACATCGAACGCCGTCATGGAAATCCGCTCCAGCACGGCCGGTCGTTGCGGCCGGCCGGGATTGGTTCTAAACCAAACCCGCCGGATTTTCAGGACCGTTGACGGGATAGGACGGATGAGTCGGGGACTGCGCAAGGGGCTGACCAGCTACGGCGATGCCGGGTTTTCGCTGTTCCTGCGCAAGGCCTTCATCAAGGCGATGGGCTATTCCGACGACGCGCTGGAGCGGCCGATCGTCGGCATCGCCGACACGCGCAGCGATTACAATCCTTGCCACGGCAACGCCTCGACGCTGATCGAAGCCGCCAAGCGCGGCGTCATGCTGGCCGGCGCCATGCCGATGGTGTTCCCGACCGTCTCGATCCACGAAAGCTTCGCCCATCCCACCTCGATGTTCCTGCGCAATCTGATGGCGATCGACACCGAGGAGATGATCCGCGCCCAGCCGATGGACGCGGTGGTCGCGATCGGCGGCTGCGACAAGACCCTACCGGCGCAGATCATGGCCGCGATCAGCGTCGATCTGCCGACGGTGGTGGTGCCGGTCGGGCCGATGGTGGTCGGCCACCACCAAGGCGAGGTGCTGGGGGCGTGCACCGACTGCAGGCGGCTATGGGCGGCGCACCGCGCCGGTACGATCGACGCCGCCGAGATCGAGACCGTCAGCGGGCGCTTGGCGCCCTCGGTCGGCACCTGCATGGTGATGGGCACCGCCAGCACCATGGCCTGCATCGCCGAGGCCTTGGGCCTGGCTTTGCCGATGGCGGCAAGCATTCCCGCGCCGCATGCCGAGCGCGTGCGCCTGGCCGAGGCCAGCGGCAAGCGTGCGGCCGAAATCGCCAAGACCGGCGGGCCGCGCCCGAGCGAGTTGGTCACGCCCGCATCCCTGCGCAATGCGATCGCGGTCCTGCAGGCGATCGGCGGCTCGACCAACGGCGTGATTCATCTATGCGCCATCGCCCGCCGCGCCGGCATCCCGCTGGCCTTGGAGGAGTTCGACCGAATCGGGCGGGATGTCCCGGTGCTGGTGGATCTCAAGCCCTCGGGCGCGCATTACATGGAGCATTTCCACCACGCCGGCGGCATGCCGCGATTGCTGGCCGAGCTGGGGTCGGCGATCGATCGTGCCGCGCCCAGCGTCGCCGGCGGCACGCTGGGCGACATCGCCGATGGCTGCGAACGCGTGCGCGGCCAGGACGCGATCCGCCCGCGCGCCCAGCCGATCAAGCCCGAGGGCTCGATCGCGGTGCTGCGCGGCAATCTCGCCCCCGACGGCGCGGTGATCAAGCACGCCGCCGCCACGCCCGCATTGCTGCGCCATACGGGGCGGGCGGTGGCGTTCGACTCGGTCGAGGACCTGGCGCGGCGGATCGATCTCGACGATCTCGACGTCGCCGCCGGCGATATCCTGGTCTTGCGCAACGCCGGACCCAAGGGTGCGCCGGGCATGCCCGAGGCCGGCTATCTGCCGATTCCACGCAAGCTGGCGCGCCGGGGCGTCAAGGACATGGTGCGGATTTCGGATGCGCGCATGAGCGGCACTGCCTTCGGCACCATCGTCCTGCACATCGCGCCCGAAGCCGCGATCGGCGGTCCCTTGGCTCTGGTGCGGTCCGGGGACCGCATTGACCTTGACGTTCCGGCGCGCCGGATCGAGCTGTTGGTCGAAAAGGCCGAGCTCGAACGCCGCGGCAAGGCCTTGCGCGCGGCCGCCGTGCCCGAGCGCGGCTATGCCCGTCTCTATCACCAGACCGTGACCCAGGCCGATCTGGGCTGCGATTTCGATTTCATGCTGCCGCCGGGAGCACGCCCATGACCGACCCTTCCGCTCGGCCGCTGCGCGTCGCCGTCGCCGGGCTGGGCGCGATCGGCAAAGCCGTGGTCCGGCACCTGGTGGCCGGGCTGCCCGGCCTTGTGCTGACGGCGGTAGCCGGGCGCGATCGCGCCAAGACCGAGGCCAGCCTGCGCGAACTCGGCGCCGATGTGCCGATCCTTCCGCTCGAGCGGTTGGCGGAGCAAGCCGATCTGGTGGTCGAGGCTTTGCCGGCTGCGGCGTTCGATGCGGTGGCGCGGCCGACGCTGGCGGCGGGTCGGATGCTGATGGCGGTCAGCGCCGGCGCGCTGCTCGGCCGCGACGACCTGATCGATCTGGCGCGCCAGAGCGGCGGGCGGATCGTCGTTCCGACCGGGGCGCTGCTGGGGCTCGATGCCGTCGCCGCCGCCGCCGAGGGCAAGATCCATTCCGTCCGCATGGTGACGCGCAAGCCGCCCAAGGGACTGGCCGGCGCGCCCTATCTGGTCGAAAAGGGCATTTCGCTCGATGGCCTCAACACCGCGCGCAAGATCTACGAAGGCCCGGCGCGCGAGGCGGTGCGCGGCTTTCCCGCCAACGTCAACGTCGCCGCTGCGCTCAGCCTGGCCGGCATCGGCCCCGACCGCACCACCATCGAGATCTGGGCCGATCCCGGCATCGACCGCAACCGCCACGCCATCGTCGTCGACAGCGACAGCGCCTGGTTCAGCCTCGAGATCGCCAACATTCCGTCCGAGAATCCCAAGACCGGACGCATCACCGCGCAAAGCGTGATCGCCGCCTTGCGCCGCTTGCGCGCGCCATTGCGCGTCGGGACCTGAAGCCCGGACCTCAGCCCGGCTTGCCGCGGCCGGCGATGGCCGAGCGGATCGAGGCCAGCAAGGTCTCGTTGCTGGTCCGCGCCTTGGTCAGGATGGTCTCGATGCTGGCGGCAAGATCGGGCCGGGTCTCGCGCACCGAGAACACGATCACCGGCGTGCCCTTGTGGATCGGCGTGGCCAGGATCGGCAGCAGGTCCTCGCCGTAGCCGTCGGGCAGCATGAGATCGAGCAACACCAGATCGTAGCGGCGCTCGGACAGCAACCGGCGCGCCTCGGCCACCGTGCGAGCCGGCACCACCGTCGCCAACTCGCCGACCTGCGTGGCGACGATGCTGCAGATGTCGTCGTCGTCCTCGACATGCAGCATGACCGGCTTGCGGCCCCCTCCGCCGGACAGCGCCTTCCGCACGCCCGCCGACAACCGGGCCTGGTCGATCGGTTTCGGCATCCAGTCGATTACGCCCATCGCCTCGCCGGTGGCGACCCGCTTGGCGCCATCCTCGGCCTTGGCCGACACCACGACGATCGGCAGGTCGCGCGTCGCCGGAGCCTCCCGCAATTCGCGCATCAGCGCGATGCCGTCCTGGTCCGGCAGCATCAGGTCCAGGGTCATGGCGGCGTAAGTCGCATCGCGCAGCCGCTGCTTGGCTTCGGCCGCAGTCGCCGCGATATCCGCGCTCAGCCCGTCGGTCTCCAGCATCATCTTCAGCAGCGTCGCGATGTCGCGATCGTCCTCGACCACCAGCACGCGCGGTCCCGTCAGCGGCGCTGCCGGCGCCTTGGACGTGTCAGGGGACGGAACGGCGCGGGCCGGCAGATCGATGTGGAAGGTCGAGCCCTTGCCGAGACGGGTCTCGAATCCGACCGCGCCGCCATGGCGTTCGACGATGGCACGGGCGATGCTGAGACCGAGACCGCTGCCGCCCATCTTGCGCGTGTCCGAGGAATCCGCCTGGGCGAAGCGTTGGAAGATGCGGCTGCAGAATTCCTCGGGAATGCCGGGTCCGTGATCGGTCACCAGGATGCGATGAAAGGCGCCGTGGCGGCGAACCGCCACCTCGACCGTACCCCGGTCAGGAGAGAACTTGGCGGCATTGGACAGCAGGTTGGCCAGCACCTGCATCAGCCGGTCCTGATCGCCCTCGATCCAGGCGCCGGGCACGGTTTCGGTCAGGCTGAGGACGATGCTGCGACCGGAGCCGTAGGCGCGGTTGGCCTCGATCGCGTGCTCGACGAACTCGCTCAGTTCGATCGGCCGCATGTGGAATTCCATCTTGCCGGCGGCGATCTTCTCGATGTCGAGGATGTCGTTGATCAAGCGCATCAGGCGGTCGCTGTTGTTGTGCGCGATCTCAATCATGCGCGTCAGCTTTTCGGGCAGGGCGCCTACCACGCCCGACCGGACCAGGCCCAACGAGCCCTTGATCGAGGTCAAGGGCGTGCGCAGTTCGTGGCTGACGGTGGAGACGAATTCGGCCTTGGCGCGTTCGGCTTGCTTGCGTTCGGTGATGTCGCGCACGATGCCGGTGAACATGACCGAGTCGCTTATCCGCATCTCGCCGACGCCGAGATCGAGCGGGAATGTGGAGCCGTCCTTGCGGCGGCCGACCACCTCGCGGCCGATGCCGATGATGCGGGCCTTGCCGCTGTTGCGAAAGTTCTCGATGTAGCGATCGTGCTCGCTGGTGTAGGGATCGGGCATCAGCATCTTGACGTTGCGGCCGACGACCTCGGCCGCGGCATACCCGAAGATGCGCTCTGCCGCCGGATTGAAGGTCTCGACAATGCCGCTCTGGTCGATGGTGACGATGCCGTCGATGGCGGTCCTGAGGACGGCGCCGATGCGGGCCTCGCGGTCGCGCAGTTCCTGTTCGGTCTGCTTCAGGCGCGAGACGTCGCGGGCGATATCCGAGACCCCGATCACCCAGCCGCCTGCGTCCTTGATCGGCGAGACCGCCACCTGGACAGCGATCGGCGATCCGCCCTTGCGCAGGCGAACGGTCTCGTAATTGCCGCTTGTCTCGCCGCTGGTCGCGCGCACCAGGACGCGCCATTCGGTCTCGGCGCGATCCGACGGAGTCAGCAGCGTCATCGACTTGCCGACCATCTCGGCCGCGGCATAGCCGAACAACCGCTCGGCGCCCGCATTCCAGGTGACGATGGTGCCGTCGAGCGATTTCGAGACGATGGCGTCGTCCGAGGTTTCGACGATCGATGCCAGGCGCGCCTGCTCGTTCATCAATCGGCGCATGTCGGTGGCATTGGTCTTGAAGACTTGCACCGCCTCGGCCATGGCGCCCAGCTCGTCGCGCCGCTCGCGGGCCGGGATCTCGATGCCGTGATCGCCGCCGGCGAGGCGGCGCATTGCCGCGGTCATGTCGCGCACCGGCGTCGCGATCGAACGGCCGATGCGCCAGGCCAATACCAGGCCGGCGATCAGCCCGGCCAGACCCAAGCCGGCCGAGACGAATGTGGCGCGGCCGATCCGATGGCGACTGTTATCGCCCAGGAGATCGAAGCCCTTGATGCGGCCGTCGCGGATGGCAGTCAGGCCGCTGCCGATGCGTTCGGCCAGCGGCCGATAGATGTCGCGGTCGAGCAGAACAACCTCGGCCTGACTTGACATGGCGCCGCGAAAGCCGAATTCGAAGGTCCCTAGCTGATCATCGACGCCGCGCAACAGCGCGGTCAAGGGTCGCGCCGAATCGAGTCCGCGCGTGCGCCGGATGGCGTCGCGCATCCCTTCGATCGCGGCCTGGATATCCTGGGAGGGCCGGATTTCAGCGCCGGTTAGGTCGCGCCCGGCGACGATGCGAAGCCGCAGCGCCAGGGTCTCGATCGCGCTGAGATGAGCGGCAAGCGTGAAATTGCCGTCGGCCATGGCGCGATCGATCGCTTGATCGAGTCCAGCCCGCAGCGGCTCGTCGACGGCGGACAATGCCGCCTCGATCAGCCGGCTGCGCGTCCCGCGCTTGGCGACCAGGACGTCCAGGTTGGCTTCGAGATTGGCCAGATCGGCCCCGATCGCCGTCAGCGAGCGGCGCAGTTCGGGATCGGTCGTGTCGCGGGCGATGCCGCGCAGCGACTCGCCGATCCGGTCGCGCAGTTCGGCCACGCGCGGCAGCACGCCCTCGGCGTCGTCGCGCAGATAGATCACGACGTTGCGCCGCAAGGCGTCGAACGAGCCGTTGAGTTCGATCAGGCGAATGGTCTCTCGGCCCCAGCGGCCAAGATCGGAGATCGAGCCGCGGGCCCGATCCATGCCCCAAAATCCGGTCGCACCGACGCCCGCCAGCAATGCCAGCACGATCGCGAAACCGATGGCGACTCGCCCGCCGATGCTCAGGCCCGGAGTAGTTCCGGCGCCGGTCAAATCCGACCCCAGGCGAGTGGCGGCGTCATATCGGGCATTGGCCGATGAAACACTGCGGCAATCCATCCGTCACAGCATCGAACGCCGCGGCACCGAACGGGTTCGATCGCTATTCGCATTTTACTATGCCTTGAGGATTGAGCGACGGCTAGTACGTCTTGATGCAAATCAAGGCAGGCACGGTCAAGCTTCACCATTTTGCAATCACCATCGGCATCCCGAGGGTGGTGTCATGACCAAGCAATCCGCCGCTTTCAAGACGCTGACGATGAGCGAGTTGGTTCCCTTGGTGGGGGACCTCGATGCCGCGACTTTGCAAGCGATCGTCGATACCGGAGCAAATCAAGCCGAGGTCGAATGGGCGGTGCGGCGCGCTTCGGGCATGGTCAGCGGGTTGCCGGAGGAGCGGCGGGCCTTGGTCGGCCGAGCGGCGGCGGTCTACGACATATTGATGGCCGATCCGGATTTCGAATCCGAAGAGCCGGCGTAAACGGGCTGGGGGCGGACCGTGGCTCAGTCGACCGACGCGCTGATCGGTCTCTATCGGGCGATGTGCCTGACGCGCGCCTTCGATGCCAAGGCGATCGCGTTGCAGCGTACCGGCCGGCTGGGCACGTTTGCTTCCTCGTTGGGCCAAGAGGCGGTTTCGGTCGGGGTGGCGGCGGCAATGCGGCCGGAAGACGTGCTCTTGCCCAGTTTTCGCGACCATGGGGCGATGCTGTGGCGCGGCGTCGACATGGCGGAATCGCTGCTCTACTGGGGCGGCGACGAGCGCGGCAGCGATTTCGCCGGCCCGCGCCAGGATTTTCCCGTCAGCGTTCCGGTCGGTACCCACGCGCCGCATGCGGCCGGCGTGGCGCTGGCGTTCAAGCTGCGGCGCGAGCCGCGGGTCGCGGTGTGCCTGTTCGGCGACGGCGCGACCTCGAAGGGCGATGTCGCCGAGGCGCTCAATATCGCGGGGGTGTGGCGGCTGCCGGCGGTGTTCGTGGTCTGCAACAATCGCTGGGCGATCTCGACCCCGGTCGAGCGCCAGACCGCGGCCGAGACCTTGGCGCGCAAGGCCGACGCCGCCGGCATGCCGGGCGAGCGCATCGACGGCAACGATGTCGAGCTGGTGGTGGAGACCGCGGCGCGGGCATTGGCGCGCGCCCGCGACGGGCAGGGGCCAAGCCTGATCGAGGCGCTGACCTATCGCATGGGCGATCACACCACCGCCGACGACGCCCGGCGCTATCGCGACGACGCCGAGGTCAGCCGGCAATGGGCACAGGATCCGATAGCGCGGACTCGCCGCCGCCTGGTCGATCTTGGGGCATGGGGCAAGGCGCAGGAAGAAGGCATGCTGGCCGAGCACGCCGCCGCCATCGAACGCGCGGTCGAGCGCTATGCCGCGACGCCCGCGCAACCGCCGGTGACGCTGTTCGACTACACCTATGCCAACCTGCCGGCCGAACTGGCCGAACAGCGTGCGGCGTTCCGTCCCGAGGATGCCTGACATGGCGGCCGTGACCATGGTCCAGGCCATAAACATGGCGCTGGCGCGCGCCATGGCCGAGGACCCGCAGGTCGTGGTGTTGGGCGAAGACGTCGGCCGCGACGGCGGCGTGTTCCGTGCCACCGAGGGCCTGCTCGATCGCTTCGGCGCCGACCGCGTCTTCGACACGCCCTTGGCCGAAGCCGCCATCGCCGGAGTCGCCGTCGGCTTGGCGGCGCAGGGCTTCCGGCCGGTGGCCGAGATTCAGTTCAGCGGTTTCATCTATCCGGCGCTCGATCAGATGATCAGCCACGCCGCGCGCATGCGCAATCGTACCCGCGGACGACTGACCTGCCCGATGGTGCTGCGCGCGCCCAATGGCGGCGGCATCCGCGCCGCCGAACTGCATTCGGAATCCCCCGAGGCGCTGTTTGCGCATGTCCCGGGCCTGCGGGTCGCGCTGCCGTCCTCGCCCGAGCGGGCCTATCGCTTGCTGCTGGCGGCGATCCGCGATCCCGATCCGGTGGTGTTCCTGGAGCCGACGCGGCTCTATCGCGCCGGCAGCGAGGACGTGGCCGATGACGGCAAGGCGGCGCCGCTCGATCGCGCTTTTGTCCTGCGGCCAGGCGAGGATCTGACACTGGTGGCGTGGGGCGGGGTGGTGCCGATGGCCTTGGCCGCGGCCGAGCGGCTGGCGGAAGAAGGGATTTCGGCCGAAGTCGTCGACATGGCTTGGCTCAAGCCGCTCGACACCGCGACGCTGATCGAATCGGTGGCGCGCACCGGGCGCTGCGTGATCGCGCAGGAAGCCGCGCGCAGCGGCGGGGTCGGCGCCGAGATCGCCGCGCGCCTGGCCGAGCGGGTGCTGGACCGGCTGGCGGCCCCGATCGAGCGGGTCGCGGCCTACGACGCGGTGCTGCCCTATCCGCGGCTCGAGGCGCATTGCCTGCCGAGCGAGACGCGCCTTTTGGCGGCGGCGCGACGGGCGATGGGGCGGGCATGAGCGCGCTGTTCGCGCTGCCCGATCTGGGCGAAGGCCTGGCCGAGGCCGAGATCGTGGCTTGGCACGTCGCCGCCGGCGATCATGTCGTGGCCGATCAGCCCTTGGTCTCGGTCGAGACCGACAAGGCGGTGGTCGAGATTCCCTCGCCGCGCTCGGGCCGCATCGCAAAGCTGCATGCCGAGCGCGGCGTGCGGTTGAAGGTCGGCGCGGCGCTGGTCGAATTCGCCGAAGGCGAAGGGCGGGACGCGGGCGCGGTGGTGGGGGAATTGCCGACCGCGCCGCCGGCCGCGCCGCGGCCGAAGCCGATAACCCAGGCGCGGCCCATGGCCGAGCCGCTGGCCGGCGTGCGGCGGGCGATGGCCGCCAATATGCGCCGCAGCGGCGACGAGGTGGTGCCGGCGACGGTGCTGGAGGACGCCGACATCGGCGACTGGGCGGCGACCGAGGACGTCACCGTGCGCCTGATCCGCGCCGTCGCCGCTGCGGTCGCGGCCTCGCCGGCGCTCAATGTCTGGTACGATTCCGCCCGCCAGGAGCGGCGGCTGCACCAGAAGCTCGATCTCGGCATCGCGGTCGATACCGAGGACGGGCTGATCGTGCCGGTGATGCGCGATGTCGGTCGGCGCGACGCGGCCGATCTGCGGCGCGGACTGGACCGGCTGATCGCCGACGTGCGCGCGCGCAAGGTGCCGCTGGCCGAGCTGCGCGATCCGACCCTGACCTTGTCCAATTTCGGCATGATGGCGGGGCGCTATGCCGCGCTGTCGATCGTGCCGCCGCAGGTGGCGATCCTGGGCGCGGGGCGGACGCGGGAGGAGGTCCGGGCCAGGGAAGGCGCGGCGGCGGTGCGCCGCGTCCTGCCGCTGTCGCTGACCTTCGATCATCGCGTCGTCTCGGGCGGCGAGGCGGCGCGTTTCCTCTCCGCCGCCTTGACCGATCTCGAACGCGCGCGCTGAGAGCGGCGATGAGCGACGATCTCGGACCCTATCGCAGCGTGCACATCCGCCGCCCGGGGGTCGGGCTGGAGGCCTTCGTCGTGATCGACAACACCGCCCGCGGCCCCGCCATCGGCGGCGTGCGCATGGCGCCCGACGCCGGTCTCGAGGAGGCGCGGCGCTTGGCGCGGGCGATGACGCTGAAGAACGCCGCCGCCGATCTGGCCCATGGCGGCGGCAAGTCGGTGATCGTGGCCGATCCGACGATGGCGCCCGCGCGCAAGGAGCAGCTGGTGCGCGCCTTCGCCGATTCGATCCGCGATCTCGGCGACTACATCCCCGGCCCCGACATGGGCACCGACGAGGGCTGCATGGCCTGGGTCAAGGACGAGATCGGGCGCGCGGTCGGCCTGCCGCGCGAGTTGGGCGGCATCCCGCTCGACGTCATCGGCGCCACCGGACTCGGGCTGGTGGCGGCGATCGAGGCGGCGCAACGTACGGCCGGGATCGCAATCAAGGGGGCGCGGGTGGCGGTGCAGGGCTTCGGCGCGGTCGGCAAGCATGCCGCGCGTTTCCTAGCCGAGCGCGGCGCGGTGCTGGTCGCGGCCAGCGACAGCCGAGGGACGCTGGTCGATCCGGACGGGCTCGACGTCGCGGCGCTGATCGCGCTCAAGGCGGCGGGACGGCCTTTGTCAGATCACGATCGCGGCGACAAGCGCGAGCGCGATGCCGTGATCGACGTGGCGTGCGAGATCTGGATTCCGGCGGCGCGGCCGGACGTGATCCGCACCGACAATGTCGGCCGGCTGAAGGCGCGGCTGGTGGCCGAGGGCGCCAACATTCCGCTCGACGACGCGGCCGAGCGCGCGCTCCACGCCGGCGGCGTCGTGGTGCTGCCCGATTTCATCGCCAATGCCGGCGGCGTGATCTGCGCCGCGGTCGAGTATCGCGGCGGCAGCGAGGCCCAGGCGCGCTCCGCCATCGTCGACAAGATCGCCGCCAACACCGCGTCGGTATTGGCGGAATCCGCCCGTTCGGGCGAACCGCCGCGGAGCGCCGCGCTCGCCCTGGCCGAGCGGCGGGTGCGGGCGGCGATGGCCTTGCGGCGCTTCCGGTGACTGCGCGGCGCGCTCAGCTCCCATCCGCCAGCAGCCGCCTGAGTTCGTTCTTCGCCACCTTGCCGTTGGCGTTGCGCGGCAAGGGCCGATCGAGCGGCGCGATCAGTTCCGGAACTTTGTAGTCGGCCAGGCGCTGAGCGCAAAAAGCGCGCAGCGCCGCCGCATCGAAGCTGCCGGGATGCGCCACCACCACCGCCTGTACGCGTTCGCCCAGCACCGCATCGGGGTGGCCGATGACCGCGCTTTCGATCACCGCCGGATGCTGCGCCAGCACGTTCTCGACCTCGACCGAATAGACCTTGAATCCGGCGCGGTTGATCATGTCCTTGCGGCGGTCGAGCACGCGCAAATAGCCCTCGCCGTCGAGCGAGCCGATATCGCCCGACTTCCAGAACCCGGCGACGAAGTTGGCGGCGTTGGCTGCGGGATTGTCCCAATAGCCCGCCACCACCATCGGCCCCGCGATCCAGATCTCGCCGGGGGCGCCCGGCGCCAGTTCGCGCCCCGCCTCGTCCATGATCCGGACCTCGCCGCAGGTCACCACTTTGCCGACCGTATCGAGATGCGTCGGCCCCATGCCCAAGGGCATCAGCGAGGTCGGCGAGGTGGTCTCGGTGGCGCCGTAGGAATTGCACAAGATCAGGTTCGGAAACGCGGCGCCGAAGGCGGTGATGGTGCTTTCGGGCATGGGCGCGCCACCGAAGGCGCCGATGCGCCACTGGCCCAGGCGATAGCGCGCCAGATCGGGCTGCAACAGGCAGAGATTGTACATCGCCGGCACCAAGATGCCGTAGGTCATGGCGGTGGTTTCGGCGCGGGCCAGGAAATCCTTGGCCTTGAATTCGAGCATCAGGGCAGTGGTGCCGGCGATGCGCACCAGCGACAACAACACCGCCACCAGACCGGTGACATGCGAGGCCGGCACCGCCAGGATCGTGCGATCGCCATCGCGCAAATCGTAGATGGTCTCGAAGTGGATGCAGGATTGGATAACGCCGAAATGGCTCAGCATCGCGCCTTTCGGCCGACCGGTCGTGCCCGAGGTGTAGAGAATGAAGGCGGTGTCGTCCTCGCGCACCGGACAGGGCGGGGGCGGTGCGGGCGGCAGCGCCAGCAAGTCCTCGAAAGCCCGGCCACCGGCGATCGCGCCGGCGACGGCATAGATCCGTTCCAACCGCGGCACGTCCTGGGCATCGGGGATTTCCGCTGCCAGGCTGGCCTCGATCGCCAACATCTTGGCGCCGCATTGGGCGAGCATGAAGGCGAGTTCCGGCTTGCGCTGCCGCGTGCCGATCGGCACCGCGATCGCGCCCAGCCGGCAGCACGCCAAGACCAGCTGCAGAAAGGCGGCGCGATTGCCGAGGACGATGGCGATGCGATCGCCGGACCCGAGTCCGGCGGCGGCAAGATTTCCGGCGATGGCGTCGACCTGACGGGCGAACGGCGCGTAGGCGATGACTTGGCCGTCGTCTTCGATCACGGCCGCACGCTGGGGCGCGCGTGCCACGGCCGCTTGGAACATGGCGTCGATATGGCTAGGCCGTTCGACATAGCAGCGCACCAGCCGCGCGCCATAATGGGTTTCGTATCGGGTCAGAATTGGCGATGGCATCGGCATGGTCTCGAAATAAGTCAATATACGTAGTTTTATAGAGGTAATAATACGTATTTTGAGTGCATTGCTGACCCCCCTTGCCGGAGCTATATTAAAGGAAGGTTAAAGCGCAAATTTCCGCCGCGCACAATGCGCGGCGGAGCAACCAGAACGGTGAGCACATGAAGATCGGATCGATCGGCGCATTGTCAGGTCAGGGCTCGGCGTTGACGGCGCTGGCAGCAGTGGCTCAGCGCGGCAGCGAAGTCTCGGCCATCGGCAATCGCGGCAAAGACCAGGACAAGGCTGAAAAGGCCGAAGAGACCAAGGGCGCGACCGCCGCCGGCAACGGCAAGCGCGAAGCGACCGCGGTCGATTTTCGCAACCCGGCGACGCGCGCGGCCGCGGTCGCGGCGGAAGTCGAGGCCTCGAAGGGCGGCGCCAGCAAGGCCAAGGGTAGCGACGAAAGCAACGCCGCCAATCCCGCGCCGGGCAAGCCCGCGACCCAGGCCGGCAAGCGCCAGAACGAGGAGCGCGCCAACGAGAACGCGGCGACTCCGGAACCGGGCAAGCCCGCGACGCAGGCCGGCAAGCGACAGAATGTCGGGCGCGGCAATCTGCCGAGCGACGGCGGCCCCGTGCCCTTCAGCAAGCGCCATGGCGGCGGCGATCGCGACGACGACGGCGACGACGGTCGTGGTCGCGTGGGCCGCGGCCACGGTCACCATCACCATCACCATGGCGGCGGCGGCAGCGGCGGCGTGAGCGTCAACTACTCGAACTCGAATTGGCTGGATGTCGATTCCAACCAAGACGGCAAGACCGACGGCAGCGTCTCGTCCTCGACCAGCATCA
>VGDZ01000020.1 GCA_016869515.1 Alphaproteobacteria bacterium | reverse complement strand
CGCGGCCGAGCAGGTCGCGCCGCCTGCCGGCGCCGCCGGCACCGAGCCCACCGCGCCCGCGCCTACGCGTCGCAACTGATCCTTGTCACATCGTCGTGAGCGCGACGCACCGTTCCCGCGCCGCGTGCTAGCTTGCCTCCCGTCGATGGGGAGGACAGCCATGCGTGGACGTGCGATCGGTTTGACCCTGGCCTTGGCGCCCTTGCTCCTGGCCGGCTGCGAGATGATGGCGATGCAGCCCAAGGAGCGCTCGCTCTACGACCGGCTGGGCGGGCGGACGGCGCTGGTGGCGGTGGTCGACGACTTCACCGCCCGCATGGCGGCGGACGATCGCGTCAACAAGCACTTCGCCAAGACCGACATCCCCAAGTTCAAGGCCCATCTGGTCGACCAACTCTGCCAGGTCTCGGGCGGCCCCTGCCAATACACCGGCCGCGACATGCCGACCGCGCACAAGGGCATGAACGTCACCCTGGCCGAGTTCGACATCACCGGCGGCCACCTCGCGGCGACGCTCGACAAGTTCAACGTGCCGATGCGCGAAAAGAACGAGGTGCTGAGCGTGGCCGGCTCGCTGCGCGATCAGATCGTCGGCAAATAACTCGATTCAGCGCCGCGGCCAGGTTCCGGCGTAAGGCCGGCGCAGCGCGCGCTCGACCATCTCCAGCCGGTCCTGGCCGTAGAACATGTCGCCGTCGACGAAATAGGTCGGCGAACCGAACACGGCGCGGCGAATCGCTTCCTCGGTGTTGGCGCGATAGATGGCGCGGATCGGCTCGGTCGTGGCCGCCGCCAGCAGCGGCGCCGGATCGAGGCCGATGCCGCGGGCGATGGCGGCAAGCTGGGCGGCGTCGGCCAGGTCGGCGTCCTTCTGCCAATGCGCCGCCAGCAGCGCATGCGCCAGGCGATCGACGTCCTGGCCGGCGGCGTCGGCCGCGATCAGGAAGCAGTTGGGCAGCGCGATGTCGTTGGCGTGATGCGTCGGCATGCGCCCCAGCCACGGCGCCTCGCGCTGCTCGCTCCAGCGATCGATCTCGCGCCCAAAGAAATAGTCGATATGCGCGCGGCTGCGCTTGGCGAACGGCACCGCGCCCGATTCCGCCACCACCCGCCGCAGATCCATCGGCTTGTGCGCGATCTTCCGTCCCGAAGCGGCGGCGATCGCCATCAGCCGCGCCGAACCCAAATAGGCGAAGGCCGAATGGGCGGCATAGAAATATTCGATCGTGTCGCTCATGCTGTCCTCAGTTTCCGCCGGCGCTGCCTTCGCGCCGGGGATCGGCCGCGCCTTGCCATACCCCGCCCCGGCGGCGGATCGCGGTTTGGCCGGAATCGATCGGCAGCGCCGTCACCGCATGTCCCAGCGCGCGCAGATCCGCCGCCAGCCGCTCGGCGGCGGTGCCGCGCTCGACCTCGGTCGGGCCGTTGCGGTTCTGGACATGCGGCCGCGCCATCGCCGCCAGCGGGTCCATGCCGTGATCCAGCATGGCCGACAGCGTCTGGGCGACGAAGCCGATGATGCGCGCGCCGCCGGCCGATCCGGCGATGGCCGCGACCTCTCCCCTGGCATCGAAGACGATGCTGGGCGCCATCGACGAGCGCGGGCGCTTGCCGGCTTCGACCCGGTTGGCGACCGCCGCGCCGTCGATCTCGGGCCGGAACGAAAAATCGGTCAGCTGGTTGTTGAGCAAGAAACCGCCGACGACGATGCCGGCGCCGAACGGGCCTTCGATGGTGGTGGTCATCGACAGCGCATTGCCGGAGGCATCGACGATCGAGACATGGCTGGTGCCGGCGCGCTCGTCCTGGCGATAGGGCGCGAACAGGTCGGCGCGGCGTCCGGCGGGCTCGCCCGGCGCCGCCGTGCCCAGCGCCTTGAGCGGATCGATCAGCCCCGCGCGCGTCCGCAGATAGGCGCGATCCAGCAGCCCGGCCACCGGCACCGGCACGAAATCCGCATCGGCCACGAACTTGTCGCGGTCGGCGAAGGCCAGTCTTCCCGCCTCGGCGAAGACATGCCGCACCGCCGGCGCATCGGCCGACAGCGCCGGCAGATCGAACCGCTCCAGCATCGCCAGCATCTGCAACACCGCGATCCCGCCCGAGGACGGCGGCGGCATCGAACAGATGCGATAGGCGCGATAGGGTCCGCACACCGGCTCGCGCGGCAGGGCGCGATAGCCCGCCAGATCGGAAGCGGTCATGGCGCCGCCATCGGCCTGCACCGCGGCGACGATGGCCTCGGCCAGCGGGCCGCGATAGAACGCCTCGACATCGCCGGCGACGGCCTCCAGCGTCGCAGCGTAGTCGGCATTGGTCAGCAGCGTGCCGACCGGCAGCGGCCGGCCCGAGGCTTGATAGAGGCCCTTGAACGCCGGCCGGCCGACCAGCGGCGCGAACTCGCCCAATAGGCGATGCAGCCGCGGCCCCATCGCGAATCCCTCGCGCGCCTTGGCGGCGGTGGGCCGGATCAGATCGCGCCAGGGCAGCTTGCCGTGCTCCTTGTGCGCCAGAGCCAATACTCGCAGCGCGCCCGGCACGCCGACCGACTTGCCGCTGGCCACCGCCGCGCGGAAGGAGATCGGCCGGCCTTCGGCGTCGAGGAACAGGCGCGGCGTGACCGCGGCCGGCGCGGTCTCGCGGCCGTCATAGGCCAAGGTCCGGCCGCTGGCGCGGTCGTGATAGACGATGAAGGCGCCGCCGCCGATGCCCGAGGATTGCGGCTCGGCCAAGCCCAGCGCCACTTGCACCGCCACCGCGGCGTCGACCGCGCTGCCGCCCGCGCGCAGCGCCGCCAACCCGGCCTCGACCGCCAGCGGATGCGCCGCCGCCACCATCTGCCGCGGCGATTCCGCCGGCCCCTGGGCCAGGGCCGGGCCGGCCAGCAACACGCTCAACGCCAAGGCGCGCCGCATCATCTTGTTCTCCCCCACTCGCCACGCTCTATATACTTGGTTTGCGTCCCGCGCGCTTAGCCGCGCCAGTTCCATTGCGCGCACTTTGGCGCGCGACCGAGGAGTGCCCATGAGCCAGCCGCCGGCGCTTGCGGTGGAGGCCCTCGCCTGCCGCCGAGGCGAGCGCGACGTGTTCGGCGGCGTCGGCTTCGCGCTTGGGCCGGGCGAGGCGCTGGCGCTCGGCGGCCGCAACGGCAGCGGCAAGTCCTCGCTGCTGCGGCTCTTGGCCGGGCTGACGCGTCCGGCGGCGGGCCGGATCGCCTGGCAGGGCGACGACATCTGGCAGGACATCGAAAGCCATCGCGCCCGCGTCGCGCTGATCGGCCATCTCGACGCCGTCAAGCCGGCCGAGAGCGTGGCCGAGAATCTGGGCTTTTGGGCGCGGCTCGGCGGCGGTGCGGTTGCCGCCGCGCTGGAGCGCTTCGGGCTCGGCCATCTGGCGGCGCTGCCGGCGCGCTATCTCTCGGCGGGCCAGCGGCGGCGCCTCGCCTTGGCGCGGCTGGCGCTGTCCTCGGCACCGCTTTGGTTGTTGGACGAGCCGGCGGTGTCGCTCGACGCCGCCTCGGTGCAAAGCCTGGCCGAGCTGATCGGCCAGCATCGCGCCCGCGGCGGCATGCTGGCGCTGGCCAGCCATGGCGATCTGACCGTCGCCGACGCCAAACCGCTCAGGCTGGCATGAACGCCTTCGCCGCCATCCTGGCCCGCGATCTGCGGCTGTCCTGGCGCCAGGGCGGGGCCAGCCTGCTGACGGTCGGCTTCTTCCTGGTGACGGCGGCCTTGTTCCCGCTCGGCATCGGTCCCGAGCGCGACGTGCTGGCGCGGATCGCGCCCGGGGTGATGTGGGTGACGGCGCTGTTGTCGGCGCTGCTGTTCCTCGACCGCATGTTCCAGGCCGATGCCGAGGACGGCACGCTCGACCAGTTGGCGCTGGCGCCCCTGCCGCTGGAGCTGACCGTGCTGGCCAAGGCCGGGGCGCATTGGCTGTCGGCGGCGCTGCCGCTGGTGATCGCCTCGCCCGCGATCGCGCTGTTGTTCGATCTCGGTGCCGCCGCCGTGCCGGTGCTGGCGCTGTCGCTGGCGATCGGCACGCCGGCGCTGTCGCTGTTCGGCGCGGTCGGCGCCGCCCTGACCGTGGGCGTAAGGCGGGGCGGCGCGCTGGTGTCGCTGTTGGTGCTGCCGCTGACGGTGCCGGCGCTGATCTTCGGCGCCGGCGCGGTCGAGGCCGCCAGCCTGGGCCTCGATCCGCAACCGCATCTTCTCTTGCAACTCGGCGTCAGCCTGTTCGCGCTGGCGCTGGCGCCGTTCGCCGCCGCCGCCGGATTGCGGCTGGCGCTGGACTAAAAGCGAATCATCAGATCGTAGTGCCTGCGCCAAAGATCGGACCGATCCGGCGGCCGGTCATAAGGCCCATCGAAGCCGGTCCCCGGATTCGACCGGTGCTTCGACCGGCTGGCTGGGGTTTGCCGGCTGCCACCATTGGCCCCGGGCGGAAAAAGCGACAAACAGCGATTTGAGCGCCTGGATCGGCGTCATGACACGACCTTTCGATTGGGAACTCGCGGACAAAAGACGGCGGCGGCGCGGACTTTCAAGCCCGCACCGGATTTAGCGTCGTCGGAGGTCGTGCCGCGCGATCATGGGGCGCGGCTTATGCCAGGGTTCGCGCACCGATACAAGCCCCTGTTGCGGCGGCGGCGCGGACGGTTAGGATCGCGGTTCGATCATGCGACCGCTTTCTCTCGACGACATCGAGGCGCTGGCGATCGGCGCCTGGATCCTGGGCACCGGCGGCGGCGGCTCGCCCTATCTCGGCCTGCTCAACATGCGCCGGCTCTATGCCGAGGGCAAGACCGTGCGGCTGATGCCGCCCGAGGCCCTGGCCGACGACGCCTGGGTGGCGGTGGTCTCGAACATGGGCGCGCCGCTGGTCGGCCAGGAGCGGCTGAGCGACAGCCGCAACGCCGCCCGCGCCGTGACGCTGATGGAGGAATACCGCAAGGTCCGCTTCGATGCGGTGATGTCGCTCGAGATCGGCGGCGGGAATTCGATCCAGCCCTTGATGGTGGCGGCGCATACCGGCCTGCCGGTGGTCGATGCCGACTGCATGGGCCGGGCCTATCCCGAGGCGCAGATGACCAGCTTCGCGGTCGGCGATCTCAGGCCCTATCCGCTGACCACGGTCGATCCGCGCGGCGTCGAATCGATCGTGCACCAGGTCCCGAGCTGGAAATGGATGGAGCGGGTCAGCCGCAAGATCTGCGCCGAGACCGGCTCGACCGCGGCCACCTGCAAGGCGCCGCGCACCGGCCGCGAGGTCAAGGACTGGGGCATCCCCTACACCACCACCCAGGCGATCGGCATCGGCCGGGCGGTGCTGGCGGCGCGGCGCGCCCATGTCGATCCGGTGGCGGCGGTGATCGACCATGCCGGCGGCAAGCTCTTGTTCAAGGGCAAGGTCAGCGACGTCGAGCGCCGCACCACCGAAGGCTTCCTGCGCGGCCGGACGCGCATCGCCGGCCTCGATTCCGATCGCGGCCGGACGCTGGAACTGGCCTTCCAGAACGAATGGGCGGTGGGCTGGATCGACGGCCGGCCGGCGGTCAGCACGCCCGATCTGATCTGCGTCCTGGACACCGTGTCGGGCGAGGCGATCGGCTCGGAGACCCTGCGCTATGGCCAGCGGGTGACGTCGATCGCCCTGCCCTCGCCCAAGGTGTTTCTGACTCCCAAGGGCTTGCAGCATGTCGGCCCGCGCGCCTTCGGCTACGATCTCGATTTCGTCTCGGTGTTCGGGAACTGACATGCGGCGCATCGGCATCGATGTCGGCGGCACCAACACCGACGCGGTCCTGGTCGAGGACCGCGGCGTGGTGCACTGGTTCAAGACCGCGACCACGGCCGATGTCGGTTCGGGCATCGTCGCCGCGCTGGAAGGGCTGATGGCCGATCCGCGCGTCCGCGCCCGGCCGGTCGATGCGGTGATGATCGGCACCACTCACTTCACCAACGCCGTGGTGCAGCGTCGCGACATGACGAGGGTCGGCGCCTTGCGCCTGGGCCTGCCGGCCAGCGCCAGCCTGCCGCCCTTCTGCGACTGGCCGGCCGATCTCGCCCGGCTGGTCGAGGGCGCGGTGCACATGGTCGAGGGCGGGCACGAGTTCGACGGCCGTCCGATCATGCCGCTGGACGAGGCGGCGGTGGCGCGCGCCGCCGACGACTTCAAGGCCAAGGGCGTCAAGGCGGTGGCGGTGTCGGGCGTGTTCTCGCCGCTGGTGCCGGCGGGCGAGGAACGCGCCGCCGAGATCCTGCGCGCCCGCCTGCCCGGCGTGCCGATCACCTTGTCGCATAAATTGGGCCGCATCGGCCTGCTCGAACGCGAGAACGCGGCGCTGCTGAACGCCGCGCTGACCGACCTGGCGGCGCGCACCGTCAAGGGCTTCACCGAAGCCCTCGCCGCCTCGGGCATCGAGGCGCCGCTTTACATCACCCAGAACGACGGCACGGTGGCGCGGGCGGCGCTGGCCCAGGCCTATCCGGTCTACAGCTTCGCCTCCGGCCCGACCAATTCGATGCGCGGCGCGGCGTTCCTTTCGCGCCGCGACGACGCCGTGGTGATCGATGTCGGCGGCACCACCGCCGATGTCGGCGTGCTGCGCCACGGCTTCCCGCGCGAGGCCAATGCCGTGGTCGAGGTCGGCGGCGTGCGCACGCTGTTCCGGATGCCCGATCTGCTGTCGATCGGGCTCGGCGGCGGCAGCCTGGTGAGCGAGCGGCCGCTTGCGATCGGCCCGCGCAGCGTCGGCTACGAATTGACCCGCAAGGCGCTGATCTTCGGCGGCGATGTGCTGACCGCCAGCGATGTCGCCGTCGCCGCCGGCCGGCTCGATCTCGGCGACAAGGCGAAGGTCGCCCAGCTCGCGCCCGATTTCGTCCGCGCCGCGCTGGACCGCGCCCGGGTCATGCTCGAAGAGGCCATCGACCGGGTCAAGACCGAGGCCGGCGAGGTCGTGCTGCTGGCGGTCGGCGGCGGCGCCTTCCTGATTCCCGAGCGCATCGAGGGCGTGGCCGAAATCCTGCGCGTGCCGCATGGCGCGGTGGCCAACGCCGTCGGCGCCGCCATCGCCCAGGTCTCGGGCGAGGCCGATCAGGTGTTCCAGGGCCTGGCGCGCGACGCCGCGCTGGCGGAAGCCGAAAGGATCGCGCGGGACAACGCGGTCGCCGCCGGCGCCGCGCGCGCCAGCCTCAAGACGGTCGAGGTCGAGGACCTGCCCTTGGCCTATCTTCCCGGCAACGCGCTGCGGGTCCGCACCAGGGTGATCGGCGATGTCGCAAGCTAATTCGGGTCCGCGTCCCAACGCCGCGCCCAGGCGCCTCAACGGCGGCCAGGCGCTGGCCGAGATGCTGCTGGCGCATCGCATCGGGCCGATGTTCGGCATGGGCGGGTTCCAGTTGCTGCCGTTCTACGAGGCGGTGCGCGCGCTCGGCTTGCGGCACCATCTGATCAACGACGAGCGTTGCGGCGCCTTCGCCGCCGACGCCTATGCCCGGGTCTCGAACCGGCCCGGGGTGTGCGATGCCACGCTCGGACCCGGCGCCACCAATCTGGTGACGGCGCTGGTCGAAAGCCTCAATGCCGGCCTGCCGCAGGTGGTGATCGTCGGCGGCGCCAATCGCGAGCACGCCGGCAAGAACATGACCCAGGAGGCGCGCCAGGCCGAGATCTTGCGGCCGGCGGTCAAGGAACTGATCCGGGTCGAATCGACGCGGCGGATTCCCGAACTCACCCGCCGCGCCTTCGCCGTCGCCACCTCGGGCCGGCCGGGGCCGGTGGTGCTGGAAGTGCCCGAAGACGTTTGTCACGGCGAATTCGATTTCGAGCCCGACGAGTTCCGCACCGATCCCGGCACCGACCGCATCCCGGCGCGGCGCATCCGTCCCGACGCCGCCGAGATCGAGCGCGCGGCCGGGCTGATCGCCCGCGCCAAAAGGCCGCTGCTGTTGGTCGGCGGCGGCATCCATCTCTCGCAAGGCTATGCCGCGCTGGCGGCGCTGGCCGAGGCGCAGTCGATCCCGGTCGCCCACACCATGAGCGGCAAGGGCGGCATCGCCTGCACGCACGCGCGCTCGGCCGGGCTGTTCGGGCGCTATGCCCGCATCGCCAACGAGCTGATCGCTTCCAGCGACCTGCTGATCGCGGTCGGCTGCAAGCTGGGCGAGATCGCCACCAAGCGCTTCCAATTGCTGCCCGCGGGCGTGCCGCTGATCCATCTCGACATCGCCGCCGAGGAGATCGGCCGCACCAGCCGGACCGAGGTCGCGCTGTGGGGCGACGCCAAGCTGGGACTGGAAGATCTCGCCGCCGCGCTGGGCAAGTCCAGTGCGCGGGCCGAATACGCCGCCGAGGTCCCGGCGCGCATGGCCAAGTGGAAGGCCGAGGCCGAGCCGCGGCTGCGCTCGGCCGAGCGGCCGATCGGCATGGCGCGGATGATCGACGAGCTGAACCGGGCGCTGCCGGCGCGCTCGATCCTGGTGGCCGATGGCGGCTTCGCCGGGCACTGGACCGGGCTGCTCTACGACACCAAGCAGGCCGGGCGCACCTATGTCCCCGACCGCGGCTTCGCCTCGATCGGCTACGGCCTGCCCGGCAGCCTCGGCGCCAAGCTGGCGGCGCCGGACTGGCCGGTGATCGGCATCACCGGCGACGGCGGCTTCAACATGACCATCGGCGAGCTGGAGACCGCGCGCCGCATCGGCGCCGGTTTCGCGCTGATGGTGGTCAACAACGCCGCCTCGGGCTACGTCAAGGCGCTGCAGCATTCGATGTACGGCGGCAAGTACCAGTCCTCGGACCTGGTCGAACTCGACTATGCGCGCCTGGCCGAGGATTTCGGCTGCCGCGGCGTGCGGGTCGAGGACCCCGACCGCCTGCCCGCCGCCATCGCCCAGGCGCTGAGCGGCGACAGCCGGCCGCTGGTGATCGACGTGGTGGTGACGCGCGATCCGGCCAAGATGCTGCCGGCGGTGGATTCGCGGACTCTGGTGGTGAAAAAGGGCGACCGCCCGGTATAACCGACGCATGACTCGATCCGCCCCGACCTACGACGCCCGCTTCGGCCCCGGCCAGCCGGCCAAGCGCTCCGAGGACTTCCGCCTGCTGACCGGCGCCGGCCGCTTCAGCGACGATCTGAATCTTCCCGGCCAGGCGCATCTGGTGCTGCTGCGCGCGCCCCATGCCCATGCCCGCATCGTCCGGATCGATGCGGCCGAGGCCAAGCGCGCGCCGGGCGTGGTCGCGGTCTATACCGGCGCCGATCTGGTCGCGGCCGGGGTCGGGCCGATCCCGACCCAGCCCTTCTTCAAGCGCCCGGGCGGCAAGGACCAGGCGCTGCCGCCGCGCCATGCGCTGGCGGTCGATGCGGTGCATTTCGCCGGCGAGGCGGTGGCCGCGGTGGTGGCCGAAAGCCGCATCCAGGCCCAGGACGCGGCCGAGCGCATCCTGGTCGATTACGCGCCGCTGCCGGTCGTCACCTCGGCCGCGGCCGCGGCCCAACCCGGCGCGCCCCAACTCCATCCCGCGGCGCCCGACAATCTCGGCGCCGAGATCCAGCTTGGCGACAAGGCCAAGGTCGATGCGCTGTTCGCCGCCGCGGCCCATGTCGTCCGGCTCGACATCCACAACCAGCGCGTCGTGCCCAACGCGATCGAACCCCGCGCCACGTTGGCCGAATACGATTCCAAGACCGGGCGCCTGACGGTTCACCTCGGCGTGCAGAACCCGACCGCGACCCGCACCGTGCTGGCCGATGCCGTGCTCAAGATGCCGGCGGCCAAGGTCCGGGTGCTGGTCAACGACATCGGCGGCGGCTTCGGCATGAAGTCGGGGGTCTATCCCGAGGACGTGCTCTGCGCCTTCGCCGCCCGCGCCCTCGAGCGCCCGGTCAAATGGCGGGCCGAGCGCGGCGAGGAATTCCTGGCCGCGACCCATGGCCGCGACCTCACCACCAGCGCCGCGCTGGCGCTGGACAAGGACGGCAAGGCGCTGGCGCTGCGGGTCGACTCGCTGGTCAATGTCGGCGGCGTGCTTTCGGCCAGCGGCACGGTGCTGGCGCTGGGCCTGTCGCCGCTGATCGCCACCGGGGTCTACGCCATCCCGGCGGTGCATCAGCGCGTGCGCTCGATCCTGACCGCCACCGGATCGACCGGGGCCTATCGCGGCGCCGGCCGGCCCGAGGCGATCTTCATCGTCGAGCGGCTGATGGACGGCGCGGCGCGGCATCTCGGCCTCGATCCGCTGGCCATCCGCCGGCGCAATTTCGTGCCGGCCGCCGCCATGCCCTATACCAGCGCCATGGGCCAGGTCTACGACAGCGGCGATTTCGCCCGCATGTTGGAGCGCGCCCGCATCGCCTCGGACTGGGACGGCTTCGAGGCCCGCCGCCAGGCCTCCGAAGCCAAAGGCAGGCTGCGCGGCCGCGGCCTTTCGACCTACATCGAATGGACCGGCGCCCGCGCCCACAGCGAGAAGGTCGAGGTGCTGGTCAACGGCAATGGCCGCGTCACCGTGCTGTCGGCCACCCAGGCGATGGGGCAAGGCCTCGCCACCAGCTATGCCCAGCTGGTCGCCGCCGCGCTGGAAGTGCCGTTCGACTCGGTCGACATCGTCCAGGGCGACACCGATTTGGTGCAGGGATTCGGCTCGCTGGGTTCGCGCTCGGCCTTCGTCGGCGGCACCGCGGTCCAGGCCGCGACCCTGGCCACGGTCGAGCGCGGCAAGGCGCTGGCGGCCGAGGCGCTGGAGACCGCCTTGGCCGATGTCGAGTACCGCCAGGGCCGCTTCCGCATCGCCGGCACCGATCGCGGCCTCGGCCTCTACGAGCTTGCCGCCCGCCAGCCGGGCGGGCTGTTCCGGATCGACCGGACGGTCGAGGTCGGCGGGCCGTCCTGGCCCAATGGCTGCCATGTCTGCGAGGTCGAGATCGACCGCGACACCGGCCAGGTGACGCTCGAGCGATACGTCACCAGCGACGATGTCGGCAACGCCATCAATCCGATGATCGTCCACGGCCAGATCCATGGCGGCATCGCCCAGGGCGCGGGCCAGGCGCTGTTCGAGCGCGCGGTCTACGACCCCGAAAGCGGCCAGCTCTTGACCGGATCGTTCATGGACTACGTCATGCCGCGGGCCGACGACTTGCCGGCGTTCTCGATCGCGCTCGACCACAGCCAGCCCTGCCGCACCAACGCGCTGGGGGTCAAGGGCGCGGGCGAGTCCGGCACGGTGGCGGCGCCGCCGGCGGTGATCAACGCCGTGGTCGACGCGCTGGCGCCGTTCGGCATCGACCATGTCGACATGCCGGCGACCTCGAAAAAAATCTGGCGCCTGATCCGCAATCGCGGCTGAAGATCATGAACCCGCCGCTGCTGTCGATCGAGGGGCTGACGGTCGCGTTCGCGACCCGGGCCGGAACGGTGGCGGCGGTCGACGGCGTCTCGCTCGCGCTCGAACCGGGCGAGGTGCTGGGCCTGGTCGGCGAATCCGGCAGCGGCAAAAGCGTCACCGCGCTGGCGGTGATGGGGCTGCTGCCCGAGCCGATCGGCCGCATCGCCGCCGGCGCCATCCGTTTCGAGGGCCGCGCGCTGACCGCGCTCGCGGCCGAGGACCTGCGGCGTCTGCGGGGCGATCGCATGGCGATGATCTTCCAGGAGCCGATGACCTCGCTCAATCCGCTGATGACGGTGGGGACGCAGATCGCCGAGACCCTGGTCGAGCATCGCGGCCTCGCTTGGTCGGCGGCGCGCGGCCGCGCCAAGGAGCTGCTCGAGCGCGTGCGCATCGCCGATGCGCAGGCCCGGCTCGAATCCTATCCCCACGAGCTTTCGGGCGGCATGCGCCAAAGGGTGATGATCGCCGCCGCTTTGGCCTGCGAACCCAGGCTTCTGATCGCCGACGAGCCGACCACGGCGCTGGACGTCACCATCCAGGCCCAGATCCTAGATCTGCTGCGCGAACTCAGGCGCGATCTCGGCATGGCGGTGCTGCTGATAACGCACGATCTCGGCGTGGTGGCCGAGTTCGCCGATCGCATCGCCGTGATGTACGCCGGCCGCATCGTCGAGGACGCGCCGGTGGCGCGGTTGTTCGCGGCGCCGCTGCATCCCTATACCCAGGGCCTGTTGCGCTCGATGCCCGAGATCGACCGCGACGTGGCACGGCTGGCGGCGATCGAGGGCACGGTGCCCCATCCCGGCGCCTGGCCCGCCGGCTGTCGCTTCGCGCCGCGCTGCGAGCGTGCCGGCGCCGAGTGCCGCGCCGGCGACGTGGCCCTGCGCATGCTGGCGGACCGCCACGCCGCCGCCTGCCTGAAAGCCGCAGCATGAACGCGGGTCTGCTTGCGGTCGCGGGACTTGCCAAGCATTTCCCCTTGCGCGGCGGCAAGGGGCTGGTGCGCGCGGTCGATGGCGTCGACTTCGATCTCGCCGCGGGCGAGACCCTCGGCCTGGTCGGCGAGTCGGGCTGCGGCAAGTCGACCGTCGGCCGGCTGCTGGTACGGCTGATCGAGCCCAGCGCCGGCGCCATCCGCTTCGAGGGCGTCGATCTGGCCGGCCTCGATGCCGATGCGCTGCGGCCGCTGAGGCGCCGCTTTCAGATGGTGTTCCAGGACCCGATCGGCTCGTTCAATCCGCGCATGACCGTCGGCGACATCGTCGCCGAGCCGCTGCAGCATCTCGGCACGCCGCGTGGGCCGCGGCGCGAGCGCGCGGTGGCGGCGCTGTTGCGGGTCGGCCTCGCCGCCGACCACGCCCGGCGCTATCCCCATCAGTTCTCGGGCGGCCAGCGCCAGCGCATCGGCATCGCCCGCGCGCTGGTGGTCGAGCCGCGGCTCTTGGTGCTGGACGAGCCGGTGTCGGCGCTGGACGTCTCGGTCCAGGCGCAAATCGTCAACTTGCTGGTCGATTTGCAAGCGCAACTGGGCCTGGCCTATCTGTTCGTGTCGCACGACCTGCGCGTGGTGCGCCATGTCGCGCGGCGGGTGGCGGTGATGTATCTCGGCCGCATCGTCGAAAGCGCCGACAAGGCGGCGCTCTATGCCACGCCGCGCCACCCCTACACCCAGGCGCTGCTGGCGGCGGTGCCGGCGCATCGCCCGGGCGGAGCGCGCGGTGCGGTGCCCGCCATCGGCGAAATGCCAAGTGCCGCGGCACCACCGCCCGGCTGTCGCTTTCATACCCGCTGTCCGCGCGCCGAGGCGCGCTGCCGCGGCGAAGTCCCTATCTTGCGCACGCTCGCGCCCGGGCACGCGGTCGCCTGCCACCTGGTCTGAAATCACCCGATCGGCTGCGCCTTGGGGTCGAGCCGCTCGCGCAAGCCGTTGCCCAGCATGTTGATGCCCCACACCAACAGGATGATGGCGATCCCGGCCAGGTTGGCGATCCAGGGCGCCACCAGCAGCCGATCGCGCCCCTCGGCCAGGATGTTGCCCCAGGTCGCCGCCGGCGCCGGCACGCCGAGGCCGAGAAAGCTGAGCGCGGTCTCCTGCAGGATCATGCGCGCCACCTGCAGCGTCGCCAGCACCGTCAGCACCGGCACCAGCTGCGGCCAGATGTGCTGCCAGACGATGATGCCGTCGCCGGCGCCGAAGGCCCGCGCCGCCTCGACATAGGGCCGCTCGCGCAACGAGCGGGTCTGCGAATAGGCCACGCGCGCGAACACCATCCAGCCCGATACCCCCAGCACCACGATCAGGTTGAGCGCGCTGCCGCCGAGTGCGGCCACCACCACCACCGCCAGCAGGATCTCGGGAAAGGCCAGATGCGCGTCGGCCAAGCGCATGATCACCTGCTCGCTGCGGCCGCCGCGATAGCCCGCCCACATCCCCAGCGCCGAACCCAGCACGAATGAGACCGCCATCGCCGCGCAGCCGACCAGGATCGACAGCCGCGAGCCGTAGATCAGCCGCGACAGCAGGTCGCGGCCGTAATTGTCGGTGCCGAGCGGGTGGCGCCAATCGCCGCGATCCTCCCACACCGGCGGCCGCAGCCGCAGCATCAGGTCCTGATCGTAGGGATCGAACGGCGCCAGCCACGGCGCCAGCAGCGCCATCAGCGCGCAAGCCAGCACGATGCCCGCGCCGAGCGCGATCTTGAGGGTCGAGCCCAGCCCCGGCCGCATCGCTAATCGCGCCGGATGCGCGGGTCGAGCGCGCTGAGCAGCAGATCGACCGCCAGGTTGCACAGCATGATCGCCAGGCTGATGACGAACACGCCGGCGATCACCACGCTGACGTCGCGCTGGAAGATCGAGGAGATGATCAGCCGGCCGACGCCCGGCCAGGCGAAGATGCTTTCGGTGACGATCGAGCCGCCGATCAACAGCCCGAGCTGCAGCCCGAGCAGGGTCAGCACCGGCGTCACGGCGTTGGGCAGGACGTGGCGGAACAGCACGCGCCTTGTCCTGAGGCCCTTGGCCCGCGCCGTGACCACGAACTGCTCGCCCATGGTCTCGAGCATGGCGGTGCGCGTCACCAGCACGAAATTGGGCAGCTGGATCGCCGCCAGCGTCAGCGCCGGCAGCACCAGATGCTCGGGTCCGCCCATGCCCGAGGTCGGCAGCCAGCCGAGATGGAGCGCGAACAATTGGATCAGGAGGATCCCCAACCAGAAACTCGGCATCGACTGACCGACCACGGCCAGCGCCGAGATCACGAAATCGGTCGGCCGGTCGCGCCGCACCGCGCACAGCATGCCGAGCAGGATTCCGCCGCCGACCGCGATCGCCATCGCCGCGCCGACCAGCATCAGCGTCGGGCCGAGGCGCTGGCCGATCAGCGGCAGCGCCGGCTGGTGGAAGACATGCGAGACGCCGAAATCGCCACGCGCTAGCTCGGCCAGAAAATAGAGGAACTGCACCGCCAGCGGCTTGTCCAAGTGCAGCTCGGCGCGCAGCACCGCCGCCGCCTCGGGCGTGGCGTCGATGTCGAGATAAAGCAGGATCGGATCGGCGGTCAGCCGCAGGATGCAGAAGATGACGAAGGCCAGGATCAGGAAGGTGACCGGCAGCAGGGTCACCCGCCTGAGGACATAGCGCCCCATCGCCGGCCGATCAGATGACGAAGATCTCCTCGTTCTGGAAGAAGCGGGCGTGCCAGATCGGGCCCTTGTCGGTGATCTCGATGATGTCTTCCATGTGCAGCCCGAGCCGACCGACGTCGCGGTGCCTTGTCTCGACGGTGGTGATCATGCCGGCCTCGTAGGGGATATCCTCGTGCGGGTTGATCACCGGCCGCTCATGCACGTTGAGGCCGATGCCGTGGCCGTTGTGCGAATAGGGGAACTGGAAGCCGGCCTTCTCCTGCATCGCCTTGGCTTTGGCGAACAGATCGCGGCCCAGCGCCCCCGGCCGGCACATGTCGATGATGGCGTGATGGACCTCGCGCAGCCGCTTCCAGGAATCCTTCTCGGCCTGGGTCGGCTGGCCGACCTTGGCGGTGCGGCCGACATTGGAATAGTACTCGTGGAAAAAGCCGCCGGAATCGGCCTTGACGATGTCGCCCTTCTGCACCCGGTAGTCCGAGGGCGCCATGTGCGGAAAGCCGGTGTTGAGGCCGCAGTTGAGATGGTTGAAGGCCACCATCTCGGCGCCGTTCAAGAGGATGTTGTCGGCCAGGCGGATAGAGATCTGCTTTTCGGTCTCGCCGACCTGGACGCTGGAATAGGTCGAGAGGAAGGCCTTTTCGGTGCCGTGGAAGGCGCCGACGATGGTGTCCTTTTCGCGCTGGGTCTTGAACATGCGCACGCGCGCGAACAAGGGCTCGGCCGGGCTGAGCTTGAGCTTGGGGCAGAGCTTGACCAGATGGGCGTAGTACTTGGCGCCGAGATACTCGGTCTCGAGCGCGACATGGCCGCCATCGACCTTGAGTTCGCGCAGGATTTCGGCCAGGGCCTCGATCGGCTCCTTGACGAACTCCTGATAGGTGCGGACATCGCCGATCCAGCTTTCGCGCCGGACATAGCCGGCCTCGATCAGGCAGACCAGGAAGATCGGATCGCGGCCCTTGGGCCAGACGATGAAGGCCAGCCGGTCGCGGATCGAGACCTGGGTCGAGATGTGAACGTCGCCGGCATAGCGCACGTTCTCGGGCGAGACGGCGATGACGGCGTCGAAATCCGACTTGGCCACGGCCTTTTCCAGCCCGGCCATGTCGCCCATGGCGTCGGCCTTGGTCTTGGGCATGCGTGCTCTCCTAGTTGAGGTCGGCGCCGGCGACGATCATCACCCGGTCCGAGGGCGCGGTGAATCCCTTGAGGCGCTTGGAGACGCCGTAGATCGACGGCACGCCGAACAGGAACACCGCCGGGTTCTCCTGATGCATGATCTCCATCATGCGGTGATAGGCCTTGAGCCGCTTGGCCTGGTCGACGGTCGAGCGCGCCTCGACGAACAGCTTCTCGTATTCGGGATGGGACCAGAAGTTGCGCTTGCCGACGTCGGCAAACCAGACGGTGTTGAAGTCGGCGTCGCCCAGCGAATACCAGCCGACGACGTGCATCGGTCCCATGTCGCTGGCCGCCGCCATGCGCGAATAGACCCCGCCCTCGACCACGCTGACGCTGGCATTGATGCCGACCTTGGACAGCATGCCGGCGACGGCGTTGGTGATCTCGACGTCCGAGACGTAGCGGCCCGAGCGGGTGACGATCTGGGCGCTGAGGCCGTTGGGATAGCCGGCCTCGGCCACCAGCCGCTTGGCCGCCTCGGGATCGTGCTTGCGGCGCTTGACCGCCGGGTTGTAACCGAAGGTGGTCTTGGTGACGTAATTGTCCAGCACCTCGCCGGTGCTATCCAGGATCTGGCGGTTGATCAGCTCCTTGTCGATCGCCAGATCGGCCGCCAGGCGCAGCTTGGGATTGTCGAAGGGCGGCTTGCGGGTCTCGAAGGTCAGCACGAACGAGCCCGAGGTCGCCACCGCCGCCAGCTCGACATTGCGGCTCGACTTGACCCGCGGCGCCAGGTCGACCGGGATCTCCTCGATGATGTGGGTCTCACCCGCCAGCAGCGAGGCGACGCGGGTGGCGCCCTCGGGAATCTGCCGGAACACCAGGCGATCGAGCTTGGGCTTGCCGCCCCAATAGTTGGGATTGGCGCGCAGCTCGTAGCGATCGGCCGGCAGCCAGCGCTCGAACACGAACGGCCCGGTGCCCATCGGCCGCCGCAGCATGCCTTCGGCGCCGACCTGCTCGTGATAATGCTTGGGCTCGATGACGATGTTGGTGAGGCCGATCAGCAGGGTCGGGAACGGCACCTTGGTCTTGATCTCGACGGTGTGGTCGTCGACCACCGCCACCGAGCGGATCTGGTTGATGCGGCTGGCGGTGCCGTATTTGGTGTTGGGGTCCAGCACGTAGTCGAGGGTGAACTTGACGTCGGCGGCGGTGAACGGCTTGCCGTCGGAGAAGGTCACGCCCTTGCGCAGGAAGAAGCGCCAGGTCAGGTCGTCGACCGCCTGCCAGCGCTCGGCCAGCGAGGGCACCGGCTGGCCCTCGTTGGAGCGGGACAGCAGCACGTCGTTGGTCTGGATCGACAGCGTCAGCGCGGTGAAGGACGACCAGCCGGTCTTGAGCGAATCCGGAAAGCCGGCGACGCCGATGGTCAGTGTCTTCTGCGCCATCGCCGGCCCCGCGACCGCCGCGATCCATGCCGCCAAAGCCAGCTTGACCAGTTTCCGCATCGCACGCCCCTCCCGGTCTCGGTCCCGCACCATCACCGCATGGCTTGAAACGCCGTGTCAACATGCGAACTGTCATCGCTTCATGCGCGCGGCGCATGGCGCGGCGTTTCGCCAGGCGGCACGATGGCGCGGCCGCCGCACGCGGGCTATTGTCGCGCGAGCCGATGCGGAGGAGTCCAGCCATGACCGCCCGCCTTTTGCCATCCCGTCCGGATCGTCGCGGCGTGCTGGGTGCCGCCGCGGCCGCTGCCGGCGCCCTCGCCTTTCCGGCGATCGCGCGCGCGGCCGAGGCGGTCAACCTGCAGCTCAGCTGGCTGATCAGCGGCAACCAGCTGGGCGAGATCGTCGCCCAGCGCCAAGGCTATTACGCCGCCGAGGGCCTCAATCTGACCTTGCAGCCGGGCGGGCCGACCAACAACGGCGTCAGCATCACCGCCTCGGGCAAGTTCGAGATCGGCTCGATCTCGGGCACCGCCAATCTGATGCTGGCCGCGGCCCAGGGCATTCCGATCAAGGCCTTCGCCGTCGGCCTGCAGAAGCATCCCTTCGTCTTTCTCTCGCGTGCCGACAAGCCGGCGCGCAACGCCGCCGAACTGCGCGGCAAGAAGGTCGGCCTGACCATCACCTCGGTGATCCAATTGCGCGGCGTGCTGGCCAAGAACGGCATCGACGAAAAGGAAGTCGAGATCGTGCGCATCGGCAACGACCTGACGCCGCTGGTGACCGGCCAGGTCGACGTCGTCAGTTCCTGGTTGACCAACACCACCGCCATCCGCGCGCTGGGACCGAACGTCGTCGCTTTCACGCTGTGGGACGCGGGCGTGCGGCTCTATGCCAACGCCTATTACGCTACCCACAAGGTGCTGGAGAGCCGCGCCGACATGCTGGCGCGCTTTGCCCGCGCCACCGCCCGCGGCTGGACCGAGGCGCTCGAACGGCCGGACGAGGCGGTACGGCTGCTGGTCGCGGCGGTGCCCAACACGGTCTACGAAGACGAGCGCCGCGCCGCCGAGGTCATGCTCTCGCACAGCTTCACCGAAGCCACGCGCGGCGGCGGCTGGGGCGACATGACGGTCGAGCGCTGGGAGGAGCAGATCGGGCTGATGGCCGATCTCGGCCAGCTGCCGCGGCGGCCGCGTTTCGAGGAGGTGGCGACGCTCGACATCCTCGCCCGCAGCCGCGACGGCAGGCCCAAGCGCGGTTGAGCCGTGGCCGCAAGCGCGATCGTCGCCGCGCTCGAGGTCTTCGCGGTTTCGATTCCGCACAACGCCCGCTATCGCAATTGGGCCATCGCCAAGGCCACCACCGCGCCGGCCGACGAGATCAACCTGGTGGTCAAGCTGACCTCGGCCGACGGCGCGGTCGGCTGGGGCGAGGTCGGGCGCTACTATGACGGCGAGACTCCTTCCGGCGCGCATCGCGCCATCCGCCAGCGCCTGGCGCCCGCGGTGGCGGGTCAGGATGCCGCCAATCCGGCCGCGCTGCGCGACCGGCTGGAGGCGGCCGCGCCCGAGGCGCCGTTCGCGCGCTCGGCGGTCGAGATGGCGGCGCTGGATCTGGCGGCGCGGACTCAGGGCGTGCCTTTGGGGCGGCTTCTCGGCGGGAGACGACGCGAGCGGATTCCGATCTGTCCCAGCATCGGCATCAAGGAAGGCCCCGAGCAAGCGGCCGAACAGGCCGCCTGGCTGCGGGGCCAGGGCTATGGCGATCTCAAGTTCAAAGTCGGCCTCGATGCGGCGCGCGATCGGCGCGCGATCGAACTGATCCGCCGCGATCTCGGGCCCGGCTTCCGCATCCGTATCGATCCCAACCGCGCCTATGGGCGCGACGACGCGCTGGCGGCCTTGCGGGCATTCGAGGCCCTGGGCGTGGTCATGGTCGAGCAGCCGGTCGAGCCCGAAGATCACGCCACCTTGCGGCTCTTGGTGCGCGAACTCACGACCCCGATCTATGCCGACGAGCGTACGCAGAGCGGCGCCGACGTCATCGGCCTGGCCAAGGCCGAGGCAGCGCGCGGGGTGATGGTCAAGCCGGCGCGCTGCGGCGGGCTGTCGGCGGCGCTGGAGGTGGCGACGGTGGCGCAGGCCGCTGGCATGGGAGTCTGCGTCGGCTCGCTGCGCGAACTCGGGCTCGCCACGGCCGCTTTCCTGCACTTGGCCGCCGCCCTACCGCGGCTCGATCTGTCCTGCAATCTGGCCGGGCCGGCGCTGTTCCTCGAGGACGACATTTTGACCTCGATGCTGGTGCCGCAGGACGGCCACCTCGCCGTGCCCGTGGGGCCGGGTCTTGGCGTGACGGTGGACGAGGCCAAGCTCAGGGCCCATGCCGCGCGGCTCGAGGCCTGATCCCGGGGACCCGCAACCATGTCGCTCGCGCCGCTGCTCAACGCCTCGTTCGCCATCCAGCTTCACACCCTGGCGGCGGCGGGCGCGCTGCTGTTGGGGGCGCTGCAGTTGGCGCGCGTCAAGGGCACCGGCTCGCATCGCCTGATCGGCTGGGCCTGGGCCGGCATGGTGACGGTGACCGCGCTGACCGCGTTCTGGATTCACGAACTCAAGGTCTGGGGCGCATGGAGCCCGATCCATATCCTGGCGGTGAGCGTGCTGGCGGTGCTGCCCTTCGCGCTCCACGCCGCGCGCCAGGGCAATCGCCGCCGCCACGCCACCATCATGCTTTCGCTTTACGTCGGCGGCCTGATCGCCGCCGGCGCCTTCACGCTCGTCCCCGGCCGCATCCTGCACCGGGCGGTGTTCGGGGGTTGAGGGGGCCTGATCTTGAATTACCGCGCCGGGTCTCCGATTAGGGAGAACGGCGCCCAGAACAAGGGATGGGCGCGGGCGTAGCTGCCCTCGCCGCCGAGACCGCGGTCGATCATCTCGACCATCACCCGGCGCAGCGATTCCGACCGCTCCAGGGTCTGGTCGGCGGCATGGGTGCGGAACAGGGCGGTGGTCAGCGCCCGCGCCGCGCCGGACTCGACCGCCCAGTTGCTGACCAAAAGCGAGCGCGCCCCGGCATAGAAGAAGGCCCGGCCCAGCCCCGACACCGCCTCGGCCCCGGCGCCTTGCGCGGCCGCGGTGTTGCAGGCCGACAGCACCACCCAATCCGCATCCAGCTTGAGTTCCGCCACCTGCGACATGGTCAAGAGGCCATCGCCGCTGCCCCCCGCCGCCGCCGGCGTCAGCGCCAGCGCGGGCTCGGTCAGCCCGTCGATGTCCCCCGGCACCAGCCCGTGGGTGGCGAAGGCCACCACCTTGCGCCGCCCGGTCTCGGGCCGGGCGACGGCGGCCTTGTTCGCGGCCGCGCCCAGATGTACGTCGCGCGCCGGATCGGCCCCGAGGATGCGCGCGATCTCGACCAGCTCCTCGGCGGTGTCGGGCAGCCGCACCAGCGCCGACAACAGATTGCTCTCGCTCTCGACCTTGTCGATCGCTCCCATTGCCGCCACCCGCACCCCGCGCATCGCCAAGCGCGTGCTTGGCCCGGCGTCCTCGGCCGGCGCGCGGCCGCCGAACAGCGGATCGCCGAAGCCGATGAAGGCCTCGCGCTCGGCCGCGCCGGCCGGAATCCGCCGCAGCGTCATGAACGCCGCCAGCGAGGGCACTTGGCTGACCGCCGCCTGGCGGATCAGCCAGGGCACGTCGCGATAGTCCGCAAAGCGCGGCCCGCCCGCCGATGCGCGCGCCGGCCCGGTCGCCAGCAACCCCAAGGGCAACGCCCCCAGCGCGCCATGCGGCACCACGATCAGCGACTTGGCGCCCTTCCAGCCGGCCTCGATCGGCGCCAGCAGATCGCGGTACAGCTCATGCGCCAGCGCGGTATCGAACCGCGCCACCTCGCCCGTCGCCGCATCCGGCTCCAGCGCCGCCCGCAGCCGCGCCACCTTGGCTTCAAGCTCCGCTTGTCCGACCGTCAGCCGGGCGAAGGCCAGCGGCCCCGCCTTGGGCACCGCCCAGGCGAAGCCGCCCTCGGGCGTGAAGTAGAACGCCACCGCCGCCTCGTGCGGCCGCAGCGCCGCACGCAGCTCGGCCTCGCTCGGCGCCCGCGGCTCGATCAACGCGGCATAGGCCGGAAACGCGGCGGCGATGCGTTCGCGCACCGCGCCATGCTCGCGTTGCTGGGATTCGATTTGCGCCATCATGGCGCTGCGCTGCGCCGGCGGCACGAACTGATCGGCCAAGCGCGCCAAGCGGGCGAAGCCGAAGGCGATGCCGGCACGCAGGTCCTGCTCGCGCCGTGCCAGCGCCGCCAGATCGGAATTGCCGGCGGCCAGGCGCGCCGCGCTTGCCCCGATCGCGCGATCGACCGTGCGATAGCGCAGGCCATCGCTCAGCGTCAACAACGGCGCCGCTTGGCCGGGATCGCCCGCCGCTTCGATCATATAGGCCTCGGCGATGCTGCGCTGGCGGCGCAGCTTCAGCCCGGCCTTGCCGCTTTCGTCGTCGACCGAAGCGCGGTCGTCCAGCATCCGCGGCACGATGCGCGCCAGTTCCGCAAGCGGCGTCCGGTCGGTCGGCGCAAGGCGCAGCCGCGCCAAGGCGTGCAGTGCCCGCGCTTCCAGCGTCTCGGGATGGTTCGCGCCCAAGCCCTCGTCGTTGCGTTTGGCCAGTTCGCGTGCGAATTCTTCGGCCGCCTCGGCCTTGCCGGTCTTGAGCGCCAGCAGCACCGGCATGACCTGGCCCACGACGTAGCGCCGCGCCACGGTGGGCTGGTCATAGACCGGTGCGAAGGTTTCCGCCGCTTCCGCCCAGCGGCGCTGCGCCATCAAAGTCTCGCTCGCCAACACCTGCGCGTCCAACATCAGCCACGACATCTCGGGCAACCCGGCCCGCCGGTATGCGCGCAAGGCAAGGCGCGCCAGGCGGCGCGCGTCCGCGAACCGGCCTTGTTCGGCCAGCACTTCGCCCAAGGTCGCGACCAATTGCGCGACCGCCGGCGAGGCCGGATCGCGACCGGTTGCAGCCGCGACGATGGCCGAACGCAATGCGACTTCGGCTTCGGCAAAGCGGCCCTCGGCGATCAGCGCCGTGACCTCGCGCATGTTCAGGTCCTCGGCCATGCGCGTTACCAGCCGCGGATCGAGCGCCAGATAGCCCGACCGCGATGTTACGCCGGAAGCGGCCCCAGCCTCGCCGACGATGCCGCGAAGATAGCGCCGTGCGATCCGGTAATGATCGCGGGCCTCGGTCGTATTCAGGCGCGCCAGGGCCAGATCGCCCCGGCAGCGCGCCAAATTGAACTCGGTCAGGCTCCTTGCCGAGCCGCGCGACAACGACGCGGACGATTCGATCAGTTGGGCAGCACCCGACAGATTGCCGGTCGCGACCATGCCGATGCAAGCCCGCGCCATGGCCGCGCTGCGGCTAATCGCCGACCCGCGCGCCTTGTCGGCAAGATCCAAGGCGACATGCATGGCTTCGCGATGGTCGCCGGCGGCGGCGGAGGCTTCGATCTGGTCATATCTCAGCCATTCGACATTGAACCTTCCGTAAATCCGTATCGCCGACTGCAGGACTTGCATCAGGATTTCGACCGCGGCTTGAGGGCGGCCGTCGTCCAACGCCACCCGCGCGACTTGGCGCAGGCGGTCGACTTCCAGATGCGGTGCCGCTTTCTCAAGGATGGTCTCGACTTGCACCTCGCGCGGCGGCGCCGGCTCGGCCAGGCCTCTCTCGACCAGGGCGACGATGTCGCCGATGCCGCGCGGCGGAAGCTTGGATTCGCTGACAGGACCCACTGCGTCAGGCACCTGACAGGCCGCTAAGGCGAATAGCCCGGCCGCGATCCAACTGCGCATCATGTCGACCGCTCCCCCAGCCTTATCGACAGCCGCGATTATGGTGCAAACCACAGGCAGGCGCAAAAGCGCGGCGCCTCTGCCATGGAGACGGCCAGGAAGCTGCGCGATCAGCCCCGAAGGCTTGAAAGTTTGATCTCAAAACCTCATATGTTCACTCTCCATACATAATATGAGAGACCCTGCTGCGCGCCATGACCCGCCCCCGCCTCGATACCCGCTTTGCTTACCGCCCCCAGGCGGGTGTTAACCATTTTGCGCGCGGTTTGCACCCGACATATCTCGATTACTCAATACAATCAAAGACATGGGCAGTTAAAAATTGTCCGTTTGCGCGCATTTGCGCGCATTTGGTCACCGACCCCGCGCCCAATTGGCCCGGACTGGTCCTTTTGCGCGCTTTTGGGACCCCTGTCCGCACATTTGCGCGCGGTCCCCTCTCGGCGCGCGACTTGACGCGCGGTCCCCTCTCGGCGCGCGACTTGACGCGAGGTCGTGTCGCGTCCGCGCTAGTGGACGTCGTCGCCGGCGGTCTCGGCCGCGGCCAAGCGGCGCTCCAGATCCTCGATCAGCGGCAGGATGGCCTGCAGCCGCGGGCGTTCGATCTTCAGCACGCGCCTCAGCGCGCGTACCTTCAGCCGATCGACCATGCGGCGGCCGCCGGCGTCGGTCACCGCGGCGGCATCGGCCACCAGATCGAACAGCCGGTCGATGGTGTGCAGCCTGCCCCAGAGATAATCGTGCTCGCGATGCGAGCGGCTGAAGAAGGCGCCGAAATGGCGCAGATCGCGACCCTTGAGTTCGCCGGTGGCGCGCTTGAGCGCGTCCAGCCTTGTGTCCTCGGGGCTGATGCGATCGACCTTGATCTCGTTGAACTCGCCGATCTCGCGCGCATCCGAAATGCCGAAGGTCAGCACGTCCCAGAAGGCGAAGCCGAGATAGCCCAGCATCGCCTCGCGCCGCACCATCGCCGCCGGACCTTCGCCGATCGCGGCCAGGATGGCATCGCCCTGGTCGGTGACGCCGCGCAAGCCGACGTCCTTGGCCAGGCGATCCATCAGCTCGGTCAGGCGCCGGTCCTCGCGCGCCACCATGCCCAGCGCGCGTTCGTCCAGATCGCGCGCCATCGCCGCCTCGCCGGCATCGGCGAACAGCGCCCGCGCCAGCTCGCCGGTGGCGGGATCGAAACGCGCGGTGTTGCCGTGCTGGCGCACCGCGTCCAGCGCCTCGTAAAGCCGGCGCTTGAGACGATCGAGGAAGCGCGCATCGAGACCGGCCAGCTCGGGCTTGCCCAGCCGCGGATAGAGCGCATTGACCGACTGGATGACGAAGCGCAGCCGCCGCTCGCGATAGCCGACGTCGAACGACAGCAGGAAGGTCACCCAGGGCTGCAGATCGCCATTGGTCTTGACCGGCTCGTGCAGCGTGCCCTCGGCGTAGGACATGCCGCGCATCGCCGTCCAGCGGTCGAGCACGATGGCGATCCACTGCCGCGCCGGCGCGCCCGGCGGCAGGCCGACCAGGTCGGTCACCAAATCGACCACGAACTGGAACACGCCGTAGAGCTTGAGGCGGATATAGCCCTCGTAGGCATAGCCGGCCTCGCGCGCCGACAGCGTGTTGGCGGCCGAGCGGAAGCGCGCGATCTGGGCCTCGTCGAGCGGACGTTCGAAGCCGTCGCCGACGATGCCGCGCACCAGCTGCTCGACCCGCGGCCGCGACAGCTCGATCATTTGGCGCGCGCGGCGGACCCGATCGTTGTGGGCGTTGATCCATTCCAGCTCGTCCGAGATCGGCTCGGAGCGCGGGATGTCGGACAGCGCCGCCTTGAGGGTGCGGAAGAAGCCCGGCACGCGCGCCGGCGGCGCCGCCAGATGGACCGGGTCGGGATCGATGTAGAGGATGCGGCGGTCGACCTCGCGATAGGCCGGGCGGCCGCGGATGGCGGCGATCGCCTCCTTGAAGGGCTTGTTGTTGAGGACGCTGCCGTCGATGAAGGAGATCGTGCGCGGATCGACCCCCGAACGGACATAGCGCTGGAAGTTCTTGCGCAGGAAGCGCTCGCGCCGCGGCCATTCCTCCTCCAGCCGCTCGAGCTCGGCCTCGACCTCGGCGATTTGCGCCGCCGGGAAGGCGCCGGGGAAGGCCGAAGTGGCGCGGCCCGCGAAGGCCAGCGCCGGCGTCGAGGGATTGTCGAAATCGGTCAGTACCTCGCCGTCGGCGAAGGACTGGTAGTCGAAGCGCAGCACGTGGCGGTGCTCCTGCTCGATCACCACCGGCGGATCGTTCAGCCGCAGCGCGTTCTGGTAGCCGTAGAAATCGGTCAGGGTGACGAACAGGGTCAGGCGATGGCCCCGCGGCAGCAGCGACTCGCCGCCGGGCTTGGGCTCGCCCATCGCCATCATCGCCCGCATCAACAGCCTAAGCAGCCGGCGGCCGTTGAAGGGGGCGCGGAACCAGCGCGAGCGCACGAACAGCGAGAGCTTGGTGCGGGTCTCGAAATCCGAGAAGAAGCGCGGCATGTAGAGCCGGAGAAAGCCCCAGATGAAGGGCTGCAGGAACCATTTCGACCACTTGGTGGCGATGCTTTCGCGCGCCAGGAGGCGGGTGACGTCGGCTTCCTCAAGCCACAGCGTGCGCAAGGGCCCGATCGGCAGGTTGTGGGCCAGGCCGCGCGCCAGCATGACGCCGTTGATGCCGCCGGCCGAGGCGCCGGCGACGACGTCGACGATCACGCGCAAGGCGACGCGGTCGCTGGCCAGCTTGAGCAGCTCGAAATATTCGCTTTCGGTGTCGTGGTCGAAGTCGTCGGCGCAGGGCGAGTCCGAGAAGCTGCGGCCGCGCGCCTCGGCCGGATCGGGATGCTCGTGAAAGGCGCGCGAGGCCCGCACCAGCTTCTGGATCTCGCCGGTGACGCCGTGCATATAGATCGCCAGGCTGACCCCGCCATAGCACACCAGCGCCAGCCGCAACTCGCGTTCACGCATGCCGGCGCCGCCATCCTCGAAGCGATCGGGTCATGGCCGCAATCTAGCACGCTTGGCCGCGCGCCGATCGGGGGCGATGGCGGACTCGCACCCCGAATCGGGGCCCCTGACGGAAGGTCTATTTATAAGGTAGAGTCAAGGCTCTTTCGTTCGCGTCCGACGTGTCGCGGTCGCGCCGGTCTGGCCCGCTGGGCCGGATCGGCGGGATCGCGGGCCGGGCGCGGGCGCGGCATCGTTGCAAGGAGCCTTGGCCATGAGCTTTGCCCCCGTTCATCCGTCGGCGCCCCAGCCGCATCCGGCGACCGCGCGCCCCTGGATTGCACCCCAGCCCGCGCCACGACCGGCCGGGCTCGAGGATTGGAGCGCGATCCAGGCCTATGTCGAGCAAATCTTGGCGGCGCTGGCGGCGGAGGGCTACGAGCTGACGGTCGAGCACGACGCCCAGGCCTGGGTCGAGCTGATGCGCGGCGCGCCCCAGATCAGTTCGATCACGCCGTCCTACGATCCGGCGCACAGCATCGTCGATCCGAGCAATCTGTTCTGGCTGCGGGTGGCGCGGGATGGGCGCGATCTGGCCTGCTGCGTGTCGCGGCTCTATCACGTCCAGGATCTGGCGCAGCTGATCCGCTCCTATCGGCTCTGGTACGACAAGCGGCCGACGCTGGTGGTGCGCATGCTGACCATGGCCGCGGGCGAAGGGCTCGAGCTGCTGCGCGGACGGCTCGGGCTGATCGGCGGGCTCTGGGTTCATCCCGAAGTGCGCGGCGGCAACATGGCGCGCTGGCTGACGCGGCTGGCGATGGGATTGTCGGTGCGGCATTTCGACATCGACTGGGCGTTCTGCCACGTCAAGGAAGCGACCGCGCGTTCCGGCATGGCGACGCGGGGCTACGGTTTCCGCCATGTCGAGCCCAACATCGAAGGCTACTACCCGCCCTTCGGCAGGGATCAGGACTTCTGGCTGGGCTACAGCAGCCGCGACGAGGTCATTCGAACCTTGGCGGCGGGGCTACGTCGTTGACGATGACGATGCCGGCCAGGGCGCGGTCGACCTGGGTCGGGCCGTTCGAGGAGATGGGCAGGATCAGGCGCAGGTACTCGCAGTACTCGTCGTCGAAATCGTTGACGATCATCTGCAGCCGCGGCGCCTGGGTCATCTTGACGGTGTTGTAGTCGATCTGCAGCCCGTCGCCGTGCGGCCGCGACGCGATCTCGCCGAAGGTGCGGTCGCGGAAGTTGCTGCGGCGCTGGCGGGTCGAGATTTCGGAGTGGTTGAGAATGCGGAAATGAAAGGGATTGGGATGGCTCAAGTCGATGACATTGACCCGCTCCGCCAAGGTGGTCTCGCGCATCTCGGCCGATTGCAGGACTTCGAGGCCCGGGATGCCGCCGCGCCCGGCCCGGCAGGCGCTCCAGACCTGGAACAGGTCGAACAGCGGCCGATAGTGGATCACCTTGTCGATCGGCCATAGCGCGCGCGTCACCCGATCCTTGAGATCGGTCGAGACCGTCAATTCCGCCGGCACAACGCTGCGCGCGAGGTTCATCAACGCATCGGCTTCAAGCTGTCCAGCTACGCGACTCCGTCCCATAAGTATGAGCACTTAAGGTCGGCGCTGTCCAGTGACCGGCCGGGGTGCTTCGGCGCCGCCGATTCCGTTGACGATGTCAACTATTGATCCGAGACTGCGCCGATGGAGACGCGGATGAAAGCGAAGGATCGAAGTCGCCGCATTGCCGCGGTCCGGCATTTCAATCGCTTCTATACCAGCCGCATCGGCGTGCTTGGGCGTAGCCTGCTCGATTCCGACTTCAGCCTGACCGAGTCCCGCGTGCTGTACGAGCTGGCTCAGGGACCGGGAGTCACCGCCCGTGCCATCGTCCGCCGCACCGGACTCGATCCCGGCTATCTCAGCCGCATCCTCAAATCCTTCCGCGACCGTGCCCTGGTCACCGCCGCGATCGGCCGGCGCGATCGCCGCGAGCGCCCGATCCACCTCACCTCCCGAGGCCACAGGGCTTTCGCTGCGCTGGATCGCGCCTCGCGCCGCCAGGTTGCGGCCATGCTGGCGCCGCTGGCCGAGCCCACGCAGGACCGCGTGCTGGCGGCGATGCGCATGATCGAGAGCGCGCTGGCTCCCGAGCCGCAACCCCCGCGCGGGATCGCGCTGCGCCCCCACCGCGTCGGTGACCTCGCCTGGGTGGCGCATCGCCAAGCCCTGCTCTATGCCAACGAATACGGTTGGGACGGCAGCTTCGAGGCCCTGGTCTGCGACATCGCGGCGCGCTTCGTCCGGCGGTTCGATCCGCGCCACGACATGGCGCGCATCGCCGAACGAGACGGTGCCATCCTGGGCGCCGTGTTCGTGGTGCGACGCTCGCGCCATGTCGCCCAGTTGCGCATGCTCTATGTCGAGGCCGAGGCGCGCGGCTCCGGCCTCGGCCGGCGGCTGGTCGACGAGGCGATCGCCTTCGCCCGCAAGTCGGGATATCGCCGGCTGACGCTGTGGACCAACGACGTGTTGGATTCGGCGCGGCGCATTTACCAGGCCGCCGGCTTCGTCCTCGGTCGCCAGGAACGCTATCGCGGCTTCGGCAAGACCCTGGTCGGGCAATTTTGGGATTTGCGGCTGTGACCCCCCGCCAGCGCAGCCTGCTGGCGGCCGCCGGGACGGGCATTCAAGTCGGCCTGGCCTTGGTCGCCTCGCGCTTCGTCGTGGCGCAGCTCGGGCCGTTCTCGCTGGCCTGGCTGCGCTATGCCATCGGCATTTTCTTCCTGCTGCCGTTCCTGCTGGCGATGCCGCGTCCGCGGTTCGCCAGGGGCGACCTGTTGCCGATCGCGGTCCTGGGCGTGATCCAGTTCGGCCTCTTGATCGCCCTGCTCAATTTTGCCCTCGCCCGGATTCCGGCCGGGCTGACGGCGCTGCTGTTCGCGACCTTCCCGTTGCAGGCGATGGTCATGGCGGCGGCGATGAAGCTGGAGCGGCTCGGCCTGGCCAGCGCCGCCGGCGCGACATTGGGCCTGATCGGCGTCGCGCTTGCCCTGGGCGAGCGCCTGATGCTGGCCCAGGATCAAGCGGCGGATTGGCTCGGCATCGCCGCGGCCCTGGCAGCCGGCGGCTGCGGCGCGCTGTGCGCCATTCTTTACCGGCCCTATCTGCAGCGCTATCCGACGCTGCCGGTGGGCGCGGTGGCGATGGCGGCGGCGGCGCTGGCGCTGTTGCCGCCGGCCCTGATCGAGGGCATGCCCGCAGCCCTGCCGGCGCTGGCCGCGGAACACTGGGGCGCCGTGCTGTTCATCGCCCTGGCCAGCGGCGCGGGCTATCCGATGTGGCTTTATGCGCTGCGTCATGCCCCGGCCACCCAGGCCAGCATGTTTCAATCGCTCAGCCCGATCACGGCGGCGATCCTAGGCGCGCTGATCCTGGGCGAGGCGGTCTCGCCCGGCGCGATCGCCGGATTGGCGGTGGTGGTGCTGGGGCTGTGGCTGGCGCTGTGGACGCGACCGCCGGTTCAGGCTCAGGCCTTGCCGACGCCTTCGACCAGCGGCACGAACCGCACCGGCAACAACGTCTCGCTATGAACGTCCTTCTCGCCGCGGCGCACGCGCACGATTTGCTGATCGAAAACCGTGATGCCGACCGGAACCACCATGATTCCGCCGACGGCCAATTCTTCGACCAGGGCCTTGGGCACTTCGGGCGCGGCGGCCGTGACCATGATGCGGTCGAACGGCGCCGCCTCGGGCCAGCCCTTGGTGCCGTCGCCGAAGCGCGCCGAGATGTTGTGCAGGCCAAGCTCCTCGAACAGCGCCTTGGCCTTGTCGAGCAGCCCGCGATGGCGCTCGATGGTGTAGACCCGGCGGCAAAGATGCGACAGCACCGCCGCCTGGTAGCCCGATCCGGTGCCGATCTCGAGCACGCGCATCTTCTCGCCGACCTGCAGCGCCTCGGTCATGAAGGCGACGACGAAGGGCTGGCTGATGGTCTGGCCGTTCTCGATCGGCAGCGCGATGTTGTCGTAGGCCTGATCGACGAAGGCCGGCATGACGAAGCGCTCGCGCGGCACGCGCTCGATCGCGGTCAGGACGCGGGTATCGGCAATCCCCTCGCGCCTGAGCTCGAGGATCAGGCGCGCCTTGCGGGCCGCCCAATCGGTCATCCGATCGCGCGCCGCAACTTTGCCGCGGTCTCGACATGGGTCAGGTCGAGATGCAACGGCGTCACCGACACCAGCCCATGGCCGACGGCATAAAGGTCGGTGTCGGGCGCGGGGTCGCCCTCGCGCGGCCGGAAACCGAACCAGTGATAGGGCTGGTTGCGGGCGTCGATGCGCGATTCGATGATCAGATCGCTGGTGAAGCGCCGGCCCTGGCGGGTGACGCGTTCTCCGCGCACCTTGCCCGACGGCACGTCGGGGAAATTGATGTTGATCAGCACGTCGCTCGGCCAGCCCAGGGCCAAGAGCCGCTTGACTAGGCCGGGGCCGTACTTGAGGGCGGTTTCCCAGCGCACCCGCTTGGCGTTGCGGAAGGTCTGCGACAGCGCGATCGAGGGAATGCCGAGGATCGAGCCTTCCATCGCCGCCGCGACGGTGCCGGAATAGGTCACGTCCTCGCCCAAGTTGCTGCCGCGGTTGACGCCGGACAGGATCACGTCCGGCCGGTGGTCCTTCATCAGCAGATTGCAGGCCAGCATGACGCAATCGGTCGGCGTGCCGCGGATGGCGAAGCGCCGCGGTCCGACATGACGGTCGCGCAGCGGCACATGCAGCGTCAGCGAATGCGCGGCGCCGGACTGCTCGAACTCGGGCGCCACCACCCAGACGTCGCTGGTCAGGGAGGCGGCGATCTTTTCCATCACCGCCAGGCCGGGGGCAAAGATGCCGTCGTCGTTGGTGACCAGGACGCGAAGCTTTTTCGATCTAGCCATGAGGAGCGATGCGTTCCAATCCGCCCATATAGGGCCTGAGCGCCTCGGGCACGAGGATCGTGCCGTCGGCCTGCTGATAGTTCTCCAGCACCGCGATCAGCGCGCGCCCGACGGCGATGCCGGAACCGTTGAAGGTGTGCACGTAGCGCGTACCCTTCTCGCCCTTGGGGCGAAAGCGCGCGTTCATGCGCCGGGCCTGGAACTCGCCGCAGTTCGAACAGGACGAGATCTCGCGATAAGTTCCCTGCCCCGGCAGCCAGACCTCGATGTCGTAGGTCTTCTGCGCGGCGAAGCCCATGTCGCCCGAGCACAGCGCCATCACCCGATAGGACAGCTTCAGCCGCTGCAACACCGCCTCGGCGCAGGCGGTCATGCGCTCGTGCTCCTCGGCCGAGCGGGCGGGATGGGCGATCGACACCAGCTCGACCTTGTAGAACTGGTGCTGGCGCAGCATGCCGCGGGTGTCCTTGCCGGCGGCGCCTGCCTCGGAGCGAAAGCAAGGCGTCAGCGCAGTGAAGCGCAGCGGCAGCTTGTCCTCGTCGAGGATCTCGCCCGCGACCAGATTGGTCAGCGGCACCTCGGCGGTCGGGATCAGCCACAGATCGGTGGTGGTGCGGAACAGGTCCTCGCCGAACTTGGGCAGGTTGCCGGTGCCGTAGGCGGTGGCGTCGTTGACCAGAAGCGGCGGGCTGGTCTCGACATAGCCGAATTCGCGGCTATGGATGTCGAGCATGAGATTGGCCAAGGCGCGTTCCATCCGCGCCAGCGCCCCTTTCAGCACGACGAAGCGCGCGCCGGAAATCCTGGCCGCGCGCTCGAAATCCATCAGGCCCAGCGCCTCGCCCAGCTCGAAATGCTGCTTGGCCGGGAAGTTCATCCCCGGCTTCTCGCCCCATTGGCGCAGCTCGCGATTGTCCTCGGCCGACTTGCCGTCCGGCACGTCGGCCGCCGGCAGATTGGGAATGCCGGCCAGTTCGCGGTCGAGCTTGGCGGCCAGGGCGCGTTCCTCGGCATCAAGCGCCACCATGCGATCCTTGAGCGCCGACACCTCGGCCACCAGCGCGCCGGCATCGCCGCCCTTTTTCTTGGCGTCGCCGACCGCTTTCGAGGCTTCGTTGCGCCGCGCCTGCAGCTTCTGCAATTCGGTCTGGATGCCGCGCCGCTCGGCGTCGAGCGCCAACAGCGCGGCCGATTGCGGCGCCAGCCCGCGGCGCGCCAGCGCCCGGTCGAAGGCTTCGGAGTTTTCTCGAATGGCGCGGATGTCGTGCATGGCGAAGCGGGCTTATACGCCGCGCCGGCGCGCTATGTCGAGCCCGTGCCGGCGGCGGCCTGTTCGGCCGCCTCGGCCCGCTCGCGGCTTTTTTCGGCCCAGCGCGCCGACCAGATCGACAATTCGTACAGGATCAACATCGGGCCCATCAGGGTCAGCATCGAGATCGCGTCGGGCGGCGTGACCACGGCCGAGAACACGGTGATGCCGAGAATGGCGTAGCGCCGCTTTTCCTTGAGCGCCTGGGAACTGATGATCCCCACCCGCGCCAACAAGGTCAGCAGCACCGGCATCTGAAAGGCAAGGCCGAAGGCCAGGATCAAGGTCATCACCAGCGACAGGTATTCGTTGACCTTGGCTTCGAGTTGGATCGGCAAAGCGCCGTCGCCGCCCGGGGTCTCGAAGCTGAGGAAAAACCGCCAGGCCAGCGGCATGACGACGTAATAGACCAGCGCCCCGCCCATCAGGAACAGCACCGGCGTCGCCACCAGGAAGGGAAGGAAGGCCTTGCGCTCGCTGCGATAGAGGCCGGGGGCGACGAAGGCCCAGACCTGGCCGGCGACGATCGGGAAAGTGACGCAGACCGAGGCCCAGAAGGCGAGCTTGAGATGGGTGAAGAAGGCCTCGGTCAAGGCGGTAAAGATCATGCGCCGGCCGGAATCGGGTCCCAGCGCATCCGCCAGCGGCTTGGTGAGGAAGGTGTAGATCTCGCCGGCAAAGAAGTAGCAGGCGATGAATCCCAGGGCGATGGCGGCGAATCCCTTCATCAGCCGATCGCGCAGCTCGATCAGGTGATCGAGCAGCGGCATGCGGCTTTTTTCGAGTTCGGATTCCTCGTCGGTCTTGGGCTCGGCCATGGCTCAGGCCTTGGGCGGATCGGTGCCGGCGGCGGGCGGGGGAGCGATAGGCGCGGGCGAAGCCGCCGGAGTCGCGTTTTCGGCGGCGGGCGCCGCCTCGGGCGCGGGCACCGCAGCCGGCTTTGGATCGGGCTGGGGAATGCCGGTGATGTCCATGCTTGCCGCCAGCCGGTCCATCTCGGCCTTGGGGTCGAGCGCCTGTTTGATCTCCTTGGTCGGGTCGAGCGCGTTCATCTTCTCGACCTGCTTCTTCATTTCGTCGATCTCGGCCTGGCGGGCCAATTCGTCGAGATGGCCCTGGAATTCGCGCGCCAGCGCCCGCGCGCGCCCGGCCCATTTGCCGAAGCCGTGCAGCAGCTTGGGCAATTCCTTGGGGCCGATGACCACCACCGCCACCGCGCCCACGATCAGCAATTCGCCCCAGGACAAGTCCAACATGGTCGCGCCGCGCCTCGAACCGCGCGGCCCCGGTCAGCCGGTGGTGCCGTCCTTGCGCGGCGCCTGCGCGGCATTGGCGTTGGCGGCCGCGGTCGGCGCGGAAGGCTGCGCCTGGGCCTCGATCGGCTTGGCGTCAGCCGGCTTGTCGCCGTCCTCGGCCATGCCCTTCTTGAAATTCTTCACGCCCTGCGCGAGATCGCCCATCACCTTGGGCAGCTTGCCGGCGCCGAAGATGATCAGGATGACCACCAGCACGATCATCAAATGCCAAAAGCTTAGCCCGCCCATGGATGCTCTCCCTGCCAGGATAGGGGCTCTATATAGGCGTACCGGCCAAGGCGCGCAATCTCAGCCCGGGAACACGAAGGTTCCGGCCGGATCGAGGCCAAGCCGCAGCGCCGATCCGGCCATCGGCGGCGATCCGGCCAGGCGCATCACCAGCGCCGACCCGCCCGCCGCCGGAACCAAATTGGCCAGGCTATAGGCGCCCATCAGCCGCGCCGAAAGCACCCTTGCTTCGGCGCCCTTGGGGTCGATCACCACGGCCTCGGGCCGGATCAGCACCTCGGCCGCCGCACCCTCGGTCAGGCCGGCAGCCACCACCGCACCGAGCGAAGTCATGACCTTTCCGCCCACCACCTTGCCCGACACCACGTTCAATTCGCCGAAAAAGCCGGCGACGAAGCGGTCCGCCGGCCGCCGATAGAGCGCCTCGGGCGTGCCGATCTGGACCAGCCGGCCGGCGCGCATCAGGGCGATGCGGTCGGCCATGCGCATCGCCTCCTCGGGATCGTGGGTCACCAGCAGCGTCGCCGTGCCGGCCTCCTTGAGCACCGCCAGGCTGTCGTCGCGCACGCGGTCGCGCAGCGCAATGTCGAGGCCCGAGAACGGCTCGTCCAGCAGCATCGCCCGCGGTTCGCGCGCCAGCGCCCGCGCCAGCGCGACGCGCTGCTGCTCGCCGCCCGACAGCGTGTGCGGAAAGGCTTCGGCCCGACCGCCCAGCCCCACCCGCGCCAACAGCGCATCGGTCCTGGCCCGGCGTCGGTCTTCGGGCAGGTGGCCAAGGCCAAAGGCGACATTGCCGCGCGCATCGAGATGCGGAAACAGGGCGTAATCCTGGAACACCAGGCCGATGCGGCGATCTTCGGGCGGCACTTCGCGACCCGGCTCGGCCATCGTCCGGCCGTCGACCGCCACCCGCCCTGCTTGAAGCGCTTCGAGCCCGGCCGCCAGCCGCAGCACGGTCGACTTGCCGCAGCCCGACGGCCCCAACAGGCACACCACCTCGCCCGGCCGAACCGCCAGATCGAACGCGGCCACCGCCTGAACGCCGTCGTAGCGGTGGCTCAGGCCCGCCAGTTCCAGTCCCGGACCGGCGCTCACGGTTCGGGTTTCGCGGTCAGGATTTCGTGGGCCAGCAGCCGTCCGATGCAATCATGCACCCAATCGGCAGCGGCCTGCTGCTTTTCGCGCGACACCGCGTCCAGCTTGACCCGCCCCTCGTTGGCGTAGGTCCGCATCGCGTCCCAACGCCGGAACAGCACGACATCGTGCATGTCGGCGATGCGCTCCATGTAGTCGAGGTAAGGCGCCATGTCGACCGTGGCCGAAATGCGCGAGCCGAATTGCGGATTGACCAGGATGACGTCGATCCGGCGACCGCGCAGCAAGGCGACCCCGGCCGAAAGCGCGTCGCCGAAATCGTTTATGTCGGTGCCGCGCACGGCGTCGACCGTTCCGGTCTGCCAGATCACGACATCGGGGCGCTGCGGCATGATGTCGTCGAGGATGCGCTCGGCCATTTGCTTGGTGGTGACGCCGCTATAGGCCTTGACCACGACCGCGGCCCCGTCCGCCCCGCGGCGTTCGTGCAGGTACGCCAGCAGCCGCGCCGGGAAGCCGCGCTCGGTGCTGCTGACGCCGACGCCGGCCGCAAGCGCGGTTCCGAACACCACCACCCGCAGCTCGCCTCCGGCCTTGAGCCGCCTGGCGGTGGTCGGCAGGGAACTGTCCAGAAAGGCCTGCTCTTGCGGCAGGGCGCAGCCGTCCGGCGCCGCCTCGGCGGTCGCGGCGATCGTCGCTGCCATGACCCAAGCGAGCCAGGACCGCATCACGCCCTCGTCCTCCCCCCTTCGATTCGCCGATACCAGCGCAAAAACGCCGCCAAGCCAAGCATCAGGGCGATGCCGGTCAGGCTGACGGCGAATTGGCGGACGACGGAATCGCCGAACTCGACCAGAACGAAATGACCGACGAAGGACAGAAACACGCCGACGCAGAACACGTAAAGCGAATGCTGGCCCATCAGCACCAGCGGTCGCGCCCAGGCGCCGTCCAGGAAGGCGGCATCCGGCTTGACCAAGATCACGGTGAGATAGGCCAATGCCAGGAAATGCAGCAGCCGCAACAGGTCGAGATTGGTCTTGTCGATCGGATACAGCAGCCGCGCCAGCCAGGACGGCACCAGCCAGTTCAAGCCCGGGACCGACCACGTCGCCACCACCATCAGCGCGAAAACCAGGAACGCGGCCGCCGCCGGCACGAACGCCGTTCGCCGCAGGCGGCCGACGCTGGGCGTGCCGTGCCGGGTTCCGAACCACGCCCCCAGCACGAACAGGAACTGCCAGCACAGCGGATTGAAATACCAGCCCTTGTTGCCGGGATAGGCCGGCAGGTTCCACTTCAAGTGATCGGACAGCCACCACAGCACGGCCGATCCGACCAGCACCCAAGCCGCCCGCCGCCGCAACCCCCACAGGATCGCCGGCATCGCCGCCAGCAGCACGACATAGAGCGGCAGCACGTCCATGTTGACCGGCCGGAACTTGAGCAGCAGCGCCTGGGCGATCACCACATGCGGCTGGTGCATGAAGTCGACCACGTTCATTTCCTCGGCGTAGAGGCTGTTGTCGAAGCCCTCGACGACATAGGCGATCTGGGCGACGAACAGGACGAACAGCACGATATGGGCGACGTAGATCTGCCAGACGCGGTTGCCGATCTTGGCAGCGCAGGCCATGAAGCCGCTGCGCGCCAGCACCGCGCCATAGGCCAGCGCGGCCGAATAGCCCGAGACGAAGACGAAGATCTCGGTGGCGTCCGAGAAACCCCAATTGCGGCTGGACAGCCACGACGCCGCATTGTCGGGGATATGGTTGAGGAAGATGAACGCCAGCGCGAGGCCGCGGAAGAAATCGAGCCGCAAATCGCGGCCGGCGGGCGCGGGCGCGGGCGGATTCGGGTCGAACAGCCAGGCAAGCCCGCGCACGGCGCGCCTCAGCGCACGATCGGATGGGTCTCGCGCACCGCCAGCGCGATCGATTTGGCCAGCGCCCGGGCAAGGCAATCGTAGCTGGCGTCGGTCATGTGCAGCCCGTCCTCGGACAACATGCGGGCGCGGCCCATCCCGGCCACTTCCTGCCAATGCCGCATGATGTCGAACCGCCGCAGCCGCCCGACCCGTTCGGACCGCGCCACGTCGGCGATGATCTTGAGCATGTCGAGATGGTCCGGCACCTCGACGATCTTGGGCGCGTATTGCGGGTCCATCAGGACCACGTCGTGGCCCCAATCCCTCAGCCGCCGCACGCCCTCGCGGATGATGGCGCGGTAGCGTTCGATGCGATCCGACTGCAGCACGGCGTTGGCGCCGACTTGCCATACCACCAACACCGGCGATTCGGCGGCGACATCGCGCTGGAAACGCGCGATCATCTGCGGTGCCTCCTCGCCGTTGACGCCCTTGTTGACCACCCGCACCGCAAGATCGGGATAGAGCACGCGCAAATGAGTCTCGAGCCGCGCCGGATAGGTGCGATCCTCGGCGCTGGCCCCGGCCCCGGCGGTCGAGGACGAGCCGATCGCCACCAACGTCAACGGATCGCCCCGGTCGATCGTCCGGCGCACTTGCGGCAGGTCGGCGCCCAGCTCCATCATCGCCTGCGGCGTGACGCAACCCAGCCGCTTGGCCCCGGTCTGGGCGGCAGCCGAAAATCCGACGGTGAGGAGAAGCAACGCCAGGACTACCCGCATGGCGGAATGATAGCACACATGGCATATAGCGACCGTGTCCGCGCCCGCCGCCGACCCCGCCGTCGTCGCATTCTATTCGGGCCATCCGATTTCGGCCGCGATCGTGCTCGACAAGCTGCGGCGCGCGCGCGGTCATGTCGAGCGCCTGCGGCCGGAAGATCTGTTCGCCCACGACCAGGACCACTATGGCGGGCTCGAAGCCAACGACGCCTTGGCGCGGCTGGCCGGGCTTGCGCCCGGACTGAAGCTTGCCGATTTCGGCGCCGGCCTGGGCGGGCCGGCGCGTTACTTCGCCCATCGCTACGGGGTCGAGGTCACCGGGATCGAATTGACTCCGGCCCGGGTCGAAGGCGCCAACCGCCTGACCGCCCTGGTCGGGCTGTCGGATCGCGTGCGCGTGCTCGAAGGCGATGTCCGCGCGACGGCCCTGCCTTCGGGCGCGTTCGATGCGGTGATCAGCCAGGAGGCGTTGCTGCACGTGCCGGAACGGGCGCGCGCCTTGGCCGAAGCGTTCCGCGTGCTCAGGCCGGGCGGGCGCTTGGCGTTCACCGACTGGATCGCCCACCGTCCGCCGAGCCAGGCCGAGTTCGATCTGCTGCGCCAGGGCATGGCGGTGCAGCCGATCGAGACCATGGACAGTTACCGGGTGGCGTTGGAAGGCGCCGGCTTCGCGCCCGTCGCCGCCGAGGACCTGACCCGGCAATGGGCACCGATATTGGCCCAGCGCCTGAAGATGTACGAAGCGCTGCGGACCGAGGCGCTGAAGGCCGGCACGCCCGCCGGGCACGACGCCTTCTACCGCTCCTATGTGCTGCTGGTGCGGCTGGTGACGGAGGGTGCCCTGGGCGGGATACGCATCGGCGCCGCGCGAACGGCTTGAATTGCCCGGCCGGTCTGCCTACGGTTTCCCGGCAACAAGGGAGACCGCCATGCTCGCTCGCAGGACTCTGATCGGCGCCGGCCTCGGCCTTGCCGCCTTCGCGGCGCTGCCCGCCCAGGCGCAGCAGACCCTCAACGCCTATTCGATCTGGCCGGAGAACTGGGCGCGGCCGATGCTGGAAGCGTTCGAGAAGCAGTCCGGCATCAAGGTCAATTTCCTCCGCTTCTCCTCGGGCGAGGCGCTGGCGCGAGTGATCGCCGAAAAAGGCAATCCGCGCATCGACGTGCTGTTCGGCGGCCCGGTCGAGACCTTCGCCGCCGGCGTCAAGGAGGACGTGTTCCAGCCCCACAAGCCGCCGGCCTTCGGCGAGCTGGCGGCGCGCTTCAAGGACGCGGGCGGGATGTGGACGGCGATCGCCGACGATCCGCTGGTGTTCATGACCAATTCCAAGTTCCTGGCCGACAACAAGCTGCAGGCGCCGCAGTCCTGGAACGACCTGCTGCATCCGGCCTACAAGAACATGCTGCAGATGGCGGACGCCCGCACCTCGGGCACGGCCGTGACCCGCATCTTCTCGATCCTCGAGGTCAACGGCCGCGACGAGGCCAAGGCCTTCGATTTCATGAAAAGGATGCGGCCGAGCATCCAGCTCTACACCAAGAGCGGCGGCGGCGGCACGCTCCCGGTCGGGCTCGGCCAGGCCGGCGGCGGCATCTTCTTCATCGTCGACGCGCTCGACACCAAGGCCAAGGGCTACGATGTCCAGATCAGCTTCCCCAAGGAAGGCATCGGCACCGCCGCCGAGGGCATCGCCCTGATCAAGGGCGCCAAGAACCCCGAGGCCGGCAAGAAGCTGATCGACTGGGCCACCAGCCCGGCGATGCAGACGCTGTTCGCCGCCCACAAGATCAATTTCGTCCCGGCTCATCCCAAGGTCGCGACCGAGCCCAGCCTGGCGGCGGTGTTGAAGGACGCCAAGATCTTCCCGATCGACGACGCCTATGCCGGCCCCAACCGCAAGCGCGTGGTCGAGCGCTGGGTCAACGAGATCCTCCCCGGCGGTTGATCCCGGTTTGAACGCGCGGCCGCGAAACGACCCGACCGTCCTGGCGACGGTCGGGGTGTTGTGGCTGGGGGTGGGGCTGTTCGTGCTCTACCCGCTGGCCATGCTGCTGCTGCGCGCATTTCTCGCCGAAGGCCAACTCAGCCAGGGTCCGCTGTTCGCCATGCTGGGCGAGCGCATCCATCGCCAATCCCTGCTCAACAGCCTGATCCTGGCGACGCTGGTCGGCGGCATCGGCACGGCGCTGGGCTTCGTCTTCGCGCTGGCGGCGACACGCTGCGAGCTGTCGGCGCCGGCGCGCGGCGCGTTGGACGCACTGGCCTTCCTGCCGCTGATCTCGCCGCCCTTCACCACCTCGATCGCGATCATCTTTTCCTTCGGTCCGCGCGGGTTGATCACGCACGACCTTTTGGGCCTGACCGGAACCTCGGCCTATGGTCTGCCGACCACGCTCTTGTCCGAGGTGCTGACCTATTTCCCGCTGGCCTATCTGACGCTCAAGCCGGTGCTGGCGGGGATCGATCCCAATCTCGAGGACATGGCGGCGTCCTTGCGCGCCGGGGGCTGGCGGATTTTCCGCACCGTCACGCTGCCGCTTTGCATACCCGGTTTCGCCAATGCCTTCCTTTTGCTGTTCGCGGCCTCCCTGGCCGATTTCGCCACGCCGCTGATCCTGGCCGGCAGCAACTTTCCGGTACTGCCGACCCAGGCCTATCTCCAGATCACCGGCCTGTTCGATTTCAAGGGCGGGGCGGTGCTGTCCTTCGTGCTGCTGGTGCCGGCGATGGTGGTCTATCTGCTGCAGCGCTGGTGGGTGGCGCGCGGGCACTACGTCACGGTCACCGGCAAAGTCGGTCCGCGCGCCCTGTCGCGGCCGCTGCCGACCGCGGCCCGGATCCCGCTGCTTGCCGTTTGCTCCGCCCTGGCCGTGGTGATCGCCTATTTCTACGCGCTTCTGTTCTACGCCTCGGTGGTCAAGGCGTTCGGCGCCGACCATAGCTTCACCCTGGCGCATTACCGCGTCATCTTCACCGAAGGCCTCAAGGCGATCCGCGACACCCTGATCATCGCCGGCATCGGCATGCCGCTGGGCGGGCTGTTCGGCGTGGTGGTCGGCTATCTGGTGACACGCAAGCGATTTCCCGGCCGCCATGCGTTGGAAATGACCGTGATGCTGAACTACGCCTTGCCCGGCACCATCGTCGGCATCGGCTATCTGATCGCCTTCAACGACCCGCCGATCGTCCTGACCGGCACCGCCGCGATCATCGTCGCCTGCTACGTCTTCCGCTATGCCCCGACCGGAGTCCGCGCCACCATCGCCCAATTGCAGCAGATCGATCCCAGCCTGGAGGAAGCGTCGACCGGCATGGGCGCGGGCAGCTTCGAGACCTTCCGCCGCGTCACGCTGCCGCTGGTGCTGCCGGCGTTTTTCGCAGGCCTCGGCGTCATGTTCGTGCGCTCGCTGACCGCGATCAGCGCCACCATCTTCCTGATCTCGATCGGCTGGACGCTGATCACGGTGCGCATTCTCGAGAACATGACCGAGCTGGCGCTGGGACCGGCGGCGGCGTTCTCGGTGCTGGTGGTGGCGATGGTGTTCGCGGTCACCGGCCTGATCGCGCTGCTGCTCAGGCGCCTGCGGGCGCCCGGCACCATGGCCTTGGCCGGGTCGATGGGAGGGTGAGATGACGACCCAACCCGCGCCCGCCGGCATCCGCGTCGAGGCGGTCAGCAAGCAGTTCGCCCACCGCGTCAAGGGCCAGGTCTACGCCGTCGACCGGGTCGACCTGGACGTCGCGCCGGGAGAGCTGCTGACGCTGCTTGGCCCTTCGGGCTGCGGCAAGACCACGACGCTCCGCATGATCGCGGGCTTCGAGCAGCCGGATTCGGGTCGCATCCTGATCGGCGAACGCGATGTCACCAGGGCGCTTGCCAGCCAGCGCGACATCGGCATGGTGTTCCAAAGCTACGCCTTGTTTCCGCACCTGTCGGTGTTCGAGAACGTGGCTTATGGACTTCGGGTGCAGCGTCGGCCCGAGACCGCGATCGTCGATGCCGTGCGCGAGGTGTTGGCGTTGGTCGGACTCGGCGGCTACGAGCGGCAGATGCCGCACCAATTGTCGGGCGGCGAGCAGCAGCGCGTCGCCCTGGCCCGCGCCATCGTCTTCCGGCCGCGCGTGCTGCTGTTCGACGAGCCGCTTAGCAATCTCGACGCCAAGCTGCGGGTGCAGATGCGCGGCGAAATCCAGCGGCTGCAAAAGCGCCTCGGCATCACCGCGATCTACGTCACCCACGACCAGGAGGAGGCGATGGCGATCTCGGATCGCATCGCGGTGATGAACAAGGGCAAGCTGGTTCAGCTCGGTACGGCCGATGCGCTCTATCGCCGGCCGGAAGACGAGTTCGTCGCCCAGTTCATCGGCCGGGTCAATCTGGTGCCGGTGCGGGTGCTGGCGGCGAGCGGCGAAGAGGTCGAAATCGAGCTTTGGGGTCGGCGCCTGCGCATAGCCGGCGCCAGCGGCGCGATCGTGCCGGGGCCGGCGCGGCTTGTCCTGCGGCCGGAAATGGCGCGCCTCGGCCCTGACGGTCCGTTCGCGGCCAAGATCGTCGAGCGCACCTATCTGGGAGAGAAATCGGAATATCGGATCGAGATCGGCGATCTCGTGCTTCAGGTCGCGGGCTATGACGGCGACGGCCCCGGCCATGCCCCCGGCAGCACGGTGCGCCTTGCGCTGCCCGAGCGCGGGCTGCATTTCCTGCCATGAGGACGGCGCTTGCCGCATTGCTCCTGGCGACGGTCGCGGTGGCGACCGCGGCCGGCGAGCGCGTCCACGGCGCCAGCGACCGTTTCGCCGATAGCGAGGTGCGACTGGTCTGGGGCGTGCTGCGCGGTCCGGACGAGACCGCGACGCGGTTGGTGATTCGTGTCCACGATCCGCTGAGGCGATACCGGCACGTGGCGCTGGACGGGATCGACCCCTTCACCCAGGCGCGGACCCGGCTGGTGCCGCCGCAGGCGTTGAACCGCATCGCCGATCTCGACACCCCGCGCGCCGGCGTCGCCGATTGGCCCAGCCGCGAGGTGCGGCTTTATCGCGACGACGCCGAATTGCGGGCCGATACGCCCGCGCTGGCGGTCTATTGGCTGGGTGTGCCCGACACCACGCCCGAATACGCCGACCGCGCCGGACTCGAAGCGCGGCTCGGCCGCTAGCTTCTGGAGTCGGGTTCGTCCAACGGCAAAGGCGGTTCGATGGCGTCGTCCTCGGCCGGCGGCTCGGGCAGTTTTTCCTCGGCCAGCGGCGCGCCCCAGCTCGCGGCATTGGGCAATTGCAGCAGGCCGCTGCCCTTGAGCTCGGCCAGGCCGGGCAGGTCCTTGAGGTCGGCCAGGCCGAAATGGGTCAGAAACACATCGGTGGTGGCGTAAAGCACCGGCCGTCCCGGCGTGTCGCGCCGGCCGGCGATGGTCACCCAGCCGGTCTCCAGCAGCACGTCCAGGGTGCCCCTCGAGGTGACGACGCCGCGCAAGGACTCGACATCGGCCCGCGTCACCGGCTGGTGATAGGCGATCACCGCCAAGGTCTCGACCGCGGCCCGCGACAGGCGACGCTCGGCGACGCGATGGCGCTCCAACAGCCAAGCCAAATCGGGCGCGGTGCGGAACTGCCAGCGCCCGGCGACCCGCACCAGGTTGACCCCGCGCCCGGCATAGCTGTCGGCCAGTTGCGCGATCAGACCGTCGATATCGGCATCCTTGGGCAGGCTGGCGGCCAGGGTCTCGCGGTCGAGCGGCTCGGCGGCGGCGAACAGTAGCGCCTCCACGATGCGCAACTGCGCGGCGGGGTCGCTGGGCGGCGTGCGGGCGTCGGTCATGGCTTCATTCCGTCGCGGATTCGGGCGGCTTGCGCTTGAGGTAGATCGGGCCGAAGGGCTGCGGCTGCTGGATGGCGATGCGGCCGGTGCGGACCAGCTCCAGGCTGGCGACCAAGGTCGTCGCCAGCGCGTTGCGATAGAGCGGCGCCGAGGCCAAGTCGGTCGGCAGGAAGGTCTCGAGCGTGGTCCAGTCGGGCAGCGCATCGGCGCCCAGCAGATCGGACAGCCGGTGCAGGGCATCCTCGACGCTGAAGCGCGCGATCGGCTCCATATGGATCGGCGCATGGGCGTCGAGACGCTCGCGGTAGCCGGCGTAGGATTTGAGCAGATCGTAATAGCCGAGCTGGAAGATCGAGCGCGTGATGACGCGCACGCCCTCGGGCATGCCGCGGACGAACACGCCGCGGCCGAGGCGCGGCAGCGCCATCAGCCGCCGGCCGGCATCGCGCATCGCCTCCAGCAGCCGCAGCCGCAGATTGAGCCGCTCGGCCAGTTCGGCCGCGGACGGCTCCTCGCTCGGGGTTTCCTCGGGCGGCAGCAGCAGGCGCGACTTCAGGTAGGCCAGCCATGCCGCCATCACCAGATAATCGGCGGCGATGTCGAGACTGACGCGCTTGGCGGCGGCGACATAGGCCAGATATTGGTCGGCCAGCTGCACCATTGAGATGCGCGCCAGGTCGACTTTCTGCTCGCGCGCCAAAGTCAACAGCAGGTCGAGCGGCCCCTCGAAGGCCTCGAGGCTGACCACCAGCGCGCCATCGCCCGCGCCGCCGCGCGGCGGGTCGGGCTGGAATTCGAGCTCGCCGCTCATCGCCCTAGCCGTGCCCCGCCAGGGCGAGAATGCCCCGGCCGAGCCAGTCGACCGGCGGCCAGATCAGCCAGCCGAGCGGGTCGATCGCGATGCCGGCCTGGCCCGCCGCCACCGGCAGCAGGAACAGGACGATCAGCAACAGCGGCATGCCGTAGCGCTCGAACCGCGCCAGCGGAAAGGCCAGCACGTCCGGCAGCAGGCCGACCGCCACGCGCCCGCCGTCGAGCGGCGGCAGCGGCAGCATGTTGAACACCGCCAGCACCAGATTGACGCTGAGCGCGTTGACCAGGTTGGCGGCAAACCAGCCTTGCCCGTCCGCGACCAGATGAAAGCCCAGCGCGGCCGCGATCGCCAGCGCTAGATTGGTCGCGGGTCCGGCCAAGGCCACCCACATCATGTCGCGCCGCGGCGACGCCAGGCGCGAGTAGTCGACCGGCACCGGCTTGGCGTAGCCGAAGGCCGGCGCGCCGGCGAAGATCAGCAGTCCCGGCAGCAGCACGGTGCCGAACGGGTCGATGTGACGCAGCGGATTGAGGCTGACCCGGCCCAGGCGCTTGGCGGTGTCGTCGCCCAGAAGCGCGGCGACGTGGCCGTGCGCCGCCTCGTGCAAGGTTATCGCCAGCACCGCCGGCAAGGCCCAGGTCGAAATCTGGTAGAGGACATAGCCCAGCGGCCCGCTGGAGGGGTCGAGCCAACCCATCACGCCGCCGCCGCGATCAGCGCATCGTGCTCG
>VGDZ01000019.1 GCA_016869515.1 Alphaproteobacteria bacterium | reverse complement strand
GAAGGCGCTGCCGAGGCGCCCGCGGCCGAGGACGCGCCGGCCAAGAAGCCGCGCGCCAAGAAGGCCAAGAAAGGCGAGGCGACCGAATAGCGTCGGCACGGTCTTGTCTTTGCCGGTATTGGCGACCAGAATGGAGGACGAGTCAGGGTCGTAAGCAGCTTTCGGGGGCGATATGCTGCTGGCCACGATACTCAGGCGCCTGGTCGGTCGCGGCACGCTCGACATCGCGGTCGGCGCGGGGCCGCTGCGCCGCTTCGGCTCGGGCGAGGAGCCCTGGGTGGCGGTGCGCGTCGCCGATCGCCGCACGCTGTGGTCGCTGGTGCTCGATCCCGAGCTGCGCTTCGGCGAGGCCTACACCGACGGCCGCCTGACGATCGAGCGCGGCGACATCCATGCGCTGTGCGACCTCGCGCTCCGCAATTGGCCGCGCGGCAAGCCCTGGGGCTGGACCCCCTGGGCCCGGCTGCGCTCGCACTGGAGCTGCTGGCGCCAACGCAACTCGGCCAGCCAAGCCCGGCGCAACGTCGCCCACCACTACGACCTCGACGGCCGGCTTTACGAGCTGTTCCTCGATTCCGACCGCCACTACTCCTGCGGCTATTTCCGCGACCCCGAGGAGACGCTGGAGGCCGCGCAGCGCAACAAGCTCGAGCTGATCGCGGCCAAGCTGGCGATCGACCGCCCTGGCCGCGTGCTCGACATCGGCTCGGGCTGGGGCGGGCTGGCGCTGCACCTCGCTCGCGCCACCGGCTCCGAGGTGCTGGGCATCACCCTCTCGGCCGAGCAGCACGCCGCCGCCAGCCAGCGTGCGTTGCAGACCGGACTGGCCGATCGCGTCCGCTTCGAGCTCAAGGACTACCGCGCGGTCGAGGGCCGCTTCGACCGCATCGTCTCGGTCGGCATGTTCGAGCATGTCGGCGTCCCCCAGTACCGGGCCTTTTTCGACGCCGCCGCCAGGTTGTTGTCCGACGACGGGGTCATGCTGCTGCACAGCATCGGCCGCACCACGCGACCCTCGGTCAACAATCCATGGATGGAGCGCTATATCTTCCCAGGCGGCTACGTTCCGGCGCTGTCGGAGGTGATGGCGGCGATCGAACCCTCGGGCCTGATGGTCGCCGACATCGAAGTGCTGCGGCTGCATTACGCCGAGACCCTGCGCCATTGGCGCGCGCGCTTCCTGGCCAATCGGGCCAAGGCACAAGCGCTCTACGACGAACGCTTCGTGCGGATGTGGGAGTTCTACCTCGCCGGCTGCGAGGCCGCCTTCCGCCATGCCGGTTTGGTGGTGTTTCAGATCCAGTTGACCAAGCGCGCCGACGCGGTGCCGCTGACCCGCGACTATCTGCTGAGGGTCGACGAACACGATCGCGGCGACGAACGCGTTCGCGCCGCTTGAGTTTATCCACACGATTAAAAGTCGTTAGAATTCGAATCGCCGGCTCGATTCGGAATCGACTGGCAAATCGCTTTCGATCACATTGAGCGCCCTCATGGCAGCCGATCGTTCGACATCCACCGTCATTCCCTTGACGCCGCGCGGCGAAGAAGCGCCGAGCTACCGCCAGCCTCCAGCCAATGTCGAGGCCGAGCAGCAGCTGCTGGGCGCGATCCTGGTCAACAACGAGGCCATGCATCGCGTCACCGGATTCCTGCAGCCCGAGCATTTCTTCGAGCCGGTTCACAGCCGCATCTTCGAGTCGGTGAAGACCGCGATCGACCGCGGCCAGATCGCCAGCCCGGTCACGCTCAAGACCTTCCTCGAACGCGACGAGGCGCTGATCGCGGCCGGCGGCGTGCAGTACCTGGCGCGACTGGCGGCATCGGCCACATCGATCATCCATGCCGAGACCCACGGCCGGATCATTCACGACCTCTACCTCAGGCGACAATTGGTGTTGATCGGCGAGGACATCCACAACACCGCCTACGAGGTCCACGACCTAACCACCGCCACCACCCAGATCGAACAAGCCGAACAAAAGCTGTTCGATCTGGCCGAGAACGGCCAGCCCGAAGGCGGCTTCAAGGCCTTCAGCCGCTCGCTGGCCGAGGCGATCACCAGCATCGAGTCGGCGCACAAGCGCGACGGACGCCTGACCGGAGTCACCACCGGCCTCAAGGATCTCGATGCCCAGCTTGGCGGTCTGCATCGTTCGGACCTGATCGTGCTGGCGGGGCGGCCGTCGATGGGCAAGACCGCGCTGGCCACCAACATCGCCTTCAACGCCGCCCGGGCCTATCGCCCGGCGACCGAGGACCATCCCGCCGAGGGCGCGGTGGTCGGCTTCTTCTCGCTCGAGATGTCGGCCGAGCAATTGGCCGGCCGCATCCTCGCCGAGCAGACCGAGATGTCGGCCGAGAAGCTGCGCCGCGGCCAGCTGTCGGCGCGCGAATTCGACCGCCTGGTCGAAGTCAGCCAGGAACTCGAGCGCATCCCGCTGTTCATCGACGACACGCCCTCGATCAGCATCGCCAATCTGCGCGCCCGCGCCCGCCGCCTCAAGCGCACCGAGGGCCTCGGCCTGGTGGTGGTCGACTATCTGCAGCTCATGCGTTCCGCCAGCCAGCGCGCGCAGGACAACCGCGTGCTGGAAATCTCGGAAATCACCCAAGGCCTCAAGGCGCTGGCCAAGGAGTTGGACGTTCCGGTCTTGGCCGCGGCCCAGGTCAGCCGCAAGGCCGAGGAGCGCGAAGACAAGCGCCCGCAGCTGGCCGACCTGCGCGAGTCGGGCACCATCGAGCAGGACGCCGACGTGGTGATGTTCGTGTTCCGCGAGGAGTACTATCTCGAGCGCGCCAAGCCGGCCGACGATTCCGACAAGTTCCTGAAATGGCGCGATCGCATGGAAAGGGTCCACAATTTGGCGGAACTGCTGATCGGCAAGCAGCGCCACGGCCCGACCGGCGTCGTCAACCTGCACTTCCGACGCGAATTCACCAAGTTCTCGGATCACATCGACGACGCGCACCTGCCCGATGGTCCCCGTTGAGCCGGCGCCGGCGACGCTGACCGTCGACCTCGACGCGTTGGTCGAGAACTGGCGCGGGCTCAAGACCAGGGTCGGTGCCGCGGATTGCGCCGCCGTGGTCAAGGCCGATGGCTACGGCCTCGGCGCGGCACAAATTGCCCCGGCCCTGGCGCGCGCCGGCTGTAGCGAGTTCTTCGTCGCCCATTTGTCCGAAGCCGTCGCCCTGCGCGCGACTCTGCCAGGCGCAAACATCACCGTGCTGAACGGAGTCGAGGCCGGCACGGCAGAACACCTGATCCGGCACGGCCTGCGGCCCGCGCTCGGCAGCCCAGGCCAGATCGAGGTCTGGGCGGCAGCCGCCAAGCGCGCCGGACGCCCCCTCAAGGCGGCCTTGCACCGCGACACCGGCATGAACCGGCTCGGCCTGTCGGCGGCCGAGAGCGACGCATTGGAGCGCCAACCCTCGCTTTTGGCCGGGATCGAGATCGAACTGGTTATGAGCCATCTGGCCTGTTCCGACGAACCCCAGCATCCGCTCAACGCCTCGCAATTGGCGGCGTTCGCCGAATGGCGGCGACGCTATCCGACGACCAAAGCCAGCTTCGCCAATTCCTCGGGCATTTTCCTCGGCCCGGCCTATCATTTCGACCTCGCCCGCCCCGGCTATGCGCTCTATGGCGGCAATCCGACCCCGGACCAACCCAATCCGATGCGCGCCGTGGTCACGCTGACCACGCGCATATTGCAAATTCGCGACGCCCTTCCCCAGGGCAGCGTCGGCTACGGTGCCACGCATCGCTTCGCCAAGGCGACGCGGGTGGCGACGCTGGCGATCGGTTATGCCGATGGCTTCAACCGCGGCGCCAGCAATCGCGGCGCGGTGCTGATCGGCGGACGCCGCGCCCCGATCGTCGGCCGAGTGTCGATGGATCTGGTGACGGTCGACGTCACCCACCTCCCCCACGCCGCGACCGGTGACGAAGCCGTGCTGATCGGCGGCGAGCTCGACATCGACGCTGTCGGCGCCAATGCCGGAACCATCGGCTATGAGATCCTGACTCGGCTGGGATCGCGTCCACGAAGAGTGTACAAAGGCGGCCAATGAACCCCCTCGCCCCGATCGGCCGCGTCATACTGACGTTCTTGCAGGCGGTCGGCGCCATCTCCGGTTTCGCCTTCCAGGCCATCCGCCACCTGGTCACGCCGCCCTGGTATTTCGGGTTGATCGGCCGGCAGATGATGTCGATCGGCTATTTCTCGCTGCCGGTGGTCGGGCTGACCGCGCTGTTCACCGGCATGGTGCTGGCGCTGCAGATCTACGAAGGCTCGTCGCGCTTCAACGCCGAAAGCACGGTGGCGGCGATCGTGGTCGTCGGCCTGACCCGCGAATTGGGTCCGGTCCTGGCCGGGCTGATGCTGGCCGGCCGGGTCGGCGCCGCGATCGCGGCCGAGGTCGGCACCATGCGCGTCACCGAGCAGATCGACGCCCTGACCACGCTGTCGACCAATCCCTTCAAGTACCTGGTGGTGCCGCGCGTCCTGGCCGGCACCGTCACCCTGCCGGCGCTGGTGCTGGTGGCCGACATCATCGGCGTGTTCGGCGGCTATCTGGTCTCGACCCAGAAGCTGGGCTTCAACCCCGCGACCTATCTGCAGAACACGGTCGACTACCTCGAGACCAACGACGTCGTCTCGGGCCTGGTCAAGGCCGGCGTGTTCGGATTCATCGTCGCGCTGATGGGCTGCTATCACGGCTATCATTCCAAGGGCGGCGCCCAGGGCGTCGGCCGCGCCACCACCAACGCCGTGGTCTCGGCCTCGATCCTGATCCTGATCGCCAACTATTTCGTCACCGAAGCCTTCTTCGGGACCAAGTGACCGCGATGGCCGATACCCCCAAGATCCGCCTGCGCGACGTGCACAAGCGCTTCGGCCCCAAAACGGTGCTGGACGGGGTCGATCTCGACGTCGGCCGCGCCGAGTCGATGGTCATCATCGGCGGCTCGGGCTCGGGCAAGTCGGTGACGCTGAAATGCATCCTCGGCCTGATCCACCCGGACAAGGGCGCGATCGAGATCGACGGCCAACCCACGGTCGATCTGGCCGCGCGCGAGCGCGAGCAGGTCAACGCCAGGATCGGCATGCTGTTCCAGGGCTCGGCGTTGTTCGATTCCCTCAAGGTCTGGGAGAACGTCGCCTTTGGCCTGGTCCAGGGCCGCGGCATCAGCCGGGCCGATGCCAAGCCGGTGGCGATTCAGACGCTGGGCCAGGTCGGGCTTGGGCCGGAAGTAGGCGAACTCAATCCGGCCGAGCTATCGGGCGGAATGCAAAAGCGTGTGGCGCTGGCCCGCGCCATCGCCGCCAAGCCCGAGATCATTTTTTTCGACGAACCCACCACCGGCCTAGACCCGATCATGGCCGACGTCATCAACGACCTGATCGTGGCCTGCGTGCGGCGCCTGGGCGCGACCGCCGTCTCCATCACTCACGACCTGGCCTCGGCCCGCAAGATCGCCGACCGCATCGCCATGATCTACAAGGGCCGGATCATCTGGCAGGGATCGGTCAAGGAAATCGACAATTCGGGCAACCCCTATGTCGATCAGTTCATCCATGGCCGCGCCGAAGGTCCGATCAAGATGGACGTGTTCAGGCCCTAGGCGCGGCGGATGGCCAAGGCTCAGCAAATCTTCGTCTGCCAGGCCTGCGGCGCCCAGGCCCATAAATGGGCCGGGCGTTGCGAGACCTGCGGCGAATGGAACAGCATCGTCGCCGAAACCGCCGCCGCGGCACCGCCCAAAGGACTCGGTGCCGGCAAGGGTGCCAAGCTGGAACTGGTCGGACTTGCCGGCGAGACGACGCCGCCGCCCAGGCTGGTGACCGGCATCGGCGAACTCGACCGCGTCGCCGGCGGCGGCTTGGTCGAAGGATCGGCGCTGTTGGTCGGCGGCGATCCCGGCATCGGCAAGTCGACGCTCTTGCTGCAAGCCGTGGCGGCGTTGGCCGGGCGCGGCGCCCCTTGCGTCTATATTTCGGGCGAAGAAGGCGTCGATCAGATCCGCTTGCGCGCGAGGCGGCTGGGCCTGGAGAAAGCGCCGCTGGCCTTGGCCTCGGCCACCAGCGTGCGCGACATCGTCACCACGCTTGAAACCGGCACCGCGCCAAAGGTGGCGGTGATCGATTCGATCCAGACCATGTACCTCGACAGCCTCGATGCCGCGCCCGGCACCGTCACCCAGGTGCGCGGCGCGGCGCAGGAACTGATCCGCCTGGCCAAGCGCCGCGGCACGGTCATGTTCCTGGTCGGTCACGTCACCAAGGAAGGCCAGATCGCCGGCCCGCGGGTGCTCGAGCACATGGTCGACACGGTGCTTTATTTCGAGGGCGAGCGCGGCCATCAGTTCCGGCTGCTGCGCGCGGTCAAGAACCGTTTTGGCCCGGCCAACGAAATCGGCGTCTTCCAGATGGGCGATGCCGGCCTGGCCGAAGTGCCCAATCCCTCGGCCTTGCTGTTGGGGAATCACGAGCGGCCGGTCTCGGGGGCGGCGGTGTTCGCCGGCATCGAAGGCACCCGCCCGGTGCTGGTCGAGATCCAGGCGCTGGTAGCGGGCGCGCCGCCGGGCAGTCCGCGCCGCGCCGTGGTCGGCTGGGATTCGGGCCGTTTGTCAATGATTCTAGCCGTGCTGGAGGCGCGCTGCGGTCTGGCGCTTTCGGCCAAGGACGTGTATCTCAACGTCGCCGGCGGGCTGAAAATCGGCGAACCGGCAGCCGATCTGGCGGTGGCGGCGGCGCTGGTTTCGTCGCTGACCGATCGGCCTTTGCCGGAGGGCAACGTGGTGTTCGGCGAGATCGGACTCTCGGGCGAAGTACGGCCGGTCGCGCAGGCCGAATCGCGGCTGAAGGAAGCGGCCAAGCTGGGTTTCCGGCGCGCCATGGTGCCCAAAGGCACGAGCGGTGCGCCGACAGGGCTGAAGATCGAAACCTTCGATCGTTTGATCGACCTGGTGGCACTATTCGCCGAGCCGCCCGGGCGCAGGGCCTAGGAGCGGACGATGGGCGGTCTCAATCCGGTCGACATCGGCATCGTCGTCGTCCTGCTGCTGTCGGGCACGCTGGCGCTGTTTCGCGGCTTGGTCAAGGAGGTGTTGTCGATCGCCGCCTGGGTGACGGGCTTCCTGATCACCGCCTGGAGTTACGACTGGTGCCGCAAGCTGGCGGCGCAGTATGTCGGCGAAGGCACCGTCGCGTCGCTGATCGCCTCGATCGGCGTATTCGTGGTGGTGATGATCCTCTTGTCGCTGGTCATTCATTTCGTGGTCAGCCGAGTCGCGCAAAGCGCGCTCGGTCCGCTCGACCGTTCGCTCGGCTTCGTCTTCGGCCTGGTACGCGGCGTGCTGATCGTCTGCGTGGCCTATCTCGGCCTGGCCTGGTTGGCGCCGGCCAAGGACCATCCCGAGGTGGTGCAGAAGGCGCGGCTGCGGCCCTTCGTCGCCGACACCACCGCCGTGATCGTCAAGCTTTTGCCCGATCACATCCGCCGCGGGCTACAAGCCCAGATCGACGAGGCGCGGCGTCACGCCGAGGCCGCCGCCGGCACCGCCGCGCAATTGCAGCAAGCCGGCAAGGCCCTGGCGCCGCTGGTCGGCGCGGCCGAAAAAGGCTACCGTGCCGCGGATCGGCAGCAGCTCGACCGCCTGATCCAGGGCCAAGCGGGGAAGTGATGGACCGGCTTCCGGCGCATCCTTTCGACGACGACAAGCTGCGCGAATATTGCGGCTGTTTCGGCATATTCGGCCATCGCGACGCTTCCGCGCACGCCGCGCTTGGCCTGCATGCGCTGCAGCATCGCGGCCAGGAAGCCGCCGGCATCGTCAGCTTCGACGGCCAGCAATTCCATTCCCACAAGGCGCTCGGCCTGGTCGGCGACAGCTTTTCCAGCCAGGCGGTGATCGACCGCCTGCCCGGCTATGCCGCCATCGGCCACACCCGCTATGCCACCACCGGCGACACCATCCTGCGCAACGTCCAGCCGCTGTTCGCCGAGTTCGCCTCGGGCGGATTCGCGCTCGGCCACAACGGCAATCTGACCAATTCGCAAATTTTGCGAACCGAATTGGTGCGGCGCGGCTGCATCTTCCAGTCGACCACCGACACCGAGGTCATCGTCCATTTGATGGCGATCTCGCGCCATCCCGGGCTGGTCGAGCGGCTGGTCGACGCGCTGCGCCAGGTCGAGGGCGCCTACTCGCTGGTGGCATTGCACAACCAAGCGCTGATCGGCGTGCGCGACCCCAAGGGCGTGCGGCCCTTGGTGCTGGGGCGCCTCGACGGCGCGCCGATCCTGGCCTCCGAGACCTGCGCCCTCGACATCATCGGCGCCAGTTTCGAGCGCGACATCGCCCCGGGCGAGCTGGTGGTGATCGACGGCCAGGGCGTGCATTCGCACCGGCCCTTCGCCGGCGAGGCGCGCAAGTTCTGCATCTTCGAGTACGTCTACTTCGCCCGGCCGGATTCCCAAGTCGAGGGCCGCGGCGTCTACGAGGGCCGCAAGCGGATTGGCGCCGAGCTGGCGCGCGAAAGCGGCATCGCCGCCGACGTCGTCATTCCGGTGCCGGATTCCGGCACGCCGGCCGCGATCGGCTACGCCCAGGAGGCCGGCATCCCGTTCGAGCTTGGCATCATCCGCAACCACTATGTCGGCCGCACCTTCATCGAGCCGACGGCGCAGATCCGCCATCTCGGCGTAAAGCTGAAGCACAATTCCAACCGCTCCGAGATCGCCGGCAAGCGCGTCGTGCTGGTCGACGATTCGATCGTCCGCGGCACCACCTCGATCAAGATCGTGCAGATGGTGCGCGAGGCCGGCGCGGCCGAAGTCCACATGCGCATCGCCAGCCCGCCGACGCGCCATTCCTGCTTCTACGGCATCGACACGCCACGACGGCAGCACCTGTTGGCGGCGCAACTCGATCTCGAGGGCATGCGCCGCAAGCTCGGGGTCGACAGCCTGGCCTTCGTGTCGATGGACGGGCTCTATCGCGCGCTGGGCGAGGCCGGGCGCGACGCCGCCCAGCCGCAATATTGCGATGCCTGTTTCAGCGGCGACTACCCCACCCGCCTGGCCGACCGCGATCGCGGCTCGTCCAGCGCGCAGCTTTCGTTGCTGGCCGAACGCGCCTGACATGCCCGGTAGATTGGACGGCCGCGTCGCCCTGGTCACCGGGGCCTCGCGCGGGATCGGACGCGCGGTCGCCCGCGGCTTTGCCGCCGAAGGCGCGCGGGTGGTGGCGGTGGCGCGCACCCAAGGCGGGCTCGAGGAACTCGACGACGAGATCCGGGCGCTGGGCGGACAGGCGACGCTGGTGCCGATGGACCTGGAAAAAGGCGAGGACATCGACCGCTTGGGGGCCGCGATCCATGAGCGCTTCGGTCGGCTCGACATCCTGGTCGGCAATGCCGGCTTGCTGGGACGGCTGTCGCCGTTGGGTCATTTCCCGCCGCGGGATTGGGAGCGGGTCTTCGCCGTCAACGTCCATGCCAATTGGCGGCTGATCCGGGCATGCGATGCCCTGTTGCGGGCATCCGATGCCGGGCGCGCGATCTTCGTCACCTCGGGTGCAGCCCGCAAAGGCCTGCCCTATTGGGGGCTCTACGCCGCGACCAAGGCCGCGCTCGAAGCCATGGTCGCGGCCTATGCCGCCGAGACCAAGGCGACTTCGCTGCGGGTGAATCTGGTCTCGCCCGGCGCGGTGCGGACGGCCATGCGCGCGCTCGCCTTCCCGGGCGAGGAGCCGGAGACGGTGACGCCGCCCGAGGCGCTGGTCGAGACTTTTCTTGCCTTGGCCGAGCCGGGCTGCGCGCACCACGGCCGGATCGTCGAGGCTCAGCCCTCGACATAGGGATTCTTGCCCTTGCGCAAGCCGAGCCGCAGCGGCACGCCCGGCAGGTCGAACGCCGCCCGCAGCGAGTTGGCCAAATAGCGCATGTAGTGCCCGGGCAATTCGCCCGGCTTGTTGGCGAACAAGGCGAAAGTCGGCGGCCGCGCCTTGACCTGGGCGGCATAGCGGAAGCGAATGCGGCGGCCTTCGGCCATGGGCGGCGATTGGCGCTCCTGCGCCGCCTCGAGCCAGCGATTGAGCGCCGCGGTCGGCACGCGGCGGTTCCAGCGCTCCTCGGCCCGCAGCACTGCCGGCATCAGCCGCTCCAGCTTTTCGCCGGTCTCGGCCGAAAACGCCACCAGCTCGACCCCCGCCACCTGCGGCGCCGAAGCAGCGATCCGCTCGGAGATGCGCTTCAGCGCCGCGCGCCGGTCCTCGACCAGATCCCATTTGTTGAGGCCGATCGTCAGCGCCCTTCCCTCGCGCGCCACCAGATCGATCAGGCCGAGATCCTGATGCTCGACCGGCGAGGTGGCGTCCAACAGCACCACCACCGCCTCGGCATAACGCACCGCGCGCAGCGCATCCGCCGCCGCCAGTTTTTCCAGCGTCTCGCGGATGGCGGCCTTTTTGCGCAGGCCGGCCGTGTCGAACAAGCGTATGGCGCGGCCCTTGAAGGACCAGTCGATCGCCACCGCATCGCGCGTCAGACCAGGCTCGGGGCCGGTGACGACCCGATCGGCGCCCAGCAGCCGGTTGACCAAAGTCGACTTGCCGACATTGGGTTGGCCGATGATGGCGAGATGCAGCGGCCGCCCCTCGTGGCGCTCGGCGGCGCCGTCCTCGGCCAAGGGCGCCAAGCGATCGTAAAGCTCGGCCATGCCCTCGCCATGCGCGGCCGACAGCGCCACCGGCTCGCCCAGCCCCAGGCCATGAGCCTCGCCCAGCCCCGGCACGCCGGCCGCGCCCTCGCATTTGTTGGCGGCCAGGATCACCGGCTTGCCCTGCTTGCGCAGCCACACCGCGAAGGCGCGATCCAAGGGCGTGACGCCGGCGCGGGCATCGATCAGGAACAGCACCGCATCGGCCTCGGCGACGGCGGTGTCGGTCTGGCGGCGCATGCGCCCCGACAGGCTGTCGTCGAACGATTCCTCAAGGCCCGCGGTGTCGATCAGCTTCAGCCGCAGCGGGCCGATCTTGCCCTCGCCCTCGCGGCGATCGCGGGTTACGCCGGGCCGGTCGTCGACCAGCGCCAACCGCCGCCCCGCCAGGCGGTTGAACAGCGTCGACTTGCCGACATTCGGCCGGCCGACGATGGCAAGCGCCAGCGCCATCGAATCACTTGTAGGCGAAGACCCGCGCGTCGTCGGTCAGCACGTACATCATGCCGTCGGCGACGATCGGCGGAATGCTGACTCCGTCGGGCAACTGGATCTGGCCCAGCACCTCGCCGGTATAGGGCGAGATCGACAGCGCCACGCCCTGGGAGGAGGCGACGATCAGCCGGTCCGACGCCAACAGCGGCCCGGTCCAGATCACGCGGTCGACCTTGCGCCGATCGTCCACCCAGCGCACCAAGGGTTGCACCCATCGCACCCGCCCGTCCTGGCGCGACAGGCATACGACTTCGCTGTCGAGCGTGACGAGGTAAAGATAATCGCCCGCCACCCAAGGCGTCCGGATGGCGGCGATCGGCTGATCCCAAACTTGCGAGCCCGAACGCAAATCGATCGCCACCAGCTGCCCGCCATGGCTTACGGCATAGACCCGGCCGCGATCGATCACCGGCCGCCCGGCGATCGCCGCCAGGGTCTCGACCGGCGAAAAGCGGCCGCGCGCCACCAGCGAATCCGCCCAGGCGACGCGCCCGTTCTCGACCCGGATCGCCACCAGCTCGCCCGAGGAATAGGGCGCGACGACGATGCCGGCATCGGCCGCGGCCGCTGACGACGCCAGCAGCCCGGCATCCTCGGCGATGCCGTTATGGGTCCACAGCGTGCGGCCGTCGGCCGCCGCCAGCGCGTGCAGCTGGTTGTCGTAGCTGATGACGAACAGCCGGTCGCCGCTGACCGTCGGCGCGGCACGAAAGGGTATGCCGATGCTGCGGCGGTAATGCACGGCGCCGTTGCCGGCGTCCATCGCCCAGACATCGCCGAAGCCGGTGGCGACGTAGAGGCGGCCGTCCTCGACCGCCAACCCGCCGCCATAGCCCGCATCGGCGCGTTCCCCCGCCGGCACCAGGCTGCGCCGCCACAGCCGCGCGCCGTTGCCGGCATCGAACGCCGTCACCATGGCCTCGGCATCGAGCGTGAAGAGCCGACCTTCGGCCACCACTGGCCCGCTCAACAGCCGCCGCTCGCTCGACGATCCCGCGCCGGCGTCGGCCCGCCACAGCAACGCTAGGGGGCCTTCGGCCTCGAGATGATGCAAGGCGTGATTGGGATAGCCTCCGGCCTGAGGCCAATCCGGATTGCGGTGCGGCCGCGGCAGGCGGACACGCAACTCGCGCATGCCGGGATCGGGCTCGAGCGTACGCTCGAGGCTCATCACCGACACCCGCGTTCCCTGGATTTTTGGCGGCAGCGAGCCTTCGCAGCCGACCAACAGGCCGGCTGCCGCCAGCGCCGCCGCCCATCGCATGGTCAACGCGCCGCGCCCAGCGCAGCCAGCAACTCGGCCGCCCGCGCCCGCACCCCGGCCGGGGCCTCGGCGTCGTCGGCCAAACCGGTCAGCAGACTCTTGGCGGAAGCCGCATCGCCGGCCTTGAGCTTGGCCAGCGCCTCCAACTCGCGCGCCAAGGGCCGCGCCGCGGCAAACTGCGCCACCGCCGCCAAACGCTGCTCGATCTCCGCCAGCGGCGCGCTGTCGAGCAATTGCATCGCCGCCTGCAGCCGGGCGAAATTGCGCAGCGCCCCGTCGGCCGAGGTATCGGCCGCCACCATGTCCAAGACTTTAATTGCGCCCGCAACGTCCTTGGCCGCGATCAGCGCCGAGGCCTGACGCAGCCGCGCCAAGGCGGCGATGCCCCCGCCCTGTTCGGCCAGCGCCGCAAAGGCCTCGGCGGCCTCGGCATTGCGGCCCTGTTTCATCTGCTCGAGCGCGGCCATGAAGCGGCCGCCCTCGGCCGCGCGCCGTCCCGCCTGCCAATCGCGCCAGCCGACCCAGCCGGCCGTGACCAGGACGATGGCCGCAGCCGCCCCGACGAGATATCGACCATAGCGCTTCCACAGCGCTTCCATCCGGTCGCGCCGCAGATCCTCGTCAACTTCCTGAAAGATATCGCTCACGACCGTGGTCCAACCGAAGGCGGCGGCGCGTACCATATCCGCGAGCCCGGCTCAAGGCAAACCGAGGCGGTCGACGGCGGACGCCGTCCGGGATTAGGCTACCGGCGATGTGGAACTGGGACGACGGATGGAAAGTCCTGATTTCGCTGGCGCTGGCCTTGGCGGTCCTGCCCTGGCTGCGGCGGGGACCGCGCCGGCCGCATACCACCATCCTGCTGCTGGGCCTCACCAGCGTCGCCTTGGTGGTGGCGGTCCTGATGCTGATGCGCCTGCTATAATCGCGCTCGATTCGGGCTGCCAGTGCCCGGGGGGAGGCGTCATGACGCTGCATCGCTGGGCTTTTGCCGCCGCCATGGTCATCGCGCTGTCCGCCTGTTCGTGGTTTTCCGACGGCGATCGGGGCGACAAGCTGACGCCGGCCAACGCGCCCGGCGGCAAGGGATCGACCGACGGCCTGCCGACGGTGCCGTTGACCGACGTGCCGGTGCCCAACAACGTCAAACTCGATCCGGTGCGGACGCTGATTTTCGGCAGCCGCGACGACTGGTCTGGGCGGGCTCATTTCGACACCCCCTACACCTTGGTCGAGATGTTCGAGTTCTATCGCCGCGAGATGGCCAGCTTCGGCTGGGCCGAGATCTCTGTTGTGCGGGCCGAGGCCAGCGCGCTGGTGTTCTCGCGCATGGGACGCGTCGCCACCATCCAGATCTTCAAGTCCTCGATCCTGACCGGCGGCGCCACCGTCAGCGTGCTGATGACGCCCAACTCGGCCGCCGGCGGGGGCGGCCCGGCGGCCGGCCAAGGCGGCAATGTGACAGCGCGGCCATTGCGCTAGGTTCGCACGCTCGCCATACTCCGCCCCTCTTTGCAGGGGAAAACGATGGCGAGTTCCAAGATTGTCGACGGCAAAGTCGTTTTGGTGACCGGCGCGGGCCGCGGCATCGGCCGCGACATCGCGCTATTGGCTGCGTCCGAAGGGGCCAAAGTGGTGGTCAACGATCTGGGCGGCTCGGTCGATGGCGAGGGCGGTGGCTCCTCGGGCCCGGCATCGGACGTGGTCAAGGAAATCAAGGCGGCAGGCGGCCAGGCGGTCGCCAATACCGACAGCGTCTCCGATCCGGCTGGCGCCGAGCGCATGGTGCGCCAGGCGGTCGAAGCCTTCGGCCGCATCGACGGCGTGGTCAACAATGCCGGCATCCTGCGCGATCGCATCTTCCACCGCATGAGCGCGCTGGACTGGGAACAGGTCATCGGCGTCCACCTGATGGGCAGTTTCTACGTCGCCAAGGCCGCGGCCCAGCATTTCCGCGAGCAGCAGTCCGGCGCCTATGTCCATTTCACCTCGACCTCGGGGCTGATCGGCAATGTCGGCCAGGCCAACTATGCCGCCGCCAAGCTGGGCATCGTCGGCATGTCGAAGTCGATCGCGCTCGACATGCGGCGGTTCAACGTGCGCTCCAACTGCGTCTCGCCCTTCGCCTGGAGCCGCATGATCGGCACCATCCCCACAGAGACCGAGGACCAAAAGGCGCGGGTCGAGCGCATGAAACAGATGACCACCGCCAAGATCGCGCCGATGGTGGTCTATCTGCTGTCGGACGCGGCCAAGGAGGTCACCGGACAGATCTTCGCCGTGCGCATGAACGAGATCTACCTGATGAGCCAGCCGCGGCCGATCCGTTCGGTGCATAGCGCCGAGGGCTGGACCCCGCAGGCCATCGCCGACACCGCCATCCCGGCGATGCGCAAGAGCTTCCTGCCGCTCGACGTCTCCGCCGACGTCTTCAACTGGGAGCCGATCTGATGCCGATCGACTACGACAAGCTGATGGCCTGGCCGATCCGCGAGATCGAGCAGAGCTATGGCTTCAAGGATTCGATCCTCTATGCGCTCGGGCTCGGCTTCGGCGCCGACCCGATGGATGCCGATCAGCTCAAGTTCGTCTACGAGGACGGCCAGAAGGTGGTGCCGACGCAGGCGCTGGTGATGGGCTATCCCGGATTCTGGATCAAGGACGCCGGTACCGGCATCGACTGGAAGAAGATCGTCCATGGCGAGCAGAGCATGACGCTCCACGCCCCCTTGCCGCCGGCGGGAAAGGTGGTCGGCCGCTCGCGCATGACCGCCATCGTCGACAAGGGCCCCAAGGTCGGCGCCCTCCTGTTCTCGGAACGCATCGTCGCCGACCAAGCGACGGGGCAGAAGCTGGCGACGCTGCGCCAGACGACGGTGGCGCGCGGCGATGGCGGCTTCGGCGGTCCGAGCGGACCGGTGCCCGAGCCGGTCAAGCTGCCCGAGACCGCGCCCGAGAGTAGCTGCGACATCAAGACCGCCGCCAACCAGGCCCTGATCTATCGGCTCTCGGGCGATCTCAACCCGCTGCATGCCGATCCGGCGGTGGCGAAGGTCGGCGGCTTTCCGCGACCGATCCTGCACGGCATGTCGAGCTTCGGCGTGGTCTGCCATGCCTTGCTCAAGACCTTGGCCGGTTACGATCCGGCAAGGATCAAGCGGATGGATGCGCGCTTCACCGCGCCGGTGTTTCCGGGCGAAACCATCCGCACTGAAATCTGGGGCCGCAGCGGCACGGTCCATTTCCGCGCCCGGGCGGTCGAGCGCGACGTGGTCGTGCTGGGCAACGGCCTGGCCGAAATCGCGGCGTGATCCGAAGCTGGGCCAATTCCCGGACAAGGCGGTTTTTCGAGGGCAATAGCGTCGGCGGTTTCGGGGGCATGGATGCCGAATTGGCGATCGAACGACTGATTTCGCTCTCGGCCGCGACAAAATTGGCGGATCTTGGCGTCTTGTCGTCGGTCAGTTTGCACAAATTGAAAGGCTCGCGCAGAGGACAATGGGCCATGACGATCAACGGCCGTTGGCGCCTATGCTTTCGCTTTGCCGACGGTCATGCTTATGATGTCGAAATCGTCGACTATCATCGAGGGTAGAACGGATATGGCGGTGGCGGTGCATCCGGGGCGCATTCTGGGACGCGAGATCGAAGCTCGCAGCCTCTCGATTCGCGAATTTGCGGGGGCCGTAGGAACGACCCCGGCGAAGATCTCGGCTGTGGTTGGGTGCAAGCGTGGCATCAATGCCGGTTTGGCCATTCGTTTGGGCCGCTATTTCGGTAATGCCCCGATGTTCTGGATGAATCTTCAAAGCCTATATGAACTCGCTTTGGCCGAGAAGCAGGGCGAAAAGCGGGCCGCCTAGATCGCGGCACGCGACACGGAGGAAGCATGCAAGGTCTGGTCGCATTCGGAGCCTATGTGCCGCGTCTTCGCCTGCAGCGCGCGGCGGCGGTGCAGGCCAATGCCTGGTTCAACCCCGCCCTCAAGGCCCAGGCCAAGGGCGAGCGCGCCATCGCCAATTGGGACGAGGACGCCATCACCATGGCGGTCGAGGCGGCGCGCGACTGCATCGGCGCCCATGACCGCGCGCGCATCGGCCAAGCGATCCTGGCTTCGACCACCCTGCCTTTCCAGGACCGCCAGAACGTGGGCGTCGTCGCCCAGGCGCTGAGCCTCAGGCGCGACATCGGCACGCTCGACATCGCCGGCTCGCAACGTGCCGGCACCTCGGCGCTGATCCAGGCCCTGCGCGGCAGCGGCGAGACCCTGATCGTCGCCAGCGAACGCCGCCGCACCAAGGCGGCAAGCCCGCAGGAGCTCGGCTACGGCGACGCCGCCGCGGCCTTTCTGGTCGGATCGGAGAATGTCGTCGCCAAGCTTGTCGTTGCCCATAGCGAGGCGGTCGACTTCGTCGATCACTTCCGCGGCCACGGCCCGCAATCCGATTACGACTATGGCTGGGAAGAGCGCTGGATCCGCGACGAGGGCTACAACAAGCTTCTGCCGCCGGCGGTGAGTGCGGCGCTGAAGCGGGCCGACCTGACCGGCGCCGACATCGCGCATCTGTGCGTGCCGGTGGCGATGCGCGGTGTGGCGCCGGGCCTGGCCAAGCGCCTGGGGATCGCCGAAGAGCGCGTGCGCGACGTGCTGGCGGCCAATCTGGGCGATGCCGGCACGGCGCATCCGCTGGTGATGCTGGCCGATGCGCTGGCCGCGGCCAAGCCGGGCGAGCGCATCCTGGTGATCGGCTTCGGCCAGGGCGTCGATGTGCTGGTGTTCGAGACGACGCCGGCGCTGGCCAAGCTGCCGGCGCGGCTCGGCGTCCAGGGTTGGCTCAAGCGCCGCAAGGCCGAGACCAACTATCAGCGCTACCTGACCTGGAACGATCTGGTGACGATCGAGCGCGGCATGCGCGCCGAAGGCGGGGCATTGCCGCCGACCCTGTCCTCGGGCTATCGCAACATGGAAATGCTGCTCGGCCTGATGGGCGGCAAGTGCCGAATCTGCGGCACCGTGCAGTGGCCGCAAAGCAACGTCTGCGTCAACCCCAACTGCAACGCCTTCCATTCCCAGGACGACCATCCCTTCGCCGAGAAGCTGGGCAAGATCATGTCCTATACCGCCGATCAGCTGACCTATTCGCCCGACCCGCCGGCTTGCTATGGCATGGTGGTATTCGACGAAGGGGGCCGATTTATGGCAGATTTCACCGATGTCGACTCCGAAAGCCTGGCCGTGGGCGCGCGCATGCGCATGACCTTCCGGGTCAAGGAATTCGACAGCCAGCGCGGCTATACGCGCTATTTCTGGAAAGCGGCGCCCGCCGCCTGATCCGAGGAGAGGTTCCATGGCCAGTGGCATTCGCGACAAGGTGGTGATTCTCGGCATGGGCTGCTCGAAGTTCGGCGAGCGCTGGGACCGCGAGGCTGACGACCTGATGGTCGAGGCCTTCGAGGAGGCGCTCAAGGACGCCGGCATCGAGAAGAACCGCATCGAGGCGGCCTGGCTTTCGACCGCGATCGAGGAACAGCATGTCGGCAAGTCGGGCGTGCCGCTGGCGGTGGCGCTGCGCTTGCCCTACATCCCCGTGACGCGGGTCGAGAACTACTGCGCCTCGGGCTCGGAGGCGTTCCGCGGCGCGGTCTACGCCGTCGCCTCGGGCGCCTGCGACATCGCCCTGGCGCTGGGCGTCGAAAAGCTCAAGGACACCGGCTATGGCGGCCTGCCGCAGCGGCTGCGCGGCGCGCTCAATTCGCAGTACTGGCCCAACATCTCGGCCCCGGGCTCCTTCGCCCAGTTGGCGGCGGCCTATCGCGCCAAGCACAACGTCTCGGCCGACGACCTCAAGCGCGCCATGGCCCATGTCTCGGTCAAGAGCCACGACAACGGCGCCCGCAACGACAAGGCGCACCTGCGCAACAAGATCAGCATCGACGACGTGCTCAAGGCGCCGACCGTGGCCGCGCCGCTCGGGCTCTTCGACTGCTGCGGGGTGTCGGACGGCTCGGCCTGCGCCATCGTCACCACGCCCGAGATCGCCAAGAGCCAGGGCAAGCGCGACCTGATCGCGGTCAAGGCGCTGCAATTGGCGGTCTCGAACGGCCAGGAGGCCTCGCACAACGCCTGGGACGGCAGCTATTTCGCCACCGCCCGGGTGGCCTCGTCCCGCGCCTACAAGGAGGCCGGCATCGAGCGCCCGCGCGAGCAGATCGGCCTGATCGAGGTCCACGACTGCTTCTCGGTCACCGAACTGGTGACGATGGAGGACCTGCACATCTCGCCCGAGGGCGGCGCGATCAAGGATGTGCTCGACGGGTTCTACGACGCCGACGGCAAGATCCCCTGCCAGATCGACGGCGGGCTGAAATGCTTCGGCCATCCCATCGGTGCCTCGGGCCTGCGCATGCTCTACGAGATGTACCTGCAGCTCCAGGGCCGCGCCGGCGCGCGCCAGCGCAAGCAGGACCCGGTCTTCGGCCTGACCCACAATTTGGGCGGCTTCCCCGCGCAGAACGTGTGCTCGGTGTCGATCGTCGGGCGCTACGGCGCCTGACGCGATCTCACGCCGCCCGGTCGGCCATGCCGTCGAGCCGGGCGATGCGGCGATAGAGCGCCAGCGTCTGCGCCGCCAGCACGCGGCGGCGCTGCGACATCTCTTCGAGATCGTTGCCGGCCAGGCAGGTATCCTGCGAGCCGAGGCGGAATACCGGCGCCAAGGCATCCTCGGCCGACATCTCGCCGCTTTCGACCGCGCGCCGCGCCGCGACCCAGGCCAGGGCCTCGCCAAGCCGCGTCGTGACACGGAAATTCTCGCGCATCAGGTCGAACGAAATCTGCCGCGCCCGGCCGGCAAAGACTTCTTCCTGGGCCAGATCCCGCGCCTCGTTCAGAAGCGTCAGGATCTCGTCATAGGCCCGCGTCAACAAGGTCTCGGACCGCCGCGTCATGTCGATATGCTCCGACGATTCAGAGCCATTGTAAACTACGATTCCTTGTCGACGGTCAGATGTTGCGGCCGGCCGCGCGCCAATAGGGCTCGCGCAGCCGACGCTTGAAGATCTTGCCCGAATCCTCGCGCGGCAGTCCGTGCTGGAATTCGATCCGCTTCGGCACCTTGTAGCCGGCCAAGCGTTCGCTCAGCCACGCCCTGACCTCGGCCGTGCCGAGCTGAACTCCCGGCAAGAGCTCGATGACGGCCATCAGCGCCTCGCCGAACTCGGCGTCGGGCACGCCGAACACGGCGCAGTCCTTGACCCCGGCCAGGCCGATCAGCACGCTTTCGATCTCGGCCGGGTAGATGTTGACCCCGCCCGAGATCACCATGTCGCGCTTGCGATCGCGCAAGTGCAGGAACCCGTCCTCGTCGAGCAGCCCGACATCGCCGACCGAAACCAGGCCGTCGCGCGCCACCGCCGCCCGCGCCGCGGGACTGTTGTTGTAGGTGAAGTCGGGATAGTTGGAGAGCACGACGAAGACCTCGCCGACTTGGTTGGCGCCCAGCGCCTTGCCGTCCTCGCCGTAGATCCGCACCGTCGCCTCGGGCAGCGGCTTGCCGACGGTGCCGGGATGCGCCAGCCATTCGGCGCTGGTGCAATGCACCACCGGCCCGGTCTCGGTGGCGCCGTAATATTCGTGCACGATCGGCCCCAGCCACTCGATCATCGCCCGCTTGACCTCGGGCGGACAGGGCGCGGCGGCATGGACGACATGGCGCAGCGAGGACAGATCGAAGCGCCGCCTCTCGGCCTCGGGCAAGCGCATCATCCGCACCATCATGGTCGGCACCAGATGCATGGCGGCGATCTTGTGCGTCTCCACTAGACGCAAGGTCTCAAGCGCATCGAAGCGCGGCATCAGCACCAGCGTGCCGCCGTCGCGCACGGCGTAGAGACCGAAGAAATTGGGCGCGCTGTGATAAAGCGGCCCGGTCAAAAGCGATACTCGGCCCGGCTCTATTCCGAAAACCTGGCGCCGGATGGGCAAGGTCGCATCCGTGCCTGGCGGCGCCGGTCGACGCTTGACGCCCTTGGGCCGGCCGGTCGTGCCCGAGGTGTAGATGATGCTGGCCGGAATCTGTTGCGGCGGGTCGGTATCGGGCGTTGCCGCCTCAAGCCACGCCTCCCACGGCGTCGCTCCGGCGGGGACATGGCAGGCATCGGGCACGATGCCATAGGCGGCGGCGATCTCATCCGGGGTCTCGACAACCAACACCGCCACCCCCGGCGGCGGTGCGCCCATTGCCGGCAGCAGATCGGCATGTGCGATCACCGCCTTGGCGCCACAATCGCGCAGGATGTGGCCGATCTCCTCGGCCTTGAAATGCCAGTTGATCGGCACCGAATAGCCGCCGCGCCGGCCCACCGCCAGCGCCGCCTCGAAAAAGGCGAAATCGTTGCGCAGCAACAGGGCGACGCCGTCGCCGGCGCCGATGCCGAGACGCTTGAAGCCGCCGGCGGCGCGCGCCACCCGCGCCGCCAATTGCTCGGGACCGATCCGCCTGCGGCCGAAGACCAGCGTACCCGGCATCAGCGCCGATCCGCCGCCTCGACCATGGCTTGCAGCAGCACTTGGGCGCCGGCGGCGATGTGCTCGGGCGTCGCGTCCTCGACTTCGTTGTGGCTGATGCCGTCCTTGCAGGGCACGAAGATCATCGCCGTCGGCGCGACGCGCGCGATGTAGACCGAATCGTGGCCCGCGCCCGAGACGATGTCGCGATGCCCATGGCCGGCCTTGGCCGCGGCCTTGCGCACGCCTTCGACCAGGCGCCGATCGAAGGCGGTGGCGCCGAAGGCCCAAATCTGTTCGAGCTTGAGTTCGAGCTTGAGTTCGGCCGCGGTGCGGATCGCGAACTCCCGCAGTTCGCGATCCATCCGCGCCAGCACCGCATCGTCGGGATTGCGGAAATCGACCGTGAAGAACACCCGGCCGGGGATGGTGTTGCGCGAGTTGGGATGGCACTGGATCATGCCGACCGTGGCGCAGGCATTGGGCGCGTGGCGAAAGCCGATACGATTGACCTCGTCGATCACGCGCGCCGCTCCGACCAGCGCGTCGCGCCGGCGCGGCATCGGCGTCGGGCCGGCATGGGCCTCCTGCCCGGTCAACGTGATTTCGTACCAGCGTTGGCCTTGGGCACCGGTGACGACGCCGATGGTCTTGCCCTCGGCCTCGAGGATCGGCCCCTGTTCGATATGGGCCTCGAAACAGGCCTCGACCTTGCGCCCGCCGCAGGGCGTATCGCCGGCATAGCCGATCGTTTTAAGAGCCTCGCCCAAGGTCACGCCGTCGATATCCTTGCGCGCCAGCGCATAGTCGAGCTCGAACACGCCGCCGAACACGCCCGAAGCGGTCATCGCCGGCGCGAAGCGCGAGCCCTCCTCGTTGGTCCACACCACCACCTCGATCGGCCGCAGGGTCTGGTAATTGGCAGCGTTCAGGCTGCGGATCACCTCCAGCCCGGCCATCACGCCATAGGCGCCGTCGAACTTGCCGCCGGTCGGCTGGGTGTCGATATGACTGCCGGTGATCACCGGCGCCAGGCTGTCGTCGCGACCGGGGCGGCGGGCGAAGATGTTGCCCATGCGATCGACCGCGATGGCGCAGCCGGCCTGCTTGCACCAGGCGACGAACAGATCGCGCGCCTGGCGGTCGAGATCGGTCAGCGCCAGGCGGCAGACGCCGCCCTTCTCGGTGCCGCCGATCTTGGCCAAGTCGATCAGGCTCCGCCACAGCCGGTCGCCATCGATGCGCAGATTGTCGGTCATGCTCGCGATCCTTTCACGCCGCGCGACGTTTGGACGATTTGCGATGTAGTGTTCTCGGTTTCGCCTTCGCCAACCCCTCCGCCACAAGCGAAACCACCATGACCTCGGCCGACACGCCTTCGCTGTGTGCCCGCGCCACCAGCTTCTTGGTCACGCCCCGCGGCAACCAAACCGGCATGACGCCGGCAACCGATCGTATTTGTTCCGGCCACGAAGACGGTGGAACGGGATCGCCAAACTCCTTCATGGTCAGGAGCAACGTCCGCAGCGCATCGGCCCCATTGACGACCGCCTGCTCCGGCGTCTCCCCATTCGATGCGCATCCCGGCAGATCGGGAAAGACGATCAGGGACCCACCCCCTTCGTGCCGCGACAGGGGTCTGATGACATAGGGATATTCGAGATCACGAATCATCGCTCTTCCCCGAACCATCGATCATGGCAACGAATTGCCGGACGTCGACCGCTTTGATCGGCCGCCGCGCCGGTACGACCGCATAGTTGCCGCTCGCCGCCCGGAAGGCAACATGGCTACCGCCCTGCCGCCGAGATGCGATCCCGAGGCGTTCGGCAATCGCAATCATATCCTCGATCTTCCAATCGACGCCGGGGTTGGCGCGCATGCGATCGAGACGTTTTTCTCACTGCGTCACTGCCGGTCGTCACTCCCATTCTTTAGGGCATGAAAGATCTGTCTTGAACCATAGAGTTCAAGACAGATCGTTAGTCATGCCCTCGTATCCTGCTTTGGACCGCGATTCACGGTTCATAGGGAATCGCGCCCGTGATTCCCTATGAACCGATCGCGGTCTAGTTACGTTGGCAAAAACCACTTTTTTTTCCAATCGGGTTACAGCCCGCCAAATCGTTAGCGTGTAAGTGTTGCGCGACTTTATTGTTCTTTTTTGTAGCAGCATGAGCTTAAGTAACCTATTGAGTTTGTTAGACTCTACGCGCCTATGGTTACACGTTGCCCAACAAAAGAACACCCAAGCACTTGCGCTGTTACGACGCACAAGTAGAATGAGCATAGCGACAACTTGCTGACAGGATCGGCAATGACTGATACGAGAGAGAGCGCGCGCAATAATGCTTCCAGTAAAATAAGAAAAGCGCTGATTGTCACTTGCTTATCCCTCGTCACATTATCTTCAGCATATCTTTTTGGCGCACACAGCTACGCCCGCAATATTTTTCCGATTGATTTAATAAGGACATTAAAAAACAAATATAATATTACATCAGCATTAGGTATTGGACAATATGATGAGTTTGGAAGACTTGTAGCGATAAGTGGAAAAAAAGAAGTTTCTTGCCCAGCGCAAAGCTCAGAGACTGGTGTATTACTGTCTATCGGACAATCAAACGCAGCTAACTTCGCTGAGAAAAAGGTAATTACCCGTTATCCCAATCAAGTATTTAACTATTATGATGGTAAATGCTTTGTAGCATCCTCGCCATTATTAGGGGCATCCGGGGAAGAAGGAGAGTTTATAACGCCGCTTGCCGATAAGCTGATTGAATACGGTACGTATAAAGCGATTGTCATTATTTCGTCTGGAATTGGAGGAACTCCAATAGCACGCTGGCAAGAAGATGGTGACTTAAACCAAATGTTATTGGACACTTTGGTATCTATCAAAATATATGGAGTAACAGACGTTGTATGGCATCAAGGAGAAGCTGACTTTTATAATAGCACGTCAACAAAAATATATGAGAGATCTTTTTACTCACTAAAAAATAGTTTGAGAACTGCGGGCGTTACAGCGCCATTCTTTATCGCTGTTGCAACAAAGTGCGGCATCAGTCCGTATTGGAAGGCAAGTAATCCAACGGCTATAGGACAAAAAAATCTTCAAGATAATAGTCAAATATTTTTAGCGGTAAATACTGACGAGTTACTTGAAAATGAAGATAGACGTGACTTGTGTCACTTCAGCGAGACTGGGCAACTTAAGACAGCGACCGCTTACGCAGATGCGATACATAAGTATCGTCGCCCACACTAACTCAACAGCCGCTTTAATAATAGCTGGCCGCAAGTCAATATAGCGCTGTGTAGCTTTACGTGTAACTTTAATGCCAACGCCCAACTAAGTCAACAATTTGGCAGGGCGTGGGTCTGTCTTGCGTAGCTAGAAACTCTCTATAAATCAACAACTTAAATCAGAGATTCTACTCCCACTCGATGGTGGCGGGCGGTTTGGAGGTGACGTCGTAGACCACGCGGTTGATGCCGCGCACCTCGTTGACGATGCGGGTGGCGGTGCGCGCCAGAAAAGCGTGCTCGAAGGGATAGCTGTCGGCGGTCATGCCGTCGGTCGAGGTGACGGCGCGTAGGCCCAGCACGTGGTCGTAGGAGCGCGCATCACCCATTACGCCGACGGTGCGCACCGGCAACAGCACGGCAAAAGCCTGCCAGATCTTGTCGTAAAGCCCGGCCTTGCGGATCTCGTCGAGATAGATCGCATCGGCGCGACGGAGGATGTCGAGCTTCTCGGCGCTGACCGCCGACAGTACCCGGATCGCCAACCCCGGCCCCGGAAAGGGATGCCGGCCGACGACGTTGTCCGGCATGCCGAGTTCGCGGCCCAGCGCCCGCACCTCGTCCTTGAACAGCTCGCGCAAGGGCTCGACCAGCTTGAGGTTCATGCGCTCGGGCAGGCCGCCGACATTGTGATGCGACTTGATGGTCACCGACGGCCCGCCGGTGGCGGAGACGCTCTCGATCACGTCGGGATAGAGCGTGCCCTGGGCCAGGAACTCGGCGCCGCCGACCTTGCGCGCTTCTTCTTCGAAGACGTCGATGAAGGTGGCGCCGATGGTCTTGCGCTTCTTCTCGGGATCGTCGATCCCCGCCAGGCGATCGAGAAACAGCCGCGCGGCGTCGCGATGCAGCAGCCGGATGTTGAAGCGGTCGCGGAACACCCGCACCACCTCCTCGGCCTCGCCCAAGCGCAACAGGCCGTGATCGACAAAGACGCAAGTCAGCTGATCGCCGATCGCCTCGTGGATCAGCACCGCGGCGACGGCGGAATCGACCCCGCCCGACAGCCCGCAGATCACCTTGCCCTTGCCGACCTGGGCGCGGATGCGGGCGATGGCCTGCTGGCGGAAGGCGGCCATGGTCCAATCGCCCTTGAGCCCGGCGACGGCATGGGTGAAGCGCCGCAACAGCTTGGCGCCGTCCTGGGTATGGACCACCTCGGGATGGAACTGCACGCCATAGAACCTGCGGCTGTCGTCGGCGATGGCGGCGAAGGGCGCCCCGGCCGACACGCCCACCGGCCGGAAGCCCGGCGGCAGCTTGGTGACGCGGTCGCCATGGCTCATCCACACCTGGGTCTTGGTCCCGGACGGCCACAGCCCGTCGAACAGCGCGCAGGACTCGACCACCTCCAGCAAGGCGCGGCCGAATTCGCGGTGATGGCCGCCTTCGACCGTGCCGCCCAATTGCGCGCACATGGTCTGCTCGCCATAGCAGATGCCGAGGATCGGCAGCCCGGCCAGGAACAGCGCCATCGGCGCCCGAGGCGCGGACTCGGCCGTGACCGAGTCCGGCCCGCCCGAAAGGATGATGGCGCGCGGCTTGAGCCGGGCCAGCGCCTCCTCGGCCTTGGTGTAGGGCGCGATCTCGCTGTAGACCCCGGACTCCCGCACGCGACGGGCGATCAACTGGGTGACTTGCGAGCCGAAGTCGACGATCAGGACGGTGTCGGTCATGGCTGGGAAGCTAGCAACCGGCCTCCGCGATGCAAGACTAAAACTTCTCCACCCATGGCCGCAGGTCGAGCTCCAACGTCCAGGCCGATCGCTTCTGGACATGAAGCTGCCAATAGGCCTCGGCGATGTCGTCGACCTTGAGTTGCGCATCCGGCGTTTGGGTCTTGAAGGCGTCGCCGAAGCGCTCGCGGGTGCGCGGGGTGTCGATCACGCCGTCGATGACGACATGGCCGACATGGATGCCCTTGGGACCCAGTTCGCGCGCCATGCTTTGCGCCAGCGCGCGCAAGGCGAACTTGCCGCCGGCGAAGGCGGCATAGCCATTACCGCCGCGCAAGGAGGCGGTGGCGCCGGTGAACAGGATGGTGCCCTGCCCGCGCGGCACCATGCGCCGCGCCGCCTCGCGCCCGAGCAGGAAGCCGCCGAAGCAGCACAGCTCCCACACCTTGCGATAAAGCGTGGCGTCGAAATCGAGGATCGAGCCGCGGGTGTTGGCGCCGGGATTGTAGACCGCCGCCGCCAGCGGGCCGAGATCGGCCTCGACCCGATCGAGCAGCGCGATCGTCGCCGCCTCGTCGCGAGCGTCGACCGCATAGCCGTGTGCGCCGGGAATGCCGGCCGCCAGCCGTTCGACCACATCGCGCCGCCGCGCCGCCAGCGCGACCTTCAAGCCGCCGGCGGCAAAACGCCGGGCGATGGCCGCGCCCAGGCCCTCGCCGACGCCGACGATCAGGGCGCTAGTCGGTTCGGCCATTCAGCCCGTCATGCCTTTGGCGCGGCGGTAAGCGGCGATCTTGTTCTTGAGTTCGGTCAGTTCGGGACAACCGAAAGTACAGAGCTTGTCGAGCTGGGTCAGGTGCTCCTGCGCCTTGGCCAGGTTGTCGATCAGCAGATAAGCCTCGCCGACATATTCGTGGGCGCCGCGATGCTTGGGGTCGAGTTCGAGTGCCTTGGCGTAATAGGCGAAAGCCTCGTCCATGCGCTTCAAATTGCGATGGGCGAAGCCGAGCAGATTGAAGCCCTCGGCGCTTTTCGGATCCTTGGCCACCCATTTGCGCAGGTTCTCGATCGCCGCCGTCCAGTCCTTGGCCGCAATCTGCTTTTGCGCTTCAGCCAACTCGCCGCCGCCGGCGGCCGGGCCGCTCGACATCGCCCAGGGACGCCCGACCGGCATCGCCAGGGCACAGATCAGCATCAGCATCGTCAGCCAGCGCATCGAGTCCTCCATCGCTATTGGAAGGCGCACAATCGATTCCATTATACCCCGGCTCGCCGTTCGAGAACGGCGACAAAAAACCCGTCGCAGCCGTGCCGCGCCGGAGTGAGGACCAAATAGGACGAAGCGTCGGCCGGGCATTCGCTGCCGATCGCCGATGCCCAGACGTCCGCTGCCGGCACCGATGCGAAATCGTGGCGGTCGGACAAGAACTTTCCGACTACGCCTTCGCCCTCGACCGGCAAGAGCGAGCAAACAGCATAGATCAAGCGCCCGCCCGGACGCACCAACGACGCCGCCCGCGACAAGATCGCACCTTGGTGCATGACGTGCCGGGCCAGAATCTCGCCGGTCAAGCGCCAGCGCGCCTCGGGCGCCCGACGCCAGGCGCCCATGCCGCTGCAAGGCGCATCGACCAGCACCCGGTCGAACCGCCCCCCTTCGCATTTCAGCCAAGGATCGTCGGCGCCCGCCAGAACATGAGGCTGAATATTGTGAGCGCCGGCGCGACGCGCTCGCGGCTTGAGCCGTTCCAGCCGCGCCGCATCGCTGTCGAGCGCGTAGACCTGGCCCTGGCGCCGCATCTGTGCCGCCAGCGCCAAGGTCTTGCCGCCGGCGCCGGCGCAGAAATCGACCACCTGTTCGCCAGGGCGCGCCTCGACCATCAGCGCCACGATTTGCGAGCCTTCGTCCTGAATCTCGACCAGACCGTCTCGCAGCGGCGGCAAGCGGGACAGGTCGCGCTCGCCCTCGATCCGCAAGCCCAACGGCGAAAGCGGCGTCGGTGCCGCCGTCACGCCCAGCCGCGCCAACTCTTCCGTCACTTGTGGCCGCACCGCTTTCAGCGCATTGACCCGCAAGTCGACCGCGGCGCGGCGATTGAGCGCCGCCATTTCGGTTTCCAGGTCCTCGCCGAAACGCGCCCGCAGCTCGGATTCGAGCCAGGCCGGAAACCCTAGCCGCGCCCAGGCCGGCGCCGCCCCGTCGTCCAGCGCATTTAGCGCCGCGACCGCCGCCCGTTCGGCGTCGTCAAGACGCGCGGGCGCATGACCTTCTCCGGTGAACACGGCTTCGGCCGGTTCGCCGCGGCCCCGCACCAGCAGTTCCAGCGCCAGATGCCGAGGGTTTGGATCGAGCCCCACCCGCTCCAACCCCCACAGCGCGATCCCGCGTCGTCGCAAGCAATCGTAGACCAGGGTCGAGATCGCCGCGCGATCCTTGGAACCGGCGTAACGTCGGGTACGGAAATACGAACCGATCTCGCGATCCGCCACCGCGCCGCGTTCGATCGCTGCAATCAATTCGATCGCGGCCGCGAGCCGCGCGCCCGGAGTCACGGCCCCCAGCGCTACCCGACTTGCGGGTAATTGGGCGCCTCGTGGGTGATCACGACGTCATGGGCGTGACTTTCGCGCAAGCCCGCATTGGTGATGCGCACGAAGCGGCAATCCGCCTTCATCGCCGCCAGATCGCGACAACCGGTATAGCCCATCGCCGCCCGCAAGCCGCCGATCAGCTGGTGCACCACCTGGCCGACCGGACCGCGATAGGGCACGCGGCCCTCGATCCCCTCCGGTACCAGCTTCAATTGATCCTTGATCTCGGCTTGGAAGTAGCGATCGGCCGAGCCGCGCGCCATCGCGCCGACGCTGCCCATGCCGCGATAGCCCTTGTAGGAACGGCCTTGATAGAACACCACTTCGCCCGGCGCCTCGTCGGTGCCGGCCAGCAGATTGCCGATCATGGCGCAATCGGCGCCGGCGGCGATGGCCTTGGCCAGATCGCCCGAGAACTTGATGCCGCCATCGGCCACCACCGGAATGTCGCGCGCCTTGGCCGCCTCGACCGCGCCGAACAGCGCCGAGAGCTGCGGCATGCCGACCCCGGCGACGATCCGGGTGGTGCAGATCGAACCCGGGCCGATGCCGACCTTGACCGCATCGGCGCCGGCGTCGATCAGCGCGGTGGCGCCGTCGGCGGTGGCGACGTTACCGGCCAGGACCTGGACGTAATTGCTCTTCTTCTTGATGCGCGTGACCGAAGCCAACACCGACTGCGAATGGCCATGCGCGGTGTCGACCACCACCAGATCGACCCCGGCGTCGATCAGCGCCTCGGCGCGGGCATAGCCGGCATCGCCGACGCCGGTGGCGGCGCCGACCCGCAGCCGCCCCTGCTCGTCCTTGCAGGCGTTGGGGTAGCGCTGCGACTTCTCGATGTCCTTGACCGTGATCAGGCCGATGCAGCGATAGTCGCCGTCGACCACCAACAGCTTCTCGATGCGGCGCTTGTGCAGGAGGCGCTTGGCGTCCTCGCGGTCGATGCCTTCCTTGACCGTGACCAGGTTGTCGCGGGTCATCAGTTCGGACACGGTCTGGCGCCGGTCGGTGGCGAAGCGCACGTCGCGATTGGTCAGGATTCCCACCAGCCGGCCGTTCTTGGCGGTGACCGGGATGCCCGAAATGCGATGGCGGTCCATCAGCGCCAGCGCCTCGGCCAAGGTGGCGTCGGGGCCGATGGTCACCGGATTGACCACCATGCCGCTTTCGAACTTCTTCACCTTGCGGACTTCGTCGGCCTGCTTGGCGATGTCGAGATTGCGGTGGATCACGCCCATGCCGCCGGCCTGGGCCAGGGCGATGGCAAGCGCGCTCTCGGTGACGGTATCCATCGCCGCCGATAGCAGCGGAATGCCGAGCGGGATGCTGCGGGTGACGCGGCTCTTGACATCGACCTCGCCCGGCAGCACCGAGGATGCCGCCGGCACCAGCAGCACGTCGTCGAAGGTCAGGGCTTCCTCGATCTGGCGCATTCAGATTCTCCTGCGTTCGGCCTCGCCGTCGGCCCCGAAATCGGCCCCGGACGGCACCGCCTGGGCGCCGACAAACATGCCGGGATAGTGCTGGGCGAAGGCGCGCTTGATGTCGTCGTAGGGAATGTCGTCATGGCTGCCGCGATCAGCGACGTATTCCATGTGCTGGCGGCCGGACGCATCGAAGGGGTGGAAGATCGAATCGCTGCGCCCGTCGAACTCCAAGGGCTTGACCCCGAAACGTCGGCACAGCGTCAGATTGAAGGCCGGCGTGGCCTTGACCCAGCGGCCTTCGAGCCAGAGTTCGGCGAAGCCGTGATAGACGAACAGATCCGATCCGCCCATGATCCTGCGCAGGCGCTCGGTGGTAAGGTGATTGCGCACGTCGGCGAATCCGACCCGCGCCGGGATCGCCGCGGCCCGCGCCACCGCCGCCAGCAGCCCGGCCTTTTCGACGCAAAAGCCGCGACCGCGCGCGAGGCAAACGCTGGCCTTGAACGCCTCGGGCGTCAGCGTCACGCCATAGGGGTCGTATAGGATTTCGTCGCGTACGGCGTAGTAAAGCCGCAAAGCCCGGCTAAGATCGTCCCCTCCGCCGGCCTTGGCGGCGGCGTAAGCCTGGATCGCGGGATGGTCGGAATCGATGAAGCGGGCGGGCCGCAGGCTGTCTGGGGCAGGCTCCATGGCCCCTATTAAAGAGCGTCGGCCAGGCTGTCAAACCGCTCCGGGCGCAGATCGAAAACCCGTTGCAATGACATAGATTTCCGCGGACTCGGAGCGGCTGGCCTTGGGCTTGGCGTGGCGCACCGAGGCGAATCGCCGCTTGAGCTCGGCCAAGAGCTTGGCTTCGGTGCCGCCCTGGAAAACCTTGGCCACGAAGCTGCCGCCGGGAGCCAGAACGTCGCCGGCGATCGCCGCCGCCGCCTCGACCAGCGCCACGATGCGCAGATGATCGGTGGCGCGATGGCCGGTCGACGGCGCCGCCATGTCCGACAGGACGACATCGGCTTGCCCGCCCATGGCCGCGCGCAGCGCGGCGGGCGCCTCGGGCGCCAGCGCATCGAACGTCAGGACCGTCACGCCCGCGATCGGGTCGAGCGGATTGAGATCGGCCGCGACCACGCGCCCGCTCGGTCCGACCCGCTCGGCCGCGACTTGGCTCCAGCCTCCGGGCGCCGCGCCGAGATCGAGCACGTGCGCATCCTTGCGCAGGAATCCGAAGCGGTCGTCGAGTTCGCTCAGCTTGAAGGCGGCGCGCGAGCGATAGCCCTGCTTGCGGGCGGCGGCGACATAGGGGTCGTTGAGCTGGCGCCGCAACCAGCGCTGCGAGGACGGCCGTCGCCCCTTGGCTGTCTTGAGACGAATCCCGGCCATGGCGTCAGGCGGCGCGTATCGCCGCCGGCGCCGCGGCCATCATCTCGGTCAGCAGGCCTTCGCGCAGGCCGCGGTCGGCGACCCGGAACCGCTCGACCGGAAACACGGCCAGGATCGCCTCCAAAATGGCGGATCCCGCCAACACCAGATCCGCGCGTCCGGCATCGATGCAGGGATGCCGCGCCCGACCCGGCGCGCCCAGCGCCACCAGACCGTCGATGGCGGTCGCGGCCTGCCTGGGCGTCATCCACGATCCGTCGACCCGACGGCGGTCATAGCGCGGCAGGTCGAGATGCACCGCCGCCAGCGTCGTCACCGTGCCCGACGAGCCCAGCAACGCCCATTCGCCCGCGTCACCGAGCCGACGCCTGAAATCGCCCAGCAAGTCCTTCGTCTCGGCGACGATGGCGGCATAGGAGTCGGACGACATCTCGGCCCCGCCATGGCGCTCGGCCAACGTCACCACGCCGCGCGGCAGGGACGCTTCCGCCACATGGACGTAACCGCCGCGACCGTCGCGCCGCAGCGCCGCCAGCTCGGTCGAACCGCCGCCGATATCGAACACGATGGCACGTTCGGCGGCAGGATCGAGCAGCGGCAGGCAGCCGATCGCGGCCAAGCGTGCCTCGCGCTCGGGCGAGATCGCTTCGAGTTCGAGTCCGGTCTCGACCGCGACCCGCTGCAGGAAGGCGGCTCCGTTGCTGGCGCGGCGGCAGGCCGCGGTGGCGATGCAGCGGCGATCCGCCAGCCGGCGGCGCGCCATGCGTTCGGCGCAGATTGCCAGCGCCGCCAAAGTCCGCTCCATCGCCGCCTGAGCCAAGGCGCCGTCGGTTTCGAGGCCCTCGCCCAAGCGCGTGATGCGCGAAAACGATTCGACCACCCGCAGCGGCTCGCGCGCGCCCTCGGGCGCGCGGCGTGCCATCAGCAGACGACAATTGTTGGTGCCCAGGTCGAGCGCGGCGAAGACCGCGCGCTGGCCCGAACCGCCATCGCCGAAGTTCATGCCGCGACGTTACCAGCCGCGGCGTTGACAAGGCAAACCGCCGTCTCTAAATGGGCGCCATCCGCCGTTGGGGGATCGTCTAACGGTAGGACAGCGGACTCTGACTCCGCCAGTCTAGGTTCGAATCCTAGTCCCCCAACCAGCGGATTTCAAAGGGTTAGCGAGTATTGCGTCAGTGGCATCGCCCTAAGTTTTGCAGCCGGTTTTGCAAACTCTCCCGATCAGTGCCGTTTCCGCAAAGCCCGCCCGAGCGCCTTCGCGGCCTGCGCATCGCCGCCGGCCTCGAAAACCCGAGCGCCGCCGAGGCATTGCGCTGAATGGGTGATGCCATCAACGAATGAACGATTCTCGATGGTTTCTGCAAGACGTTGTTTCTTGGCCATCCGCAAGACGGGGTCGAAAAGCGGCGAGCGGATTTTGCTGACATTGGATTTCTGAGAGTCCAACCAGGACCTCACCAAGTCCTGGACCTGGAGAAACACACTTCGTGCGATAGGTCTTCAGGAACGGCAACCAGCGGCCGGTCTCGGCGCGCCCGGAACCTCTACAGGTTCGCCAAGGCGCGATCGTAATAGGACAGATCGAAATAGCGTTCGGGCGCCGGCGGAATGCCGCCCCATTGACCCTCGATCTCGGCCCGCAGCTTGAGCACGTTGCGGAAGCCTTCGAGATCGAACTTGGCGTCCTTGGCCATGCCCGCCGTGGGATGCGAGATCACGGCGAAAGTCTTGGCGGCGATTTCCGGCGAAAGCCGCAACCTCTCCGCCAACAATCCCGTCGCTTCGCTGCGATTGGCCGGATCCAGCGCCCAGCGCCTGCCTTCGATCAGCGCTGCGATATAGCGCACCAGCACTTCGCCATTGGCCTTGGCCCAATCGCGCATCACAAAGGCACCCTCGGCCTGGTAGGCGCCGACCACCCGTGCCGCCGGCCCCATGTCCTTGAGCCCGGCTTCCTGCGCCTGGAAGGAAAACGGCGGGAACAGCACCGCGGCCGCCAGGTTCTTGTCTTGGCGCAGCGCCGCCAGCCGTTCGGGCGAGCCGCCGACCGGCCTGACCTGGTAGTCGCCACGACCGAGGCCGGCGTCCTTCAGCACTTTGTAGAGCAGCAACGCGTAGGCGGTATTGGGAGCATCGACAGCGATGGTCTTGCCGCGAATTTCCGCCAGGCTGCCGATCTCGGGCTGGACAAAGATGGTGTTGAAGCCGTTGTCGCCGCCGGTGACGATGACGGCGTCCGCTTTTGCCTGTTCGACCATGGCGACGGCATTGTCGACGCCGGCATGGGCGATGTGGTGCTCGCCTTTGGCCAACCCCTCTCGCAGCGCTCCCGAATTGGGCGTGAACTTGAGTTCGACGGCCAGGCCGCGCCGGGCAAAAAAGCCCTTGTGCTGGGCCGAGAAGACAGAGAGGTTGGAATGGCCGGGAAACGCCATCACGGTCAGCGCCGTCCGTGCTTGCGCCAAGGCGGGGGTGCCGCCGAAGCCCGCCGCAGCGCTCGTTCCCGCAAGAAAATCCCGACGTGACAGCCCGATATCCATCTTCCCCTCCATGCCCCGTCGGCGATGACAATAAAACGCAATTCGCCGCTGAAGTCTTGTGTCCGGCCAAAAAAACCCTGCGGACGGCTTCGGAATTGGGCTAACATTCCGCCAATCTCGGCTGCCAGCCTTCGCGCGCAACGACGAGGGCGGTCATGCCGCACCGAAAATCGAGGGGGGACTTGCCCATGAACGAACATCAATTGCGCGGCCTGATCGACAAGGTCAAAGGCGGCAAGCTGTCGCGGCGCGGCTTTATCGAGCGCATGGCGGCGGTCGGCCTGACCGCGCCGATGGCGACCCAGTTGCTCGCCCATGCCGGCGTGGCGCACGCTCAGACCGCGTTCGTGTACAAGCCGACCAAGCGCGGCGGCGGCGGCACGCTGAAGGTCTTGTGGTGGCAGGGCACGACCTTGCTCAATCCGCATTTCGCGGTCGGCACCAAGGACCAGGAAGGCTCGCGCATCTTTTACGAACCGATGGCCGGCTGGAACGCCGATGGCGAAATGGTTCCGTTCCTGGCGGCCGAGATTCCCTCGCGGCAGAACGGCGGCCTCTCGGCCGACGGCAAGACCGTGACCTGGAAGATCAAACCGGGCGTCAAGTGGCATGACGGCAAGCCGCTGACCGCGGACGATCTGATCTTCAACTGGGAATACGCCCGCGATCCGGCCACTGCCGCGGTCACGGCCAGCGCCTACAGGGACTGCAAGGCCGAGAAGATCGACGCCATGACCGTCCGCGTGACCTTCGACAAGCCGACGCCGTTCTGGGCGGTGCCGTTCTGCGGTACGCGCGGCATGATCATTCCCAAGCACCTGTTCGGCGAGTACTCGGGCGCCAAGTCGCGCGAAGCGCCGGCCAATCTCAAGCCGGTCGGCACCGGGCCCTATCGCTTCGTCTCGTTCGCGCCCGGCGACATGGTCAAGGGCGAACTCAACCCCGACTACCACATGCCCAACCGGCCGCATTTCGACGCCATCGAGATGAAGGGCGGCGGCGACGCGGTGTCGGCGGCGCGCGCGGTGCTGCAGACCGGCGAGTTCGACTATGCCTGGAACATGCAGGTCGAGGACGAGATCCTCAAGCGCATGGAAGTCGGCGGCAAGGGCGTCACCGTCATCACCCCGGGCGGCAACATCGAGCACATCCAGCTCAACTCGACCGACCCCTGGACCGAGGTCGACGGCGAACGCTCGAGCCTGAAGACCAGGCATCCGACGCTGACCGACAAGGCCGTGCGCCAAGCGCTGGGCATGCTGATCGATCGCGCCTCGGTGCAGGAACACATCTATGGCCGCACCGGCGTGGCGACCGGCAACTTCCTCAACAACCCGCCGCGCTTCCACTCCAAGAACACCAAGTGGGAATTCAACGTCGACAAGGCCAACCAGGTCCTGGAGGCGGCGGGCTGGAAGCGCGGGCCCGACGGCATTCGCGCCAAGGACGGCAAGAAGCTGAAGTTCGTCTATCAGACCTCGATCAACGCGCCGCGCCAGAAGAACCAGGCCATCGTCAAGCAGGCCTGCCAGCGCGCCGGCATCGATGTCGAGCTCAAGTCGGTGACCGCCTCGGTCTATTTCTCCTCGGATGTCGCCAATCCCGATACCTACGGCAAGTTCTATTGCGACATCCAAATGTATACCACCACCATGACCGAGCCCGACCCCGAGCTGTTCATGAACCAGTTCACTTCGGTGGAAGTCTCCGCCAAAGCGAACTTGTGGCAGGGCCGCAACATCACGCGTTGGACCAATCCGGAATACGACAAGGCCTACAAGGAGGCCGAGGGCGAACTCGACCCGATCAAGCGCGCCGCTTTGTTCATCAAGATGAACGACCTGGTTTGCGGCGACCACGCCGTGATTCCGGTGGTCTACCGGCCGCGCGCCTCGGCGGTGTCGAGCAAGCTCAAGGTGACGCTGAGCGGCTGGGACAACGACCTCTTCAACCTGGTCAACTGGTACCGCGAGGCCTGATCACAGGAGCCTGACAGGCTCCGGCCGCGAGGCCGGAGCCTGTCGCTGGCACGGGCGCGTTCGATTCCATGAGTCGCTATCTGTTGCGTCGTCTGATGATCATGATCCCGAGCATTCTCGGGATCAGCATCGTGCTGTTCACCATTCTGGCGTTGGCGCCGGGCGACCCGTTCGAGGAGCTGGCCACCAACCCGAATGTCCCGCCCGACGTGCGCGCCAATCTGCGCGCGAAGTTCGGCCTCGACGATCCGGTGGCGGTCCGCTACGTGCGCTGGCTGACGGCGATGCTGCAGGGCGATTGGGGATTCTCCTTCGTCAGCCGGATCGACGTCGACGCCCTGATCCTGCAGCGCCTGCCGACCACCATGCTGGTGATCGGCTCGTCGCAGATTCTGGCGCTGTTGGTGGCGCTGCCGGTCGGCATCTATGCCGCCACCCGCCCCTATTCGGTGTTCGACCAGATCGCCAGCACGCTGGCCTTCATCGGCTTCGCCCTGCCGACCTTCTTCACCGGCCTGGTGCTGATCCTGATCTTCAGCATCACGCTGGATTGGCTGCCCTTCGTCTATCGCGCCGATATTTCGGGATCGGGATGGCGCTGGGTGTGGGAGCACATCCGCCAAGCCATCATGCCGGTGGCGGTGTTGGGCCTGTTCCAGGCCGCCTCCTATACGCGCTACGTGCGCGCGGCGGTGCTGGACGTGATCCGGCTCGACTACGTCACCACCGCCCGCGCCAAGGGACTGGCCGAGCGCGTGGTGGTGATCAAGCACGTGGTGCGCAACGCCCTGATCCCGGTGGTCACACTGGTGGCGCTGCAGATGCCGGTGGTGTTCAGCGGCGGCATCGTCACCGAACAGATCTTCCGCATTCCCGGCATCGGCTCGCTGCTGATCAGCTCGATCCTGGCCAACGACACGCCGGTGATCATGGCGGTGACCTTCGTTTTCGCTTGCCTGGTGGTGGCCTTCAACCTGATCGCGGACCTGCTCTATGGTTGGCTCGACCCTCGCATCACCTACCGCTGAGATCGCGCGACCCCAGCCGGTGTCGCTGGCCTACGAGGCCTGGCGGCGCTTTCGCCGCCATCGCCTGGCGGTGGTCAGCTCGGTCGTGCTGCTGGCGATCATCCTCGCCGTCCTGCTCGGCCCCACCTTCTGGACGGTGCCAATCAACGAAATCGATTTCACCGCCCGCCTCAAGGCGCCATCGGCCAAGCACCCGCTCGGCACCGACGATCTCGGCCAGGATCTGCTGGCCCGCATGCTTTATGGCGGCCGCATCTCGCTGGCGGTCGGCCTGGCGGCGATGGTGGTGGCGATCCTGGTCGGCACGGTGGTGGGCGCCATCGCCGGCATGTCGCGCGGCAGCATCGATGCCGCGCTGATGTGGGTGACGGACCTGTTCCTGGCCCTACCGCAATTGCCGCTGTTGCTGCTGATCATTTATTTGTTCCGCGATTCCCTGAAATCCATCGCCGGACCCGAAGCCGGCATCTTCATACTGATCGTGGCGATAATCGGCGGCTTCCGCTGGATGCCGGCGGCAAGGCTGGTGCGGGCGCAGTTCTTCTCGCTGCGCGAAAAGGAGTTCGTCGAGGCGGCGCGGGCCTTGGGCGCCTCGACCACGCGCCAGGTGGTGCGCCATATCCTACCCAACTCGTTCGGGCCGCTGGTGGTGGCGGCCACCATCGACGTCGCCGCCGCGATCGTGTTCGAGTCCACCCTGTCCTTCCTCGGCCTTGGATTCCCGCCCGACATTCCGACCTGGGGCCGGCTGTTGTTCGACGCCAAGGACTATCTCGACATCGCGCCGCATTGGGCGCTGTTCCCCGGCGCCGCGATCTTCGTCGTCGTGCTGACCATCAGCTTCATCGGCGACGGGCTGCGCGACGCGCTCGATCCGCGCAAGGTCATTTAGAGGTGGTTGTGTGAGCGAACGCCTGCTCGAAATCCGCGGCCTCAAGACCCATTTCGACACCGACGACGGCGTGGTGCCGGCGGTCGACGGCGTCGACCTGACCATCGACCGCGGCGAGACCCTGGGCGTGGTCGGCGAGTCGGGTTGCGGCAAGACCGTCACCGCCATGACCGCGCTCAAGCTGATCGCCATGCCGCCCGGGCGCATCGCCGGCGGCCAGATCCTGTGGCGCGGACGCGACCTGGTTCCGCTGCCCCCGGAGGCGATGCGCGACATCCGCAGCAAGGAAATCGCCATCATCTTTCAGGAGCCGATGACCTCGCTCAATCCGGTCTACACCGTCGGCGATCAGATCGGCGAGGTCGTCCGGCTGCACCAGAGCCTCGGCCGCAAGGCGGCGCGCGACCGCACCATCGAGATGCTGAAGCTCGTGCACATCCCCAACCCCGAGCGCCGGATCGACGACTATCCGCATCAGTTTTCGGGCGGCATGCGTCAGCGCGTGATGATCGCCATGGCGCTGTCCTGCGATCCCGCGCTGCTGATCGCCGACGAGCCGACCACCGCGCTCGACGTCACCATCCAGGCGCAGATCCTCGATCTCTTGCGAGAGATGAAGGACCGCTTCGGCATGGCGGTGATGCTGATCACCCATGCCATGGGCGTGGTGGCCGAGACCGCGCAGCGCGTGGTGGTGATGTATGCCGGCAAGGTGGTCGAGGAGGCACCGGTCGGCCTGCTGTTCGCGGCACCCCGCCACCCCTATACCCAAGGCCTGATCCGTTCGATCCCGCGCATCGACACCGCCGCCAAGCACAAGACCCGGCTGGAGGCGATCGGCGGCACGGTGCCCAGCCTGTTGCGCCTGCCGCCGGGCTGCCGTTTCGCACCGCGCTGCAAGCATGCCATGCCGGCCTGCATCCAGGCGGAACCGCCCTTGCGCGAGATTGCGCCCGACCACAAGGTGGCCTGCGTGCTATGAGCGGAGTTCCGGACACCGCCCGCACGCCCGGCCAGCCGCTGATGCGGATCAAGGATCTGGCCAAGACCTTTTCGCTCAAGGGGGGCCTGTTCGGCGGCGAAACCGACCGAGTCCACGCCGTCGACGGCGTTAGCTTCGATCTGATCAAGGGCGAGACCCTGGGCTTGGTCGGCGAATCCGGCTGCGGCAAGTCGACCACCGGTCGCTGCCTGCTGCGCTTGATCGAGCCCAGCGCCGGCGAGGTCTGGTTCGAAGGCCGCGACGTGCTGCGCATGGGCGGCCGCGAATTGGCGGCGTTGCGGCGCGACATGCAGATCATCTTCCAGGACCCGTTCGCCTCGCTCAACCCGCGCATGACCGTGGGCGCGATCATCGGCGAGGCGCTGATCATCCACGGCCTCACCCCGACCAAGCGCGCCTTCGAGGACCGTATCATCGAATTGCTGGAGACGGTCGGTCTCGGTGCCGACCATGTGCGGCGCTATCCCCACGAGTTCTCGGGCGGACAGCGCCAGCGCATCGGCATCGCTCGCGCCTTGGCGGTCTCGCCCAAGCTGATCGTCTGCGACGAACCGGTGTCGGCGCTCGACGTCTCGATTCAGGCCCAGGTCATCAACTTGCTCGAGGACTTGCAGACCAAATTCGGACTGACCTACATCTTCATCGCCCACGACCTGTCGGTGGTCGAACACATCAGCACGCGGGTGGCGGTGATGTATCTCGGCCGCATCGTCGAAATCGCCACCGCGCGCGACCTCTACACCCAGCCGCTCCACCCCTATACCGAGGCGCTGCTGTCGGCGGTGCCGATCCCCGATCCCACCGCCAAGCGCCAGCGCATTCCGCTGACCGGCGACGTGCCAAGCCCGATCCGCCGGCCGACCGGCTGCCATTTCCACACTCGCTGCCCGATCCGCAAAATGCCGCTCTGCGCCAGCGAGGACCCCAAGCTCAAGCCGGCCGGCCCGAACGGCCACATGGTGGCCTGCCATTTGAGGGGCTGAGCGCTACTCCCGCGCCAAATCGCTGATCGCCTTGAGGGTCGGCGAGCGGGTCTGCCGCCACAGCAGCACGCCCGCCGCCCAAGCGGTCGCGAACAGGAACAGTCCCGGATGGAAGAACCATCCCAGCATGGCAAGCGCGAAATAGTAGCTGCGCAGGCCGGCATTGTAGCTGTGCGAGGCCAAGGACAGCACGCCGACCACGCCTTCGGCATGACGGGCGCGGGATTCGGAAGTCGACGCCGCGCCCTCGGGCACGGCGCCGATCAGCACGCAGAGATAGTTGAACTGCCGGATCGACCAGGTGAACTTGATGAAGCCGTAGGCATAGACCGCCAGCAGCGCCAGGAGTTTCAGTTCCAGTACGGCGCGGGTGGTGTCCACCGCCAGCCCCGACTCCGCCAGCATGCGATGCACCGCCTCGACGCCGCCGAAGGCGCCGACCAGGCCGGCGATGATCAGGATGGTGGTCGAGGCGAAGAAAGTGGCGGAATGGATCGAGTGACCGATCAGCTGCGCATCGACAATGCGATTGTCGCGCGCCATCATCGCCACCGCCCAGCGCCGCCGCAACACCTGCAGCCGCTGGTTGAGGCCGCCTCCGCCCTTGGCCGAAAGGTCGTCGGCCATGCGGGTGTAGCCGAACCAGGCCAGCAGGAACCACGCCAGCGCCACCCAATCGAGCAGAGTCAGGCCGAGCCACATCAGGCGCCTCCCATCCATCGCCGCCAGGCCGGCCAGTCATCGACCAGCCGCGCCAGCATGGCGTAGCCTTCCGCCGCGGGATGCACCCCGTCGCCTGCGGCGACGTAACGCGCCCAGGCCGGGGCGCGGCCTAGGGCCTCGAACGTATCGAGGAACGGGACACCCATCCGCACCGCCAGTTCGCGATAGCGCGCGACATAGTCGGCGATGACCCGGTTGCGGAAATGAAAACTGACCGTGGCCGAGGGCCGCAAGGGCTGCATGGCATCGGCGATCGGCGCCGGTCCGATCCACAACACCGGCGCCAACGCCTTGGCCTCGGTCAGCATCGCCTCGGCATTTTGCAGCGATTGATCCAGCGGCACGCGGATTGCGCCCCCGCCTTCCTCGGCGCTGTCGTTGACGCCGAAGGCGAACACCAACGCCTGCGCCACATCGCTGCGCCAGCGCGCCTCGGCCTCGCTGCGCCAGCGGCGGCGGATCTGCGCCGAGGTGTCGGCGCGCACGCCGAGATTGTAGAGCGTGAGGTCGTGGCCCCGGGCGCGCTCGGCCGCGCATAGCCGCCCGGGCCAACCGAGATAGCTGCTGTCGCCAGTGCCGTTGGCGATCGAATCGCCGAAGAACAAGAGCCGCAACTGGGTCATGACGCAGCCTCTCGCCGGACGATCGCGGCCAGCTTCGTCAACAGCGCAGCGCGATCGGGTTGGAAGTCCTGCCCGATCCACCACGCCTCCAGCTCGGCCAGCGCCTGGCCAAGCGTCGGCCCTGCGCTCAGGCCCAGCGCCTTGGCGTCGGCGCCGCCGACCGGCATCGGTTTGGGCTCGAACGCCTCGGCCACGCGACGGATCGCGGCAAAGGCAGGATCGATCGCCTCCTCCAGCGTGACCAAATCGAGATACAATGCCTTGCCGACGGCATAGACCCCCGCACGCACCGCTTCGGGGGCGGCGGTGGCCGAATACCCCACCGGCGAAATCGTCAAATGGCGCAGCCGCGAGGCCTCGGCATTGGACAATTTCAGCCGGGCCGCTAACGGCCGGGTCTCGCGGTGGCGCACCAGCGCCGCCAGCCGCAGCAATGGATCGCAGCGGCCGCGCGCGCGCTCCCAAGCAACAAGCTTGTCGATACCGAGGAACGTATCGGCCTCGGGCAGCAGCACTTCCAGTACCTCTGCCTGGCGCATGGCGCGCAGCGTCGGCACCGGATCGGGCGACGCCAACAGCTTCAGCGTCTCGACCCGCAGGCGTTCCCCCGACAGTTTGAGCAGATCTGGCGCCGCACGCCGACAGGCCTCGATCCCGGCACCATCCGGCTCGCCGCGCCCGAAGCGGGCATGAAAGCGGAAAAACCGCAACATGCGCAGACGATCTTCGGCGATGCGCCGATCGGGATCGCCGACGAACCTCACCCGCCCCGCCCGCAGATCGGCCAAGCCGCCCACCGGATCGAACACTTCGCCGTCCGCGCCGCAATAAAGCGCGTTCAAGGTCAGATCGCGGCGTTCGGCATCGGCTTGCCAATCCCCGGTATAGGCGACGGTGGCATGCCGGCCGTCGGTGGCGACGTCGCGTCGCAGGCTGGTGATCTCGAAGCCGCGACGATCGATCACCGCCGTCACCGTGCCGTGCTTGAGGCCGGTCGGTACGACCTTGATACCGGCTCGACCGAGTCGTTCGGTCGCCAGATCGGGCGATTCCGGAGTGGCAATGTCGACATCCTCGACCGGCCGATCCAGCAGCGAGTCGCGCACGCAGCCGCCGACCGCCCGCACCACGGCTCCGCCGGTCGCCAGCGCCGCAAAGACGGCGCGGGTATCTGCCCGCTCCAGCCAATCGCGGCGGACCAGACGTTCGACCGCGACCCAGGGCTTGCTCACTGCGCCGCTTTGACCGGCGTGCCGCGGATGTTGAACATCCCCTCGCCCCCGGCCAGCCCGAAATAAACCAGACCGACGCAGATCATGATCAGGCCCAGCACCGTCAGACTGAACCAGGGCACGGGTTTGGCTACGGCCGTCGGCGCCTTGCCGGTCGGTTGATGCTTGAGGCCGCGCAGCACGTCCTTGTGCGCCTTGGCGAAGGCGGCCTCTTCGGCCTTGCGGCGCGCTTCGGCCTCGGGATCGGGCGGCGGCGGGCGTCCGCCGCCCAAGAGGCGATAGATGCCGTAGACCACGAACGGGATCAGGAACAGGCCGCCAAGGACCAGCAGCTGGCGGATCACGGCGTCACCAACCGATCGTGCAGATTGACCAGCATGCCCGCGGTCGCGCCCCAGATGTAGCGCCGTTCGTAGGGCAGGACGTAGAAGTGGCGCTTCACGCCTTGCCGCTCCCGGCTGTGGCGTTGGTGATTGCGGCGATCGAGCACAAAGGCCAGCGGCACCTCGAACGCCTCGGCGACTTCGAAACTGTCGAGCTTGAGCCGAAAATCGGGACGCACCAATCCGACCACCGGCACCACCAGGAATCCGGTCACGGTCTCGTAGGTGTCGAGCGTTCCGATCGGCTCGACCAATCCCGGATCGAGCCCGATCTCCTCTTCGCTTTCGCGCAAGGCGGTCTCGACCGGACCGCTATCGCCCTCTTCGGCCCGACCGCCGGGAAAGCTGATCTGGCCGGCATGATGCTGCAGATGATCGGTGCGCTGCGTCAGCAACACCGTCCAATCGCCCTCGTGCTGAATCAGCGGCACCAGCACCGCCGCGCGGGTCAGCGGCTTGGGTCCGGGCGCTGCACTCGGATTGAGATCGTAATCCGAGCGTGCGCCGCGCACCGCCGTCTCGACCGGCACTGGCCAACCATCGGCCGCTCGCAGCCGCTCGATCAGGCGCTGACGGGGGATCATGGCTTGCCGTCCAAGCGGCCGAGGCTGAAGAACCGGCCGGCACTGACCACGCCCAAAACCTCCTGCCCATCGACCAACCTGGTGTCGGCCATTCCGACCAATTGATAGAACACCGGCCGCGCGATCAGCGCTTCCAGCCCCGCCCGCACCAGCACATAGGGGGTCGGCTCGCCGGTCAGCGAATCGACTCGTACCCGAATCGGGTGCGCGGCGTCGGCGGTCACTTGTTCGTCCAGGTTGGTACGAAACACCAGCGCCCGCCCGTCGCCTCCATCGGCAACATCGACCTCGACCGCGACAAACGGGGCGTCGTCGACCCGGATACGGCATCGCTCGACCGGCGTCACCAGGTAGTAGTCGCCGTCATCCTCGCGCCGCAACACGGTCGCGAACAGCTTGACCAAGGGCTTGCGGCCGATCGGCGAGCCCAGGTAGTACCATGTGCCGTCGCGGCCGATGCGCATGTCGATGTCGCCGCAGAACAGCATCGGCCGGCCGCCCGGTCCGCTCGGAACCGCGCCCTTCAACCCGGCCAAACTCCGCGCAATGTCGCTGCTCATGGCCTTGCCATTTTCCCACGACTTCCGGCCTTTCGTATATAATTCCCCGCCATGCAGATCGCCACTGCGGCCGATGACTCCCTGATCCGCGACGTCGAGGGGTTGGGCCGCAAGATGATGGCCGTACGCGACCGGATCGGTCGCGTGATCTTCGGACAGAAGACGGTCATCGACCAGTCGCTGATCACCATCCTGTCGGGCGGGCACGCGCTGTTGATCGGCGTACCGGGCCTGGCCAAGACCCGGCTGGTCGAGACCTTGGGCACGGTGCTCGGGCTTTCCGCCAAACGCGTCCAGTTTACTCCCGATTTGATGCCGGCCGATATTCTCGGCTCGGAGGTGCTGGAAGAGACCGAGCATGGCCGGCGCGCCTTCCGCTTCATCAAGGGTCCGGTGTTCTGTCAGGTGCTGATGGCCGACGAAATCAACCGCGCCAGCCCGCGCACCCAGTCGGCGCTGCTGCAGGCGATGCAGGAGCACCAGGTCTCGGTCGCCGGCCAGTCCTATGCGCTGCCGGCGCCGTTCCATGTCCTCGCTACCCAGAACCCGATCGAGCAAGAGGGCACCTACCCCCTGCCCGAAGCCCAGCTCGATCGCTTCCTGATGCAGATCGATGTCGGCTATCCCGACCGCGAGGCTGAGATCTTGATGCTGCTGGCGACCACCGGCAACAACGACGAGCGCCCCGCCCAGGCGATGAGCGCCGAGGAACTGATCGCCGCCCAGCGGTTGGTGCGGCGCGTCCCGGTCGGCGAGGCGGTGATGAACGCCATCCTCGATCTGGTGCGGGCCGGCCGACCCGAGACCAGCGATCTCGACCTGGTGCGCAAGCATGTCGCTTGGGGTCCAGGACCGCGTGCCAGCCAGGCGCTGATGCTGGCGGTGCGCGCCCACGCCCTGCTCGACGGCAGGCTGGCGCCTTCGGTCGACGATGTCGTCGCCCTGGCGGCGCCGGTGCTGCGCCACCGCATGGCGGTCAATTTCGCCGCCCGCGCCGACGGCGTCGGCCTGGAACAAGTGATCGAACGTTTGACCGAGCGTCTCGGCTGAGCCGCAAGGTGGCCGAAACCGCCGCCATCGACCGCCGCCGCCACGCCGCCGAGCAATTGGCGGCGACGCTGCCGCCCTTGCTGGTCGCGGCCGAGCGCATCGCCGCCACCGTGGCCCAGGGCGTTCACGGCCGGCGGCGGGTCGGCACCGGCGATGCCTTTTGGCAGTTCCGCCCCTACCAGCCGGGCGATGCCGTCAGCCGCATCGACTGGCGCCAATCCGCCAAGAGCCAGCGCGTATTCCTGCGCGAGACCGAGTGGGAGGCGGCGCAAAGCGTTTGGCTGTGGCGCGATGCCTCGGCGTCGATGAACTGGCGTTCGGCGCGGGTTCTGCAGACCAAGATCGAGCGCGCCGAGCTTTTGCTGCTGGCCCTGGCGGTGCTGTTGCTGCGGGCGGGCGAGCATGTCGCGCTTTACGGCCTCGACCGCACCGCGCGCGGCGGCCGCGGGGCGTCGATCCGGCTGGCCGACCGGCTGTCCCACGACAAGAGCGCGAACAGCCTGCCGCCGCCCGAGCCGCTTCCCGCCCATTCCAACGTCGTGATGTTCGGCGATTTTCTCGCGCCCTTGCCCGAGATCGAGGCCACCGTGCGCGGCTTGGCGGCGCGGCGGGTCAACGGTCATCTGCTGCAGATCGTCGATCCGGCCGAGGAGACCTTGCCCTATGGCGGCCATGTCCGCTTCGAGGGCCTCGAAGCCGAAGGCGTGATCACCTTGCCGCGGGTCGAACAAAGCCGCGCCGACTACTTGACCCGGTTCCAAAGCCAGCACGAGGGCGTCGCCGCCATCGCCCGCGCCAGCGGCTGGACCTATTCCCGCCACCATACCGACCGGCCCGCGCAGACCGCGCTGCTCGCGCTTTACGGCGCGCTGTCGCCGACGATCTGACATGCTGAGCCTCGGCTCCCTCGCCTTTCTCAATCCCTGGATGCTGGCCGCGCTCGGCCTCTTGCCGGTGATCTGGTGGCTGGTACGGGTGACGCCGCCGCCGCCGCGTCATGTCGCATTCCCCGCCCTCCGGTTGATGCTCGACCTCCCGCGCCGCGAGACCACGCCCTCGCGCACGCCCTGGTGGCTGTTGGTGCTGCGGCTTGCGATCGCGGCGCTGGTGATTTTGGCGTTGGCGCATCCCCTTTTGAATCCGTCCCTGCGTCTCGCCGGCAACGGACCGGTGCTGTTGGTGGTCGACGACGGCTGGGCTTCGGCCGGCGGCTGGCAGCGGCGGCTGGATGCGCTGGCCGACCTGGCCGATCAGGCCGATCGCGCCGGGCGCCCCGTGGCGCTGCTGACCACCGCGGCGCCGGCCAGCGGCGAGGCGATCCGGGTCGGCCGGCTGCTGCGTGCCTCCGAAATCCGCGGCCAGATTCGCTCGCT
>VGDZ01000018.1 GCA_016869515.1 Alphaproteobacteria bacterium | reverse complement strand
CTTGGGGCCGAGCGCCCGCAGCGTGGTGGCGGTGTGGAAGGTGCCCGCGCCCATCTCGACATCGTAGGGCTGCAGGATGACGCAGCCCTGGCGCGCCCAATACGCCTGCAGCGTCAGGATCAGGTCCTGGAAGGAGCGCGAGGGCGGCGGGCGCGACATGGCGGAATCGGCGGGGTTGCGGCGGGCGAGGCTATAGCCCGCGCCACGCCGGGGGGTCAAGGCGAGCCGGGATCGCCCCCTATCGGCCCGAAAACCGCGGCGGGCGTTTTTCGGCGAAAGCGGCGCGGCCCTCGGCGAAATCGGCCGAGGCCAGGGTCTCGGCCATCACCCGCTTGGCGGCGTCGATGTCCAGCCGGCCATGGCCGATGTCGTTGAGGGTGCGTTTCATCCCCGCCACCGCCAAGGGGGCCAGGCCGGCCAGATGTTCGGCCAAGGCGCGGCTGCGCGGCGCGAGGTCCGCGGGCTCGACCAGCCAGTCGAGGAATCCCATCGCCAGCAGCGCCGGGCCGTCGAACTCCTCGGCGGCGAGAAAGACCCGCTTGGCGTGGTTCAAGCCGATCCGCGCCACCATCCGCCGCATGCCCTCGGGCGGATAGTGGATGCCGAGGCGCGCCGGCGGCACGAACATGCGCATGCCGACGACGCCGAGGCGGAAATCGCAGGCCAGCGCCAGATCGGTGCCGCCGCCGAACACGCCGCCATTGATGGCACAGATCGCGGGCTGGGGCAGGCTTTCCAGCCTGCGCCCCAGCCGCTCGAAGGCGTAGTCGCGGCGCTCGCCGCCGCCGCTCAGCTTGCCGATATCGGCCCCCGAGCAGAACACCTTGTGGCCGGCGCCGGTGATCACCACCGCGCGGAGAGCACGGTCTTCGGCCAGCGTGTCGAGATGGCCGATCAGGGCATCGATGCTGGCGGTGTCCAGCGCATTGCGCTTGTCCTGGTTGTCGATGGTCAGGGTGGCGATGGCGCCGTCGCGGGCGAAACGAATGATGTCGCTCATGGCCGCAATCTAACGCAGGGCTATCGGCTCGATATAGATCGAATTAAGGAACCGGATATGACAGTCTGCACCGGCGCGAGAGAAAGGGAGTCGCGTGAACGGGGCGCAGATTCAGGTCAAATTCTGGGGCGTGCGCGGCAGCATCGCTTGCTCGGGCGAGGCGACGCGCCGCTATGGCGGCAATACGTCTTGCCTTGAAGTCACGTGCGGCGGACGGCGGGTGATCCTGGATGGCGGCACGGGGCTGCGCTATCTCGGCACGACGCTGATCGGCCAGGTCCAGGACTGCGATCTCTTGCTGTCGCACACCCATTACGACCACATCGCCGGCATTCCGTTCTTCGCACCCTTCTTCGATCCGCGCAATCGCTTCCGGCTGTGGGCCGGCCATCTCGCACCCGAGAGCAGCCTGCGCGAAACCATGGAGCGCTTCATGCACGCGCCCTTGTTCCCGGTGCCGCCGGCGATCTTCCGCGCGACGATGGAGTATCGCGATTTCCCGGTCGGCGAACGGCTGCGGCTCGCGCCCAGGCTGGAGGTCGTCACCGGCAAGCTCAACCATCCCAACCGCGCCACCGGCTATCGCCTGGAATACGGCGGCAAGGCCGTGGCCTACATCACCGACACCGAACACAAGCCCGGCCAGCCCGATGCCGAGGTGTTGCGGCTGATCGATCGCGCCGACATCGCGGTCTACGACGCGATGTTCGACGATGCCACGCTTGGCCCCAAGACCGGCTTCGGCCATTCGACTTGGCAGGAGGCGCTGCGCCTGGCCGAGCTGGCCAAGGTCAAGACCTTGGCGATCTTCCATCACGATCCCGAATCCGACGATGCGCGGCTGGACGCCATCGCCGCCGAAGCCGCGCGCATGCGGCCCGGCACGATCGTGGCCAAGGAAGGCATGGTGCTGATTCCGTGAGCGCGTGGCGGCGGTTTACCTTGGGTCTTGCCACGCTGCTGGGGCGCAAGCGCGGCTGGTTCATCCCCTATCGCCATGCCGGCGGCGCGACCCGCCCGGATTACGGCGCCGTCGCCCGGCTGTTCGAGGCGCGCAGCGAAGATTTCGTCCGGCTGATCGATCGCATCGACGCCTATGCCGAAGATTTGGAGCGAATCGGCAGCCAGCCGCCGCCGGCGCCGCGCTGGAACCAGGACTGGTTTCCGGCCCTCGACGCCGCCGCGCTTTATGCCTTGATCCGGGATACCCGGCCCTCGCGGCTGGTCGAGATCGGTTCGGGCCACTCGACCCGCTTCGCCGCGCGCGCCGTGAGCGATGGCGGGCTGGCGACCAGGATCACGGCCATCGACCCCGAGCCGCGAGCGGCGCTGGCGGGCCTGCCGGTCGCGTGGATCGGGCAGACCTTGCAGGGGGCCGGCCTGGCGCCGTTCCAAGGTCTTGCCGCCGGCGACATGGTGGTGGTCGATTCCTCGCATGTGCTGATGCCCGGCAGCGACGTCGATCTGGTCCTCAACGCCGTTCTGCCGGCGCTGCCGGCGGGTGTGCTGATCCATGTCCACGACGTCTTCCTGCCCGAGGACTATCCCCGCGCCTGGGTCTGGCGCGGATACAACGAGCAATGCGCGCTGCCGGCGCTGATGCTGGGCGGCGGCTACGAACCGGTCTTCGCCAGCCATTTCGCCGCGACCGTGCTGGGCGAGCGGCTGCAGCGGTCGGTGCTGGCGCGCTTGCCGCGCGCCGCCGGCGCGCTAGGGGCAAGCCTTTGGCTGCGCAAGCGGGCTGCGCTATAATCGGATCCATGTTGGCCAGCGACATCAGGGAAGGCGCCTGCCGCTGCGGCGCGGTGCGCTTCAAGGCCTCGGGCAAGCCGATCTGGACCGCGCATTGCCATTGCAAGGAATGCCGCGCCGCCACCGGCTCGCCCTTCACCACCTATGCCGGCTATGCCGAGAAGGCGGTCAGCTACAGCCCGGGCGCGCCGCTGACGGCGTTCGAATCCTCGCCCGGAGTCGAGCGGCGGTTCTGCGCGCGCTGCGGAACGCCGATCGATTTCAAGGGCGCGCGCTGGCCGGGCGAGATCCATCTTTTCATTTCTAACTTCGCCGAGCCCGGCGCCTTCGCCCCCTTCGCCCATGCCTACTGCAAGGACCAACTGCCCTGGGTGAAGCTGAACGACGGGCTGCCGCGCTATCGCACCCTCAAATCGGAAGGCGGGCCGCTGCCGCCTTGAAGTCGAGCCAGGCGCCGACGCGGTGCGATCGCTCCCGGCCGCCGCCATGTTCGCCCAACGGCGCCACCGGCCAGTCCCATTCGCGATCGGCCGGCGGCATCGCCACGCCCTCCAGCGCATCGGTCTCGGCCACCGGCGCGCCCTTGGCGTCGGTCAGGCGATAGCGCAGATCGCCGACCACGCAGACCCGCCCCGGCAGGCGCAACAGCCAATCGCGATGGGCGCGGATCAGCGCCCTGGCATGGGCGTCGGCATCGCCCAGCCGATGCCGTTCGATCCAGGCCCGCGGCAGGATCGGCAATTGCGAGATCAGGTTGAGCGAAACGGTGAAGTCGAGTCCGGGCTGGTCGAGGAATAGCGTCGGTTCCGTGACGGCGGCATCGCCTTGCATCAGGCGCGCCATGGACTGGGTGACGTCGACCGCCCGAAGCTCGACGCCCCGCACCAGCCGTGCCCGCCAGGGCTGGACCGCATCGACCAGGATCACCCGCGCGAACCGCGCCTTGAGTTCGGCCAAGGGCACGTCCAGCAGCAGCCCCGAGCCCAACACCAGCGCCGTGCGTCCGCCGGCGGCGGCGGCGTCGATCACCGCCTGCCGGCTCTGGGCGCGATGCCCGGCCCAGGCCGCGCCCAGGCGGCGCTGGCGGGCGGCGATGGCGATCTGTTCGGACAGCAGGCCGAGGCGCCGGGCCGGCCACGCGCAGGGCGTCGCCAGCCAGGCCAGCGCCTCGAGGATCACTGGATAACGATGCGCGGCGCCCGGCGCTGGGTCTCGCCCAGCTGCGCCGCGATCTTTTCGCGCAGGCGGACCGCCACCTTGCGATAGGCCTCGGCATGCGGCGAGGTCGGCTGCGAGACCACGATCGGCTGGCCGGCATCCGAGGTCTCGCGGATGGCGATGTGCAGCGGGATCTCGCCCAGGAACTCGGTGCCGAACTTGCCGGCCATGTCCTTGGCGCCGCCATGGCCGAAGATGTCGGCGCGGTCGCCGCATTTCGGGCAGAGGTAGTAGCTCATGTTCTCGATGATGCCCAACACCGGCACGTCGACCTTGCGGAACATGTTGACGCCCTTCTTGACGTCCAACAGCGCGATGTCCTGCGGCGTCGACACGATCACCGCGCCGGTCAGCGGCACGCGCTGGGCCATGGTCAGTTGCGCATCGCCCGTGCCCGGCGGCAGGTCGACCACCAGCACGTCGAGATCGCCCCATTCGACCTCGCGCAACAACTGCTCGATCGCGCTCATCACCATCGGCCCGCGCCAGATCATCGGCGTGTCCTCGGGGACGAGGAATCCCATCGACATGCAGGCGATGCCGTAATTGCGCATCGGCCGCAGCTTCTGGCCCTCCGTGGTTTCGGGCTGGCCGTCGATGCCCAGCATGCGCGGGATCGAGGGACCGTAGATGTCGGCGTCCATCAGCCCGACCTTGAGCCCGAGCCCGGCCAGCGCCAGCGCCAGGTTGACGGCGGTGGTCGACTTGCCGACGCCGCCCTTGCCCGAGGCCACGGCGACGATCGCGCCGATGCCGGGGATCGCCCCGGCCTTGGGCGGGCCTTGCGGCGCGCGGCCGCGGGCTTGGGCCGGCGCAGGCTGTTGCGCATGGCCGTGTCCGTGGTCATGCCCGTGGTGATGATCGTGATCGTGGTCATGCCCGTGGTCGTGATCGTGATCATGCGCGTGGCCGGGCTGGGCCTGGCCGCCCTTGTGCGCGGTCAGCACCACCGAGACCGACAGCACGCCCGCCAGCGCATCGATCGCCTGTTCGCAGGCCTTGCGCAGGGGCTCCATCTTGGCGCCCTGGCGCGGATCGACCTCGACCGCGAAGCTCACCAGCCCGCCTTTCACCGCCAGTCCCGAGATCATCCCCGACTGGACTACGTCGCGCCCCGAAATCGGATCCTTGATCGCCCGCAACGCCGCCAAAACCTGAGCTTCCGTAACCTCGCCCGCACTCATGCCATGCTCCTTCGACCGGGTTGTCCTGGGGCCTCTGGTGACCTATATGTCCGCCCGAGGCTTCTATATAGACAATCCCGGGCGGGAAACGACCCGGCCAAATGTGAGGACATTTCGATGCCCTGGCAGAACAAAGGCGGCTGGCAGCCGGGTGGCGGCAATCGTGGCCCGTGGGGCCGCGGTCCGTCCGGCGGCGGCGGTGGCGGCGGCGGCATGCAGCCGCCCAATCTCGAAGACCTGCTGCGCAAGGGCCAAGATCGTTTCAAGGGCATGATGCCGGTCGGCAATTGGGGCGGTCGCGGTTTGCTGCTGATCGGACTGGTGATGCTGGCGGTATGGCTGGGATCGGGCTTCTATCGCGTCCAGCCCGACGAACAGGGCGTGGTGCTGCGCTTCGGCAAGTGGGTCGAGACCACCCAGCCGGGCCTGCGCTATCACTTCCCGTCGCCGATCGAGAGCGTGGTCAGGCCCTCGGTGACGCGCGTCAATCGGGTCGACATCGGCTTCCGCAGCCTGGGCGATGGTCCGCGCGGCAGCCAGATCCGCGACGTGACCGAGGAAAGCATCATGCTGACCGGCGACGAGAACATCGTCGACATCGACATGTCGGTGCTGTGGGTGATCAAGGACGCCGGCAAGTACCTGTTCTCGATCCAACAGGCCGAGGCCACCGTCAAGGCGGTGGCGGAAAGCGCGCTGCGCGAACAGGTCGGGCGCTCGCGGCTGGTGCCGGTGCTGACCGAGGGCCGGCAGCTGTTGGAAAGTTCGACCCAGCGGCTGATGCAGGAGATCCTCGACTTCTACAACGCCGGAGTCCTGGTCCGGCAGGTGACGCTGCAGAAGATCGATCCGCCGGCGCAGGTGATCGATTCCTTCCGCGACGTGCAGGCGGCGCGCGCCGACGCCGAGCGCCAGAAAAACGAGGCCGAGTCCTACCAGAACGACATCATCCCGCGCGCCCGCGGCGAAAGCGAGCGGCTGCGCCAGGAGGCCGAGGCCTACAAGCAGGAAGTGGTGGCGCGCAGCCAGGGCGAGGCGCAGCGCTTCATCTCGATCCACAACGAATTCCTGCGCGCCAAGGACGTCACCCGCCAGCGCATCTATCTCGAGACCATGGAAGAGATCCTGCGCAACATGAACAAGCTGATCATCGACGCCAAGGGCGTGCAGCCCTTCCTGCCGCTGCAGGACCTGATCCGCCGCCCGGGAGACCGCCAATGAACCGCGCCGTCCTGACCCTGGCCGGGATCGTGCTGGCGGCGCTGGGCGTCGTCGGCGCCTCGACCCTCTTCACCGTCGCCGAGGGCCGCCAGGCGCTGGTGCTGCAGCTGGGCGAGCCGGTGCGGGTGATCTCCGAGCCCGGCCTGCGGGTCAAGCTGCCGTTCGTGCAGAACGTGGTGATGATGGACAAGCGCATCCTGTCGTTCGATGCGCCCAAGGAGGAGCTGATCGCCGCCGACCAGAAGCGGCTGGTGGTCGACGCCTTTGCCCGCTTTCGCATCGTCGATCCGCTCAAGTTCTACCAGACCGTCGGCAACGAAACGGTGGCGCGCTCGCGGCTGGCGGCGGTGATCAATTCGGGCCTGCGCCGCATCCTGGGCCAGGCGCCGTTCGCCGCCATCCTGTCGGGCGACCGTGCCAATCTGATGCGCCAGATCAGCGACCTGGTCAACGAGGAGGCCAAGGATCTCGGCATCGAGGTGGTCGACGTGCGCATCAAGCGCGCCGACCTGCCCGACGCCAACAGCCAGGCGATCTATCGCCGCATGCAGGCCGATCGCGATCGCGAGGCCAAGGAGATCCGCGCCACCGGCGCCGAGGAAAGCCAGCGCATCCGCAGCCGCGCCGAGCGCGAACGCACCGTGCTGCTGGCCGAGGCCCAGCGCGAGGCCCAGGTGCTGCGCGGCCAGGGCGATGCCACCGCCATCGCCATCTTCGCCGAGGCCTTCGGCAAGGACATCGAGTTCTTCAGCTTCTACCGCTCGATGCTGGCCTATCGCGAGACCATGTCGGACAAGAACACCACCATGGTGCTGACGCCGGATTCCGAGTTCTTTCGCTTCTTCGAGAGCCTGTCGGGCAAGGGCTCGGTCACCAAGAGATAGATCATGACCGCCTTCCTCACCGCGATCGGCCTGATGATGGTGATCGAGGGCGCGCTTTATGCCCTGTTCCCCGGCGGCATGAAGCGGATGATGGAACAGGCGCTGGCCATGTCCGAGGGCGCGCTGCGCGCGGTCGGACTGGCGATCGCGCTGGCCGGCTTCGGGCTGGTATGGCTGTTGCAGGGCTAGGCCGAAAGGGCCATGATTCGGCCGCATTCAACTTCTAGAGAGCGGATGGCACCGCGGCTTGACCGCGCCGTGCCGCGCACTAGATCATCGGGTCGTGGAGGATCCGCCATGCCGTACTTGAATTCGGGTATCCGCGCGCTGGCGCTGGGGGCCGCCTTGATCGTGTTGCCGGCGGCCGGCGCTGCGGCGCGGGGCGCGCCCGACAGCTTCGCCGACCTGGCCGAGAAGCTGCTGCCGACCGTGGTCAACATCTCGACCGTGCAGAAGGTCGAGGCGCGGGCCGAACCCAACCGGCGCGGCGTGCCGGCGCCCCAGCTGCCGCCGGGATCGCCGTTCGAGGAGTTCTTCAAGGAATTCTTCGATCGCAACAATCCCGATCGCGGCGGCAACAACAACGACGGCGCGCCCCAGCGCCGCGCCCAGTCGCTGGGTTCGGGCTTCATCATCGACGCCGGCGGCACCATCGTCACCAACAACCACGTCATCGAGGGCGCCGACGAGATCTCGGTCACGCTGCACGACAATACCCGGCTCAAGGCCAAGCTGGTGGCGCGCGATCCCAAGACCGACCTGGCGGTGCTCAAGGTCGAATCGGCCAAGCCGCTGCCGGCGACCAAATGGGGCGCCTCGGATCGGGCGCGGGTGGGCGAATGGGTGCTGGCGATCGGCAATCCCTTCGGGCTGGGCGGCACCGTCACCGCCGGCATCCTGTCGGCGCGTTCGCGCGACATCAACGCCGGCGCCTATGACGATTTCCTGCAGACCGACGCGCCGATCAACCGCGGCAATTCCGGCGGCCCGCTGTTCAACATGGCGGGCGAGGTGATCGGCGTGAACTCGGCGATCTATTCGCCCACCGGCGGCTCGGTCGGCATCGGCTTCGCCATTCCGTCGGCGCTGGCGCAGAACGTAGTCGCTTCCTTGCGCGATCACGGGCGGGTGCGGCGCGGCTGGCTGGGGGTGCGGATTCAGACCGTGACCGACGAGCTGGCCGAGGGCCTCGGCCTGCAAAAGAAGAAGGGCGCGCTGGTGGCCTCGGTGCAGGACGGCAGCCCGGCGCGCCAGTCGGGAATCGAGGCCGGCGACATCATCCTGACCTTCAACGGCAAGGAAGTGAACGAGATGCGCGGCTTGCCGCGGATCGTGGCCGAGACCGAGATCGACCGCTCGGTCAAGGTCGAGGTCTGGCGCAAAGGCAAGCCGATGACCTTCACCGTCAAGGTCGGCGAACTGCCCGAGGACGACAAGCTGGCGGCGGGCGGGCCGGCGCGCCCGGGCGGCGCGGCCGAGGGCGACAGCGCGCTGGGCATGACGCTGTCGCGGATCACGCCCGAGCTGCGCCAGAAGTTCGGCATCAAGGACGACGTCAAGGGCGTGGTGGTGACGGCGCTGGCCGCCAACAGCGCCGCCGCCACCGAAGGCATCCGCATCGGCGACGTCATCGTCGAGGTGGCGCAGGAAGAGGTCGGCCAGCCCAAGGACGTGGTTGACCGCGTCGCCCAGGCCAAGGGCGAGAACAAGCGCTCGGTGCTGCTGATGACCCAGCGCGCGGGCGAGATCCGGTTCGTCGCCCTGCGCATCGACCGCGGCTGAGACCGGGTCAGGCCAGGGCGCGCTCGGGCATGCTCGCGAGCCGCGCCAGCGGCGAGACCAGGATGGCCAGGAAGGAGAGCGCGAAGCCGAGCCCGATCGCGGCCAAGGCGGCGCTCGGACCGAAGCTGCCGGCAATCGCGCCGCAGGCCAGCGCGCCCAAGGGCCGCACGCCGTAGACCGCGAATTGGATCGAGGCGGCGACTCGGCCCAGCAGCGCCGCCGGACTGACCGCCTGGCAGACCCCGGTTCGGCCGATCGACCACAGCATCGGCCCGAAGCCGATCAGGAAGTAGGCCGGCACCGGCGCCCATGGCAGCACCAGGATCGCCAAGGCGGAAAGCGCCGGACCGCCCAGCATCACCCATCTCAACTTGAGACGCGACAGCACCCGCGGCGCCAGCAGCGCGCCCAGGATCAGGCCGGCACCATGCGCACCCAGCGCGACGCCGATGGCGGCGGGCGCCATCGCCAGCACCTCGGTGGCGTAGGGCACGAACACGGCGACCAGGCCGAGGAAAGCGAAATTCCAGAACAGCGCGCAAAGCGCGATGGCGCGAAGATTGGGTTCGGCCATGACGAAGCGCAGTCCGGCAGCGGCTGCGCGCCATGGCGCCTCGCGCCCGACCAGGGGCGGCGTCTCGGTCGTCGGCAAACGCCCCGCCCACAGCGCCGCCGCCAGCGCCCCGCAAGCCGCCAAGGCCAGGCTTGCCGCCGGCCAAGGCCCGGCGATCACATAGGCCGCCAGGCTGGGCGCAATCACTGCCGCCACCGCTCGCGCCAGTTCGATCCGCGCGTTGACCTCGGACCAGCGCGGCTTAGGCGCAAGGTCAGGTACCAGCGCGCCCGTCGCCAAGAGGCCGATCACCGTTCCGCCGGCGGCAACGAACGTCGCCAGGCCCAACCCGGCCAGGCTGCCGGTCGCAACCGCATAGACCGCGGCGCTCAGGCCGAGCGCGCTCGCCGCCTGCGACCAAAGGATGGCGCGCCCGCGCGGCAAGCGGTCGACCAGCACGCCGCCCGGCAAGGCCAGCACCAGCCAGGCTGCGGCATGCAGCGCCACCAGCACGCCGACCATGTCGGGCGGCGCTTGGAAGACGATCACCGCCAACAGCGGCAGCGCGGCGAGGGCAAGTTGATCGGCGGCATGGGCGCCGGCGGCGGCCATGGTCAAAGCGAAAAGCGGTGTCTTGGTCATGTCCGGAAGATCGCCGCGCGCCGGCGGCGCCGCACTCCGATTCCTGCCTTTTCATTCCGCCGGCAGGCGGAAGCACAGCAAGAGCGTGCGCAGCAGGGCGGTGAAATTGTCGTCCGTTCCGAGATAGAGCGTAACGCCGCCATCGGGCATCGGCCGCGCCGCCAGCGCCTCGAAATTGCCCAACTGCAGCGGACGCTCGATGCGCGCCAATTCCTCGCCCGCAAGGCGCGCGCCCGGCCGCATTGCGCCCCCGCGCAGCCGCGACAGCCGCGCCCCGAACCCGCCCACGGTGGTGAACCGGCGCTCGAGCAGCACGGCATCGCCATTGGGCAGCGCCGCCAGGTCGGTCGGGCGGAACTGGCCGACCGGCACCAGCCCAAGCGGATGCCAAGCGCCGCCCTCGAACACCCAGCCTTGGTGATCGCCGGCGGCGTCTCTCAGTTCCTCGGCCGCGGCCAGCATGCGGCCATCGGCCAAAACGGCGAAGGCCTCGATGCCGCCATTGGCCGGCGCCGCCTCGATGCCGGGGGGATGGGGGATCGGCGTCGGCCGCATCACCTGGAAATTGAGTCCCGGGCCATAGCGCCACAGGCGATGGACGCGCTCGAAAGCGACGACGTAGCTTCCGTCCAGCGCGCGTGACACCGCCTCGGCATCGGCCATGCGGCCCGCCAGCGGTCTGCCGTCGCGCCCCAGCATGGGCGAGAACAGCGAGCCGCCGAGGCCGATCATGCGGCCCTGGCCGTCATGGCTTGGGCGCGCGATCCACCAGCCGCCGCGGTCGGTGACGCCGATCAGGCGATTCTCCGCCGCGTCCCAGGCCAGGCCGGACAGGCCGCCGAAATCCTCGTCCTCGGCGCGCAGTTCGAATCCGCCGCAATAGTCCAGCCGGCCGATGCGGGTCTGCGCGGGGTCGTCCGGGTTGAGCGGCAGGTCGCGATAGCGCAGCGGCAGCGGCTGCGCCCAGGCCGCGCTTGCGGTCAGCAGCAGCGCCGCCAGCGCCGCCGCGTGCCACCGGCTCACTTGCGGCGACTGCGCCCGCGTCCGCCGCCGCGCTGCGTCGGGCGCGCTTCCTCGTCGAACAATTCGGCCAGGCGCTCCATCATCGCGCCGCCCAATTGCTCGGCATCGACGATGGTGACGGCGCGGCGGTAATAGCGGGTGACGTCGTGGCCGATGCCGATCGCGGTCAGCTCGACCGGCGAACGGGTCTCGATGCGCTCGATCACGGTGCGCAGGTGGCGATCGAGATAGTTGCCGGAATTGACCGACAGGGTCGAATCGTCGACCGGCGCGCCGTCCGAGATCACCATCAGAATGCGGCGCTGCTCGGCGCGGGCGATCAGCCGTTCGTGCGCCCACAGCAGCGCCTCGCCGTCGATGTTCTCCTTGAGGATGCCCTCGCGCAGCATCAGGCCGAGCGACTTGCGCGCCCGCCGCCAGGGCTGGTCGGCGGATTTGTAGACGATGTGGCGCAGGTCGTTGAGCCGTCCGGGATTGGCCGGCTTGCCGGCGGCGATCCAGCGCTCGCGGCTCTGGCCGCCCTTCCACTGCCGCGTGGTGAAGCCGAGGATCTCGACCTTGACCGCGCAGCGTTCCAGCGTGCGCGCCAGGATGTCGGCGCACATCGCCGCCACCGTGATCGGCCGGCCGCGCATCGAACCCGAATTGTCGATCAGCAGCGTGACCACGGTGTCGCGGAAATCGGTGTCGCGCTCGCGCTTGAAGGACAGCGGGTGGACCGGATTGGCCACCACCCGCGCCAGCCGCCCGGCGTCGAGCAGGCCCTCGTCGAGATCGAATTCCCAGGAGCGGTTCTGCTTGGCCATCAGCCGGCGCTGGAGACGGTTGGCCAGCCGGCCGATCACGCCCTGCAGGCGCTGCAGCTGCTGGTCGAGATGCCCGCGCAAGCGGTCCAATTCCTCGGGCTCGCACAGCTCGGGGGCGTCGATCACCTCGTCGTATTGGGTGGCGAACACCTTGTAGGACGGTTCGGCCGGATCGTCGGGACGGTTGTCGTACCACGGCCGGCGGGCGCGGCCGGGCTCTTCCTTGCCGGCCATGCCTTTCTGCTCGGCGCCGTCGGCCTCGGCCATGCTGTCCTCGGAAGCGTCGGCGTCGCGGCCGGCGGATTCGGGGCCGTCCTGGGGATCGCCCTCCTGGCCCTCGCCGTCCTGGCCTTCCATGCCCTGTTCGCCCTGTTCGGGCTGCTTGTCGTCCTCGTTCTGGCCTTCCTCTTCTTGTTCGTCGGCCGGATCGATGTCGTCTTCGCCGAAGCCGAGATCCTTGATCACCCGGCGCGCCTGCTTGGCATAGGCTGCCTGGTCGCCGACCCGATCGCACAGCCGCGCCAGGTCCTCGGCCGCGGCCTTGTCGATCTGCTCGCGCCACATCTCGACCATGGCCTTGGCCGAATCCGGCGGCGCCGCGCCGGTCAGCCTTTCGCGCAGGATCAGCCGCACCACCTCGGACAAGGGCGCATCGGTGCGGTCGACCACGCGCGAATAGCCGCGCGCCTTGCAGTGCTCGTCCAGCGCCACGCCCAGATTGTCGGCCACGCCGCGATAGTCGCGCGCCCCCAGCGCCTCGATGCGCGCGGTCTCGACCGCCTCGTAGATCGCGCGCGCGATCGCGCCTTGCGGCATGTACTTGGCGTGCGTGCCGCGGTCGTGATGCAACAGCTTGAGCGCCTGGGAATCGCCGATGCCGCGCAGCCGCGCCACCTCGACCGGCGGCAGTTCGCGCGGCGGGTTGGGCAGCACGGCATGGTTGCCGCGCAGGCCCGGGGTTTCGGGGCCGAAGGTGACCTGCAGTTCGCGCTCGCCCGAGATGGCGCGCATCGCCGCCGCCACCGCGCGCTTGAACGGCTCGGTCGGACCCTCGTTCTTGACCAGCGGCGCCATCGGCGTCCGCGGCTCAGGCCCGGCGCCGGGCGGCGCTTTCGGGCAGTTCCTCGCCGAAGCAGCGCTGGTAGTACTCCGCCACCAGCGCGCGCTCGACCTCGTCGCACTTGTTGAGGAAGGTCAGGCGGAAGGCGAAGGCGATGTCCTTGAAGATGCGCGCGTTCTCGGCCCAGGTGATGACGGTGCGTGGGCTCATCACGGTCGAGATGTCGCCGGCGATGAAGCCCGAGCGCGTCAGTTCGGCGACATGCACCATGTTGGCGATGGTGCGCTTGCCCTCGGCGTTCTCCCAGCTCGGCGCCTTGGCCAGGACGATGCGCACTTCCTCGTCGAACGGCAGGTAGTTGAGCGTGGCGACGATGTTCCAGCGGTCCATCTGGCCTTGGTTGATCTGCTGGGTGCCGTGATAGAGCCCGGTGGTGTCGCCGAGGCCGACGGTGTTGGCGGTGGCGAACAGGCGGAAGGCGGGATGGGGCCGCAGCACGCGGCTCTGATCCATCAGCGTCAGCCTGCCGTCGACCTCGAGCACGCGCTGGATGACGAACATCACGTCCGGCCGGCCGGCGTCGTATTCGTCGAACACCAGCGCGGTCGGGTGCTGCAGCGCCCAGGGCAGGATGCCCTCGCGGAATTCGGTCACCTGGCGGCCGTCCTTGAGCACGATGGCGTCCTTGCCGACCAGGTCGATGCGGCTGATGTGGGAATCGAGGTTGATGCGCACGCAGGGCCAGTTGAGCCGCGCCGCCACCTGCTCGATATGGGTCGACTTGCCGGTGCCGTGATAGCCCTGGATCAGGACGCGGCGGTTGAAGGCGAAGCCGGCCAGGATCGCCAGCGTGGTCTCGCGGTCGAAGCGGTAGGCCTTGTCGAGTTCGGGCACGTGCTCGGTCGGCTTGGAATAGGCCGGCACTTCCAGTTCGGATTCGATGCCGAACAGCTTGGCGACCGAAACCTGGGTGTCCGGCAGTTCGGGCGCTTCAACCGAATTCTTGATCAACATGGCGGATTCCGTGCGTGGGCCGGGCGGGGACGGCCCGGCCGGGGCGTCATGTATAGCCGCACGTCAGCAAAAAGGAATAGGCTTGATTGACCCGTTTCAATTTCTCCTCGGACTCGGCATCGCCCCCCTGGCGATCGGGGTGCAGGCGCTTGGCCAGTTCGCGATGGCGGCGCTTGAGTTCGGCCAGGCTGACGCGGCCGTCCAAATCGAGTTCCGCCAGCGCCCGGCTTTCCGCCGGCGACAGCGCGGCCAGATCGCCCGCCTTGGGCCGCGGCTCGCGCTTGGCGCGGAAGCCGCCCGCTGCCAGCACCCCCAGCGGGTCGTCGAAATCCTCGATCCGCGGGCCGCCCGGACCGACCTTCCAGGTTGGCCGATGCCAGGTGCAGACCGTGGCCTGGAACTGCGAAATCTCGTCCGCCCCCATGTCGCGGAAATAGTTCCAGGCGGCGTTGTAGGCGCGCACATGTTCGAGGCAGAACCAGTAATAGCTTTCCAGTTCGCGCGGCGATTTGGGCGCCTTGAAGGCGCCTTCGGCGACGCAGCCGGGATGCTCGCAGCGCCGCGGTTGCGGCGCTTCCTCGAACTGGCGGCGGTGCAAGGCGGTGCGCATGGCCCCAGTTTCGGCCTGCTTCGGCCGCGCGACAAGTCTTGACAGGCGGATTTTCCTTTGCCACCGCTGGTCGCATGACCTATGCCGAGCGCATGCGCCACAAGCTGACCGAGGGCCTGGCCCCGGCGCGGCTTGAAATCGAGGACGATTCCAACCGCCATCACGGCCATGCCGGATCGCACCCTTCGGGCGAGACCCACTTCACCGTGCGGGTGGTGTCGGAGAAGTTCCGCGGCCTCGGCCGGGTGGCTCGCCAGCGCCTGGTCTATGGCTTGTTGAAGGACGAGCTGACCGAGCGCGTGCACGCGCTGGCCTTGGAGACCAAGGCGCCGGGCGAGTAATACCAAGCTGCGATGAGCGTGACTCGTCGCAGCTTGGAACGGCCATTGAGGCCGCGCGCCTTCCGGCGCGTAAGCCAAGGGCAAGATCGTTTGGTCTTGAACCGGCGGTTCAAGACCAAACGTGAATCTTGCCCTCGTAGCCTGCTCTGGACCGCGACTTACGGTTTGCATGGAATAGCGTCTGCAATTCCATGCAAACCGATCGCGGTCTGGCGCGGATGCGCCCGCCCGGCGCCTGAGGGCGCGTTGACCGGTCACGGTCAACGCGGACTGGTATAAGGGATCAGGCCTCGGGACCGAGGCGGACCTGCAGCTTGCCGAAGTTCTCGCCCCGCAGCAGGCCGATGAAGGCCGCCGGCGCGCGCTCGATGCCGTCGACGATGTCTTCGCGATACTTGATGCGGCCCGACTTGACCCACTGACCGAGTCGGCGCAGCGCCGCCGGATTGTGATCGCGGAAGTCCGAGACGATGAAGCCCTGCAGCCGCACCCTGCGACCGGTGAACAGGCCCAGCAGCCGCGGCCCCTGGGCCGGGGTCTCGTTGTTGGCCTGCGAGACCGAGCCGCAGGCGGCGATGCGGGCGAACATGTTGAGTTGCCTGAACACCGCATCCGAGACCGGACCGCCGACGTTCTCGAAGTAGACGTCGATGCCGGCCGGGCAGGCGGCGCGCAAGGCCGCATCCAGATCGCCCGCCTTGTAGTCGACGCAGGCATCGAAGCCGAGTTCGCGCTGGACGAAATCGCATTTGGCCTGGCCGCCGGCGATGCCCACCGCCCGGCAACCCATGATCTTGGCCAGCTGACCCGCCACTTGGCCGACCGCGCCCGAAGCGGCCGAGATCGCAACGGTCTCGCCCGGCTTGGGCTCGGCCACGCTGAACAGGCCGAAATAGGCCGTCAGCCCGGGCATGCCCAGGACGCCGTTGGCGGTCGAGATCGGCGCCAGCGCCGGATCGACCTTGCGCAGTTCGGACGGCTCGACGACGGCGTATTCCTGCCAACCCATCCGGCCCTCGACGAACTCGCCGGCCTTGAACGCCGGGTGATAGGACTTGACCACCTCGCCGACCACGCCGCCGACCATGACCTCGCCGATGCCGACCGGGGGCGCATAGGACGGCACGTCGCGCAAGCGGCCGCGCATATAGGGATCGAGCGAAAGATAGATCGCCCGCACCAGCACCTCTTTCGGTCCGGGCTCGGGGATCGGCAGGGTCTCGATGCGGAAATCGCTTTCCTTGGGCTCGCCCGAGGGGCGGGCGGCGACGACGACGCGGCGATAGGTCTTGGCGGTCATGGTCTGCGGCCTCCGTCGGCTTTGGGCAAAGCGAGGGTCTCGCCGATGCGCAGCACGCGGGCGCGGCCCTCGGGCCAGCCGGCGGCGCGGGCGGCGGCGCGGAAGCGCTCGGGCGGCTCGAACGGCGGCTCGTCGGTCAGCGGCAGCGTTCCCCAATGCATGCCGACCGCGATCCTGGCGCCGATCTCGTCGGCAACCAGGACTGCCTGCTCGGGGTCGAGATGCGTCGCCTTCATCATGATCGGCGGATCGTAGCCGCCGATCGGCACCATCGCCAGATCGAACGGGCCATGGCGGGCGATCACCTCCCTGAACACCGGGCCGTAGCCGGTGTCGCCGGCATGGAACAGCTTGACCCCGCCCGGCCCCTCCAGCACATGCCCGCCCCAGAGCGTGCGGTTGGTGTCGAGGGGCGTGCGCCGCGACCAGTGATTGACCGGGACCAGGGTCGCGGTGACGGCGCCGAACTGCGCACGATCGCCCCAATCCGCCTCGATCACCCGGCCATAGCCGCGATCGCGGAAATAGCGTCCCAGGCCCAGCGGCACGAAGGCGGCGATGCGCTCGCGCCCGGGCAGGCGTTCGATCGTGCGCAGATCGAAATGGTCGTAGTGGTTGTGCGACACCACGATCAGGTCGATCGGCGGCAACCGCTCGATCGAAATCCCCGGCCCGGCGAAGCGCTTGGGGCCGATGCCGACGATGGGCGAGGCCCATTCGGTCAGGAAAGGATCGGTCAGGATGGTTAGGCCGCCCAGGCGCACCAGAAAACAGGCATGCCCCAGCCAGGTGACGCCGTCGCCCTGGCCCAGCGCCGCGACACCGGCCACGGCGTCGTCCTCGGACAGGACATGGCCTTCGGGCAAAGGCACCGGTTCTTGCCGGGCGAGCAGGCGCCGGGCGACGAAATCGAGGAACACCGAGGCCGGGAAGTCCCGCTCGGGCGCGCCGGGCAAATTGCGGAAGCCGCCGTCGGCGTGGTGCGGCTTGGCCGGATCGAACCCGACTGCGGGCGAACAGGCGACCAGCACGAATGCCAGCACCAGACCGAAAAGACGCCAGGGATGCGACATGGGGCGGCGATTTGGCCAGAGCCGGCGGCGGCTTGTCCAGCCTTGTTTGGCGTCATGCGGTGCGTTTGCTAAGTTGCGCGCCCGATGGATCGCCCCCCTGGCAAGACCGCCGATCCGACCCGCCGCCTGATCCCGCGCCATGCCGCGACCACGCGCTGGTGGTGGCTGCGCCATGCGCCGGTGGTCGGCGGCCAGGGGCGGCTTTACGGTGCCGACGACGTGCCGGCCGACGTGTCGGATGCGGCGGCGTTCCGGGCGCTGGCGGCGCGGCTGCCGCGCGGCGCCTTGTGGGTGACCAGTCCGCTCTTGCGCGCGCGCCAGACCCAGGCGGCGGTGATGGCGGCGGGCTATCCCGCGCTCGAGGTCGAGATCGAAGCCGATTTCGCCGAGCAGGATTACGGCCAGTGGCAGGGACTCGACAACCGGGCCATGGCCGAAGCCACTTCCGCTTTCGCCCGCCACAAGTTCTGGTTCGCCCCGGCCGACGCCCAGCCGCCGGGCGGGGAGGATTTCCACGCCGTGATGGCGCGGGTCGGGCGCGGCATCGCCGCGCGCAACGCAGCCCATCCCGGACGCGACATCGTCGCGGTGGCGCATGGCGGGGTGATACGCGCCGCGATCGCGCTGGCGCTGGGACTCGATCCCGAGGTGGCGCTGGGCATCGCGGTCGAGAATCTCTCGACCACGCGGCTCGACCATTTGGCCGGGCCAGGTCGCGGCGGCGATTGGCGCCTCGCTTTCGCCAACGCCCGGCCGCGATGACGCCCGAGACCCTTCGCCAAAAGCTGGGCGAGGCGCTCAAGCTGCAGCGCGTCGGCAAGTTGGACGAAAGCGACGCGCTGATCCGCGACGTGATCCAGTTCCAGCCCGATCATGCCGGCGCGCATCACCTGATGGGCGTGTCGCACATGATCCGCGGCGATTACGACGCCGCCGAAGCCAGCATGAACAAGGCGCTGGACGTCAATCCGCGCATGGCCGATGCGGTCAACAATCTCGGCATCGTCCGCCAACTGCAGGGCCGCGCCGACAAGGCGATCGAATGCTTCCGCCGCGCGCTCGAGCTCTATCCCGAGCTCAGCGCCTCGCATTCCAACGTCATCTTCTCGCTCGACCACGAGCCCGGCGTCAGCGACGCCTCGGCCTTTGCCGAAAGGCGGCTGTGGAACGAGCGCTTCGCCCGCAAGCACCACCTGGCGGCGCCGCCCTGCCTGAACGACCGCGACCCCGAGCGCGTGCTGCGCGTCGGCTACGTCTCGGGCGACTATCGCAACCATTCCGCCGCCCACACTTTCATGCCGGTGCTGTTCAACCACGATCCGCGCGCAGTCGAGCTGTGGTGCTATTCGACCGTGACCCGGACCGACAACGTCACCGACGCCTTCCGCAAGCGCGCCAAGGTGTTCCGCGACGTTGCCGCCGCCACGCCCGAGCAGCTGGCCGAGCAGGTCCGGGTCGACCGCATCGACGTGCTGGTCGACCTCTCGGGCCATTCCGAGGCCAACCGACTGCCGACCTTCGCCCGCCGGCCGGCGCCGGTGACGGTCTCGGCCTGGGGCTTCGCCACCGCCACCGGGGTCGACGGGGTCGACTATTTCTTCGCCGATCCGCATTCGCTGCCCTACGAGCTGCATCGCTTCTACGCCGAGAAGGTGGTGATGCTGCCGGTGGCGATTCCCTATTCGCTGCCCTCGGGCATGCCGGCGATCGAGCCCTTGCCCTCGCTGGCGGGCGCGCCCTTCACCTTCGGCTGCCTCAATCGCCTGGCCAAGGTGACCGATCCTTGCCTTGGGCTCTGGGCCAGGGTGCTGACGGCGGCGCCGGAGGCGCGGCTGCTGATGAAGGATCGCGCCTTCCATTCCGCCCAGGTGCGCTTGCGCGTGCTCGACTCCTTCGCCGCGCTCGGCATCGATCGCGAGCGGATCGAGCTGTTGGGGCCGACGCCGCGGATCGATCACGTCAAGACCTATCACCGGGTCGACCTGGCGCTGGACCCGATCCCGGCCGGCGGCGGCATGACCATGATCGAAGGGCTGTGGATGGGCGTGCCGTCGCTGTCGCTGATCGGCCAGCACATCACCGGGCGGCTGCCGTCGTCGTTGCTGGTCACGGCCGAGCTAGGCGAGTTCGTGTTCAAGACCGCCGACGACTACGTCGCCGCGGCGGTGCGCTGGACCGGCGAGCGCGCGCGGCTGGCCGAGATCCGCGCCGGCATGCGCGAGCGGCTGAAGAGGGCGCCCTATCTCGACCACATCGTCTATACCCGCCGGGTCGAGCGCGCCTATCGCGCAATGTGGCGGCGCTGGTGCGCGGGCCTCTCGCCGGCCCCGTTCGTGGTGGGGTGAGCGGGTACCGCGAAACCTAACCGCTCAGCGCTTGGCGACCGGTTGCTTGGTAGCGGCCTGGGCGGCGGCGGCCTGGGCGGCGATGGTCGCCGCCAACTGTTCGACCTGCTTCTTGAGGGCATCGATCTCGCCGCGGGCCTCGGCCGTGGTCCGCGACACGTCCGACTGTTTGAGCGCCAACATGTCGAGCTTCTTCAGCGCCAGCTCCAACTGGTGCGCCAGGCCATGAATGTCGGTGTGGCTGGCGCCCATGTCGGTGACGCGATGCATCAGCGTGCGCACCTGCATGATCAGCACCACGGCGACGATGCCGATCCCCGCCACCAGCACCATCATCACCAGATTCAACATGTCGGCCAACATGCGCCGGGCCCGTCCGCGGCAATTCGCAAGCTCATTCCGCCGCCGCGGCGATGCCGTCGGGGCACAGCACGCCGGTGCCGCCCAGGCCGCAATAGCCGGCCGGATTCTTGGCCAGATATTGCTGATGATAGTCCTCGGCGTAATAGAAGGTCGGCGCGTCCAGGATTTCGGTGGTGATGGCGCCGTGGCCGGCCTTGGCCAAGGCGCGCTGATAGGCCTCGCGCGAAGCCAGCGCCAAGCGCCGCTGCTCGGCCGAATGGACGTAGATGCCCGAGCGGTACTGGGTGCCGACATCGTTGCCCTGGCGCATGCCCTGGGTCGGGTTGTGGCTTTCCCAGAACACGGTCAGCAATTTCTCGAAGCCGGTGCGCTTGGGATCGAACACCACCCGCACCACCTCGTTGTGGCCGGTCAGGCCCGAGCACACCTCTTCATAGGTCGGGTTGGGGGTATAGCCGGCGGCATAGCCGACCGCGGTCGCCACCACCCCCGGCGCCTGCCAGAACTTGCGCTCGGCGCCCCAGAAGCAGCCCAGGCCGAACATGCCCAACTCCAGCCCCTCGGCGAAGGGCGGCAAGATGCGCGCGCCCGAGACGAAATGGGTCGCGGGAACCTTCAGGGGCGTCGACCGGCCCTCGAGCGCATCGGCCTTGTCCGGCATCCGCGCCTTGGCTTGCTTGAACATCCACATGGCTGCTCTCCCGCGCCCCCGTTTCGGTCCGCATACTACACCGCCTTGCGCTTGCCCAGTCCGTCGAATTCGCTAGATTGCGGCCATGGAAAGAAACGTCCGGCGCCAGGCAAAGTTCCAGATCGGGCAGGTGGTCAAGCACCGCGTCTACCCCTTCCGCGGCGTGATTTTCGACGTCGACCCCTCGTTCAACAACACCGAGGAGTGGTGGCAGTCGATCCCCGAACACGTCCGTCCGCGCAAGGAGCAGCCGTTCTATCACCTGCTGGCCGAGAACGCCGAGACCACCTACATCGCCTACGTCTCCGAACAGAACCTGCTGGTCGACGAGACCGGCAAGCCGGTGCGCCATCCGGCGATAACCGAGCTGTTCGGCCGGCACGAAAACGGCTTCTACCGGCCGAAGGCGATCAAGACCAACTGACCGCCCGGCGCAGCGCCGGGCCCTCGCTTCCGGGAGTCCTTGCCATGGCCAAGACCGCCAAGCCGCGCCTGCGCAGCCGCGCCTGGTTCGACAATCCCGACGATCCCGGCATGACCGCGCTCTATCTCGAGCGCTATCTCAACTACGGCCTGACGCTGGACGAGCTGCGCTCGGACAAGCCGGTCATCGGCATCGCCCAGTCGGGCTCGGATCTCTCGCCCTGCAACCGCCATCACCTGGAATTGGCCAAGCGGGTGCGCGACGGCATCCGCGACGCCGGCGGCATCCCGCTCGAATTCCCCACCCATCCCATCCAGGAGACCGGCAAGCGGCCGACCGCGGCGCTGGATCGCAACCTGGCCTATCTCGGCCTGGTCGAGCTGCTCTACGGCTATCCGATCGACGGCGTGGTGCTGACCACCGGCTGCGACAAGACCACGCCCGCCATGCTGATGGGCGCGGCCACGGTCGACATTCCGGCGATCGTGCTGTCGGGCGGGCCGATGCTGGACGGGCACCACAAGGGCAAGCTGGCGGGCTCGGGCATGGCGGTGTGGAGCGCGCGCGAGGACCTCGCCGCCGGCCGCATCGACTATGACGAGTTCATGCGCGCGGTGGCGGCCTCGGCGCCCTCGGCCGGGCATTGCAACACCATGGGCACCGCCAGTTCGATGAACGCCATGGCCGAAGCCCTGGGCATGAGCCTGCCCGGCTGCTCGGCGATTCCCGCGCCCTATCGCGAGCGCGGCCAGATGGCCTACCACACCGGCGTCCGCATCGTCGGCATGGTGCGCGAGGACCTGCGGCCGTCCCGGATCATGACCCGCCAGGCGTTCGAGAACGCCATCGTCGCCGCCTCGGCGCTGGGCGCCTCGACCAACTGCCCGCCGCACATCACCGCCATCGCCCGGCACATGGGGGTCGACCTGAACGTCAAGGACTGGGACAAGGTCGGCTACGACATTCCCCTGTTGGTCAACATGCAGCCGGCCGGCAAGTATCTCGGCGAGTCCTTCCATCGCGCCGGCGGCGTGCCGGCGGTGATGAAGGCGCTGCTCAAGGCCGGCAAGCTGCATGGCGGGGCCATGACGGTGACCGGCAAGAGCTACGCCGACAACCTCAAGACCGCGCCCGATCCCGACGGCGACGTGATTCGGACCTATGCCAAGCCGCTCTTGAAGCAATCGGGCTTCGCCGTGCTGAGCGGCAACCTGTTCGATTCGGCGGTGATGAAGACCTCGGTCATCTCGGCCGAGTTCCGCAGGCAGTATCTCGAAAACCCGAAGGACCCGATGGCGTTCGAGGGCCGGGCGATCGTGTTCGAGGGACCCGAGGACTATCACGCCCGCATTAACGATCCCAAGCTGCCGATCGACCGCGACGCCATCCTGTTCATCCGCCATGTCGGCCCGATCGGCTATCCCGGCGCGGCCGAGGTGGTCAACATGCTGCCGCCCGACCGGCTGGTGAAAGAGGGCATCACGCTCTTGCCTTGCGTCGGCGACGGCCGGCAAAGCGGCACTTCGGCCAGCCCCTCGATCCTCAACGCCAGCCCCGAGGCCGCGGCCGGCGGCGGGCTGGCGCTGCTCAAGACCGGCGATCGGGTGCGGATCGACTTGAAGCGCCGGCGCGCCGACATGCTGATTTCCAAAGCCGAACTGGACAAGCGCCGCAAGGCCTGGCGCGCGCCCAAGCTGGTGCACCAGACGCCGTGGCAGGAATTGCAGCGCGGCGCCATCGGCCAGCTCGAGACCGGCGGCTGCCTCGATTTCGCCACCCGCTACCAGCGCATCGACCGCACCCACGGCATCCCGCGGAACAATCATTGAGCCCGCCCGCCGACTGGCCGCCGCGGCGGAAGTCCTTCAGCCGCATCTGTTTCCTCGGCGACGCCTTCACCGTCGGCGCCGGCGACGAGGCGGCCCAAGGCTTCGTCGGCCGGCTGGCGGCGGGCGAGTGGGCGCGGGGTCACGACGTCACCGCCTACAATCTCGGCATTCGCGGCGACGGCACGCGCGGCCTGCGCGCGCGCTGGCGCGAGGAATGCGAGCGCCGCCTGCCCCCGGCCGCCAACGGCCGGCTGGTGTTCGCCTTCGGCGGCAACGACGCCAAGGAGGCGGTCGGCCGCGGCATCGACACGCCGCTCGAGGAATCCGCGGCCAACGCCCGCGCCATCCTGGCCGAGGCCAAGGCATGGAAGCCGGTGTTGTGGATCGGGCTGATCCCGATGGCCGAGACCAAGCCCTATCCGCGGCTCCTGGCCGGGCCCGATTTCCGTTTCGACAACCGCCGCCAGGCGCAATACAACGCCCGCTACGCCGCCATCGCCCGCGAACTCGACCTGCCGTTCCTCGATCTGCACACGCCGCTGATGAACGATCCGGATTGGGAACGCCTGACCCAGGCCGGCGACGGCTCGAACCCGGCCGCCGAGGGCTATGCCAAGATCGCCGCCACGATCGCCGCCTGGCCGGCCTGGCGGGCCTGGTTCGATCAGCCGGGATAGGTCAGCACGTCGCTCTGCCGCCAGCAGGCGCGCACGCGGCTGCCGATCGCCGGCGGCGGCCGATCGGCCTGGGCTTGGGCCAGCGCCACCAGCCGCCCGCCCTCGCAGGCGACGTGGATCTCGATGCGGTCGCCGATGAACACGCCGTCGACCACGCTGCCCTCGCGCCCGTCCTCGCCCGCCAGCATCTCGCCTGCGGCGCGGATGGTCACCAGCTCGGGTCGCACCATGCCGCGGCCCTCGGCGTCGAGCCGGTTCATGCGGCCGACGAACTCGGCGACGAAGGCGGAGGCGGGGCGGCGGTAGATGGTCTCGGGCGGCGCGATCTGCTCGATGCGGCCGCGATTCATCACCGCGATGCGGTCGGCCAGGCCCATGGCCTCGTCCTGGTCGTGCGTGACGAACAGCGCGGTGATGCCGAGGCGCCGCTGCAATTCCCGCAGTTCCTGGCGCATGGCGTGACGCAGCTTGGCGTCCAGCGCCGACAAGGGCTCGTCCAGCAGCAGCACCGGCGGCTCGGTCACCAGCGCGCGGGCAAGGGCCACGCGCTGCTGCTGGCCGCCCGACAGCTGCGCCGGCCGGCGCTGGGCGAATCCCTCCATCCGCACCAGATCGAGCGTGCGGGCGATGCGCGCGGCGGCTTCGGCGCCGCCGATGCCGTGCATGCGCAGCCCGAAGCCGACGTTCTCGGCCACGGTCATGTGCGGAAACAGGGCATAGCTTTGGAACACCATGCCGAGGCCCCGCCGCCAGGGCGGCACGCCCGCCAGGTCGACGCCGTCCAGCGCGATGCGCCCGGCATCCAGCGCCGTCAGCCCGGCGATGCCGCGCAACAGCGTGGTCTTGCCGCAGCCCGAGGGACCGAGCAGGGCCACGAACTCGCCCGGCTGGACCGCGAGATCGACGCCGTCGACCGCGGCCGTGGCGCCGAAGCGCTTGACCGCGCCCGCGATCGCAAGCTGGCCGCGCGGGTTCATTTGCGTCCCCGGCTCAGCATCAGCCGATCGAGGCCGAAGCCGAATTCCAGCGCCAGCATCGCCACCGTCACCAGGGCGATGTTGATCAGCGAGATCGCCGCCACCGCCGGGTCGTAATTGTGGGCGATGTGGTTGAGGATCGCCACCGGCAGAGTGGCGGTGCGCATGGTCGACAGCAAGAGCGCGATCGCCACCTCGTCGAACGACACCAGGAAGGCGAACAGCCCGCCGGCCAAAATGCCGGGCCGGATCATCGGCAGGGTGACGTGGAGAAACACCCGCAGCGGCGTCGCCCCCAGGGTCATGGCGGCTTCTTCGGCCGAGCGGTCGACGCCGCGATATGTGGCCAGCACGGTGCGCAGCATGTAGGGAATCGTCACCACCACATGGCCGATCCAAAGTCCGATCGGCTGGCCGCCGAGGCCGATGCGGGCGAGGAAGAACAACAGCGACAGGGACAGGATCAGGGCCGGCAGGCTGAGCGGCGACAAAAGGAAGGACTCGATCTCGGCCGCGCCGCGAAATCCGCCGCGCGCCAAGGCCAGGGCCGCCGGCACCGCCAGCAGCGCGGCGCCGCTTGCCGCCAGCGCCGCCAGCACCAGCGAATTGCCGAGCGGCCGCATGAAGGCCGGATCGGCCAGCACCTTGGCCAGCCAGCGCAGCGACCAGCCCGGCGGCGGGAAGCTGACAAAGGAGGCCGAGGTGAAGGCCACCGCCACCACCACCAACAGCGGCGCCAGGATGAAAGTCCCGGCCAAGACGACGTAGCCGCGCGACCAGCCCGAATTCATGCCGCCAACCTGCGCGCGAGGCGCGCCTGCAGCCAGAACACCGCCAGCACCAGAGCCAGCAGAACCAGCCCGAGCGTGGCCGCGAAGGCCCAGTCCGAGGTCACGGTCAGCTGCTGATAGACCAGCACCGCCAGCACCATGGTGCGGTTGTTGCCCATCACCAGCGGCGTGACGAAGCTGCCCATGCACAGCGCGAACACCAGGAGGCAGCCGGTGATGGCGCCATGCAGGCTGAGCGGCAGCAGCACGTGGCGGAACTGGCGCCAGGGATCGGCACCCAGCGTCGCCGCGGCCTCGCCCAGCGCGGGGTCGAGCCCTTCCAGCGTGGCGGCGATCGACAGCACCATGAACGGCAGCAGCACATGGGCCAGCGCGATGGCGATCGCGGTCCAGGAATTGAGGATGTCGAGCTCGGGCAGGCCGAGCCCGCGCAGCAGCGCGTTCAGCAGCCCGGCGCGACCGAACACCACCATCCAGCCGAAGGTGCGCACCACCACGTTGACCATCAGCGGCGCCACCACCAAGAGCAGCAACAGCGTCTTGGCGACGCCGCCGGCCCGGGTCAGGATCAGCGCATAGGGATAGCCGATCGCCAGCGTCAAGGCGGTCACCGCCGCCGCCAGCCCCAGCGTGTTGCGCGCCACTTCCCAATAATAGGAATCGCCCAACAGGCGGGTGTACTGGCCGAAACCGGGCGTGCCGCCCGGGCCGTGGCCGAGGCTGACGCCCACGCCCAACAACAGCGGACCCAGGAAGAATCCGGCCAGAAACAGCACCGCCGGCGCCACCAGCAAGCCGGCGCGCCGGCGGTCCGATGTCATGCTTCGGTCCCGCGGGTCAGCGGATGTCGCGGTTCCAGCGATCGATCCAGGCCGGATTGCGCTCGATGATCTGGGCGAAATCCGGCTGGCGGACCTTGGCCAGCGGCGTCAGGATCTTCTTCAAATCGTCCGGGTAGACCACGGTCGAATTGACGATCGGGTACTTGACCATCTGCGCGTGGCCGAGCTGGGCCTTGGGCGAGAGCACGCAATCGATGTACTGCCAGGCCAGCTCGGGCGAGCCCTTGGGCTTGGCCAGCATGGCGGCCGACTGGAAGGCGCCGGGTTCGGGAATGTAGGCCTTGGCCCACTTGTTCTCCTCGGCGAAGGCATAGGCGCGGCCGTCCCAGTAGACCAGGATGTCGATCTCCTTGGCGGCGAACATGTTGAGCGCCTCGACCGGCGACACCCAGTACTTGGCGATGTTGGGCAGCATCGCCTTGTACTGGGCGAAGACCGCGTCCTCGCTGCCGTATTGCTGCACCAGGAACCAGTGGAACATCGGCCCCCAGGGCATGGTCAGCGAGGGGAACGAGACCCGCTTGCCGAACTTGCCGGCGGCGGTGTCGGCGATCAGCGACTTCCAGTCCTTGGGCGGGTTGGGGATCTTCTCGCCGTTGACCATGACGATCATGGCTCCGAAGTTCTGGATCACGGCGAAATCGTTCCACTGCTTGCGGAAGACCTCGGGCACGTCCTTGAGGTTGGGCGCCTTGGCGAAATCGAGCTTGTCGAGCAGCCCCTCGCGCCCGGCGCGGATGGCGTCGGTCTCCGACAGCACGGCGACGTGGATCGGCGGGTTGCCGGGGCTGGCGCGCAGCCGCTGCATGATCTCGTTGGAGGCGGTGACGCTGATCTCGGCCTCCTTGCCGGTGCGCTGCTTGAAGCAGGCGGCGAAATTGGCCTTGGCCGATTCCAGCCACACTCCGCCCGAGGAGGTGACGACGATCTTGTCCTGGGCCAGGGCCGAGCCGGCGACCAGCGCCAGCGCGCCCAGGGCTATGGTCGAGACGATGCGCATGGTGGGTGTCCTCCACTGTGGTGCGCGCAGTCTGGCAAGCCCGGCGGCCCAGGACAAGCGCGGCCGGGTCGCTGGTCGAAACGCCGATTCAACTCAGCCAGCGCGGCGGTCTCTCGCGTCCCACTCTTGCTAGCGATTTACGGCTGAGCAAGTCTCTCACCAATTCCGCGCCGACCGCACTTAACTTAACCGCCCGCGATTGCCGCATCGAACTGCTGCAGGACGGCCCGCGCTACGTGCCTAGACCCGGGCGCCACAGAGCCGTCTCCGGCTCTCTCGGTCATGAACCGCCTCAAACTTCGGATCACGCCAGGGCTGATTTCCTTGGCCCCGACGATGATAAGGCGCAGGTTTCCGCCGGTCGCAGGATCGCGGAAAATCCAGGACTGGTGGCTGCCTTTGCCCCTCCCCTTGTCCCAAATCGATTCGATTTCCAGCGGGCGCAGCCCACGGCGAATGGCCGCAAACAGGTCGTTGGCGTTGACTGGGCGCATATCGGCCAACTCAAATAGTGCTTCCCCGAATCGGGTTCATATTGCAGCAGCGTATCGCACATTTTTGTGCCAAGAATGTCGAAAACATGGAGCATTTTAATGCTCTAACGGCACATTTTTATGGCGCTTAGGGTAAAATCTTGATATCTAGACGTCAGACAGGAAGTACTTTCCTATGCGACCCTATGTCTACGCCTTCTGTTTCGAGACCGCGGATGGCGAGGTCTTCTTTCGCTTTCCGCGCTTCCCCGAAATCGTTTCGGCGGTCAAGGCCGGGGCTTACCGTCGGATGAGCGCAGCGGCCAAGACCGCCCATGCGCATGACGCCGTGGTTGCCGCGCTCCAAGCGATCGTCCACACCCGCGACGACGTTCCACAGCCCGACGATCCGGCCGTGACCCGTGCCGGCGGATTCGTCTATCTGTCCGTCACCGAGGCGATGAAGCTCGAACTCTATCGTCTGTTTCGGGCCGACGGAGGTTCGATGGCGGGTTTCGCCAAATTGCTCGGCAGGACCGAGACCGTGGCGCGGCGGCTGCTCAACCTTCGGCATAATTCGAGGCCGCAGGAAATCGAGGCCGCGATCGCGGCCTTCGACAAGCGCCTGGTGCACGACTGGCGCTTGGAGGCGGCGGCCTAGCTCAACTCAGCCAGCGCATCAGGCCGAGCGCGATCCCCGGGAATGCCAGCAGCAGGCCGAGACGAACCATGTCTGCGGCCAGGAAAGGCAGCACGCCGCGGTAGGTCGCGGCGATCGGAACCTCGCGCGCGATCGAGGAGACGACGAAGACGTTGAGCCCGATCGGCGGCGCGGTCAGGCCGATGCCGACCACCACCAGCACCAATATGCCGAACCAGATCGCGGTCTCGCCCGGCGCCAGGCCGAAATCGAGCGCGGTCACGATCGGAAAGAACACCGGCAGCGTCAGCAGCAGCATCGCCAGCTCGTCCATTACCGCGCCCAGCAGGATGTAGAACGCCATCAGCCCGATCATCACCACATAAGGCGAGAGGCCGAGGCCGGCGATCCACGACGAAGCCGATTGCGGCAATTGCGAGAATGCCAAGAAGGCGCTGAACACCTCGGAGCCGAGGAAGATGATGAAGATCATGGCCGAGGTCTCGGCGGTCTGCATCAGGCTGGCGCGCACCTCGCTCGGGCCGAGCGAGCGGTTGAGCAGTCCGATCGCCAGCATCGAGGCGGCGCCGATCGCCGCCGCCTCGGTCGGCGTGAACACGCCGCCATAGATGCCGCCGACCACGATCGCCGCCACCGCCAGCGCCGGCCAGACCTCGGCCAGATGGGCCGCGCGGCCGGTCTCCGATGCGATGCCTTCGCTCCCGGCCGGCGCGAGATTCGGCCGCAACCGGGTCACCACGGCGATGACCAGGCAATAGAACAGCGCCGCCAGCAGCCCCGGCACCATCGCCGCCATGAACAGCTTGGCGATGTTCTGCTCGCAGGCGATAGCATAGACCACCAGGATCACCGAAGGCGGAATCAGGATGCCGAGCGTGCCGCCCACCGCCACCGTGCCGGTGGCGAAGCCGGGGTCGTAGCGATAGCGATTCAGTTCGGGCAGGCAGGCGCGGCCGAAGGTGGCGGTGGTCGCCACCGAGGAGCCGCAGATCGCACCGAAGGCGGCGCAGGCCGCGATCGTCGCAATCGCCAACCCGCCGCGACGATGGCCGATCAGCGCGGCGGCGGCGCGGAACAGCGCGCTCGACAGCCCGGCGCGCTCGGCCAGCGCCCCCATCAGCACGAACAGCGGAATCACCGACAGCGTGTAGTTGGCGAACTGGTGATAGGTGTTGGTCTTCATGTAGGCGAGGAAGGCCGCGAAGCTGGAGAGATGCGCATAGCCGACCGCGCCGGTCACCAGCATGGCCAGGCCGACCGGCATGCGCAGCGCGATCAGCCCCAGCATGACGACGAAACCCAGCAGCGCGACCGCGGGCTCGCTCATGCTCCGGGCCCCTTCGGCCGGGCCAGCGCGGTCCAGGCCGCCACCGCCGCCAGCAGGATCAACAGCGCGGTGCTGACCGCCAGCGCCGGCCACACCGGCAGCTGCAGCACCATGGTGGCGGTATGGTTGTCGCGGTTCTCGAGCGTGCCGCGCACCATGCTGACGGCGATGGTGGCCATGGTCGCGGCGTAGACCAGGTTCCAGGCGGCGTCGATCGTGTTCCGAAAGCGTGGCGGCAGCCGCGTCGTGAAGCTGTCGACGATGACGTTGCCGCCGCGCGCCTGGGCCAGCGGCAGGAAGGCGAAGATCGCCAGCGCCGTGCCCATCTGCACGAACTCGAAATCGCCCGGCACCGGCTGGCCCCACAGCCAGCGTCCCAGCACGCTGGCCATCACCAACAGCGCCAGCGCCAGCGTCAGCACGCCGCCGGCGACGGCGACCGCCTGACAGACCCGAATCACGGCCGGCCGGGGCCGGAACCGCCGCTCAGGCCTTTTCGTGCTTGGCGATCAGCGCCCGCGCGGTCTCCAGCAGCCTGGCGCCGTTGAGACCCTTCTCGGACGTCGCCTTGAGCCAGGCCTCGACCACCGGCTGGGTGGCCTTGACCCAGCGCGCCTTCTCGTCCTCGGCGATGACGGTGATGGTGTTGCCGCGCGCCTTGACCATGGCCTCGACTTCGGCGCCGGCCTCGTCCCACACCTTGCCGGCGTCGGTGGCGAAGGGCATGCCGGTGGTGGCGTCGATCGCCGCTTTGAGATCGGCCGGCAGGCCGTCGTACTTGGCCTTGTTCATGGCGAGGAAGAAGGACGCGGTATAAAGCGTCGGCGAGCCCGGAATGTCGGTGTGGAACTTGAGCAGTTCGTGCACCCTGATCGCCGGCACCACCTCCCACGGCACGACGCAGCCGTCGATCACCTTCTGGGCGATGCTTTCGGGCACTTGCGGGATCGGCATGCCGATGGCGTTGACCCCCAGCGCGCGCAGCGCCTCGCCCGCCAGCCGGGTCGGAAAGCGCAGCTTGAGGCCGCGCAGGTCGTCCATGGTCCGCACCTGCTTGTTGGCGTGGATCAGGCCGCGATCGTGCGACCAGAACGACAGCAGCTTGACCTCCCGCGTCTCCTGGCCGAGATGCGTATCGGCGAATTCCTGGCTGGCGCGGGCGTTGGGCACGCCGCGGCGCGAGGCGATGAAGGGCAGTTCGAACACCTCGGTCGAGGGGAAGCGGCCCGGCGTGTTGCCGGGCAGGGTCCAGACGATGTCGGCGACGCCGTCGCGGGCCTGGTCGTAAAGCTGCGGCGGCGTGCCGCCCAGCTGCATCGAGGGGAAGATGGTGATCTTGAGCCGGCCGCCCGAGCGGTCGGAGACTTTCTGCACCCAGGGTGCCAGCAGCTTGGCGTGGACGTTCGACACCGGCGGCAGGAAGTGATGCAGGCGCAGCGTCACGGTCGATTGCGCGCGGACGATGGCCGGCGCCGCCAGCAGCGCCCCCGAGGTTGCCAACATCGTGCGCCGCGATAGCTTGCCCATGGTCCATGTCCTCCCCGTGAAGTCGTTGGCTCGTGTTTGGCCCGCCGCGCCCGCGAGCGTCAAGGCCTAATCGCTGGCGGTGAAGCCCGAGGCCTTGATGATCGGGCCCCATTTGGCGGATTCCGCCGCCAGCAGCCGGCCATAGGCCTCGGCGCCGTCGCCGACCGGATCGAAGCCCATGTCGGCGAAGCGCGACGCCAGATCGGGCGCCCGCACCGCGGCGTTGATCGCCTCGCTGAGGCGCGCCACCACCGCGGCCGGCGTTCCGGCCGGGGCGTGATAGCCGTAGATCGTGGTGCCGACGACGTTGCCGTAGCCAAGCTCGCGGAAGGTCGGCAGGTCGGGCGCCAGCGCGCTGCGTCCCTCGCTGGCCACCGCCAGCACCTTGATCCGTCCCGCCTTGTGCGGCGCCAGCAGGTCCGACAGCACGGTGACGGTGGCGGCGATATGGCCGGCGGCGGTGTCGTTGACCGCCGGCGGGCTGCCGCGATAGGCGGCGTGGACCAGCTCGATCCCGGCCTCGCGCGCGAACAACAGGCCGAGGAAATGCGGCGCCGAGCCGGCCGCCGGGCTGCCATAGCTGGCCTTGGCGGCGTTGGCCTTGGCCCAGCCGGAGAAATCGCGCAGCGAGCCGACCCCGAGCTGCGGTCCCACCGCCAGCGCGATCGGGGTATGGCCGGCGAAGGACACCGGCACGAAATCCTTGTCGGGATCGTAGGCCAGCTTGGGATAGGTGAACTTGGCGATCACCGTCGCCGCGAAGGGCGTGAACAGCAGCACCGAGCCGTCGGCCGGCGCCGCCTTGACCTGCTGGGCGGCGATCTGGCCGGCGGCGCCGACCCGGTTCTCGACCACCATGGTCTGGCCGAGGCGGTCCTTGACCCGCTCGGCGATCAGCCGCGGCACGATGTCCGAAGTGCCGCCGGCGGGATAGCCCACCAGCACCCGGATCGGCTTGTCCTGGGCCAGCGTCGGCGCCGCGATCAGCCCGGCCAAAATCGCGACGATGCAATGTGTCCTAAGGCTTGGCATGGGTGCCCCCCAGTTTGTCGCGCGCCACGACGCTGGTGGTGGCGCTGGAAAGCGCCAGCAGCGTCCCCGCCTCGTCCTCCAGCCGACCTTCGAGGAAGGCGACGCGCTTGCCCAGGCGCACCACCTGGCCGGTGGCGATCAGCCGCCCGGTCTTGCCCGGGGCCAGAAAGCTGATCTTCATCTCCAACGTCGGCAGCATCACGGTCATGCCGGTCTTGACCAATGCCGCGACCGTCATCGCCTCGTCCAGCATCGCCGCCATGAAGCCGCCTTGCAGCGTGCCCATGGGGTTGAGGAATTCGGGCTTGGCGGCGAAGGCCAGCACCGCCCGCCCGGCCTCGGCATCGAACGCCACCGGCTCGACCCCCAGCAGGCGGCTGGCCGAGGGCGTGGGCAAGGCGCGAAAGCGCGCCATGATGTCGACGTTCACGGTCAGCTTCCGCCCGCCATCCAGCGCCGGATCACCGCCAAGGCGGCATCGGGGTTCTTGTCGGTCATGACCCGCAGCTTGTTGAGATTGGCATCGCGCATCCGCGTCTGCAGCGCATCCGGATCCAGCATCCGGTCCAGCGCCAGCATTGCCACCGGCTCGCCGCCGGCAGTCTCGGTGCGCGCAGGCGGCGCTGGGGCGCTTGGCGCAGGATTGCCCCGGGCGGCGGGCTTGCCCTTGATCATGGCGGCATTATTGCCCCGTCCCGGCCGGCTTTCAAATCCTAGAGAGCGTTATGCCTTGGTATCTCGCCCTGGACCGCGATTCCCCATCTACCGATCGCGGTCTAGCCGCGCGGCTTGGCGCGGTGGGTGGCGGGGGCGGCGCGCGGATCGTCGGGCCAGGGATGGCGGGGATAGCGGCCGCGCATGTCCTTCTTCACCTCGGCATAGGCGCCGGCCCAGAACCCGGCCAAATCGCGCGTGACTTGCAACGGCCGCCCGGCCGGCGACAGCAAATGCAGCACCACCGCCACGCGCCCTGATGCCAAGAGCGGCGAGGCGGTGGCGCCGAACATCTCCTGCAGCTTGACCGCCAGCACCGGCGCCGCCGGATCGGCGTAATCGACCGCGTGTCGCCTTCCCGACGGCACGGCGAGATGCGTCGGCGCCTCGCGCTCGAGCGCGGCCTGCCGGTGCCGGTCCAATTGCGCCCGCAGCGCCGCCGCCAGATCGAACTTGGCCCAGTGCGCCCGCCGCGCGCTGTCGTAAAGCGCCGGACCCAGCCAGTCTTCGAGCGACGCCAACAGCGCGTCATCGGACCAATCGGGCCAGGAGGCGGGATCGAGGCGATGGAGGAATCCGACCCGCGCCCGCAAATCCCGGGCCGCTTCGCCCCAGGGCAGGACGTCCAGGCCCAGGGCGCGGATGGCATCGGCCTGAAGCGCGATGCGGCGCTCGGGCGGGATGTCGGCGATCTCCCTCGCCTCCAGCACGATCGCGCCCAGGCGCCGTTCGCGGCGGGCTTGGATGGCGCCCTCGCGCGCATCCCAGGCGATGCTGTCGGCCGCGACGATGCGGGCGGCGAATTCGGATTCGATCTCGGCGCGGTCGATCGGCGCCGCCAGGAAAATGCGGCTTTCGGGCAGGGCGCCATCCAATTCGACCACGCTCAGGAACTCCTCGCGGCCGAGCGGATCGTAGCCGGGCAGGGCGGCGCCGCGCCCGTTGGCCAGCAGATAGCGCGGCGCCGCGCCCGGTCGGCGGCGGGCGATGCGGTCGGGATAGGCCAGCGCCGCGACCAGGCCCAGGCGATCCGCTTCGATCGTGTCCTCGCCGATGCCCAGCCGCTTGCGGTGCTGGCGCGCGGCCTCGACGATCGGGCGGTGGCGGATCTCGATGCGCAGCCGCAGATCGGCCAGGCGCTGGCCCGGCGGAGCGCGCAGCGGATCGCGTTCCTCGATCAAGGCCGCCAACCAGGCCGCGCTTGCGCCCAATCCGAGATCGCGCGCCCGCAGCATCGTATGCGCCAGCCGCGGATGGGTGCCGAGCGCGGCCATCGCCCGTCCCATGTCGCCGGCGCGACCGGACTCGTCCAAGGCGCCGAGATCGCGCAGCAGCGCCTCGGCCTCGCGCAGCGCCGCTTCGGGCGGCGGGTCCAGCCAGGGCAGGCTCTCGGCCTTGGTGCCCCACACCGCCAATTCCAGCGCCAGCGGCGCCAAATCGGCCGAAAGGATTTCGGGCGGCGTGAAGGGCGCCAGTTGGCGCTGGCCGGGCTCGCTCCACAGCCGCAGGCAATGTCCTGGGCCAAGGCGTCCGGCGCGGCCACGGCGCTGTTCGGCCGCGGCCAGCGACACCCGCCCGGTCGCAAGCCGCGTCAACCCGCTGCGCGGATCGTAACGCGGGCCGCGCGCCAGCCCGCTGTCGATCACGGTGCCGATGCCCTCGATGGTCAGGCTGGTCTCGGCGATGGCGGTCGCCAGCACGACTTTGCGCCGGCCGCCGGGATCGGGGCTGATGGCGCGGTCCTGGTCCTCGAAGGGAAGATCGCCGTAAAGCGGCAGCACCAGCTCGTCCAGGTCTTCCAACTGCCGGGCGACGCGGCGGATTTCGCCGCCGCCAGGCAGGAAGGCGAGGATGTCGCCGGCGCGCTCGCGCAGCATCCGCCGCACCGCCGGCGCCATCGCCGCCACCGCATCCTCGGGATCGCGCTCGAGATAGGCCACGCTCACCGGATAGGACCGGCCTTGGCTGCCGACCACCGGCGCATCGCCCAGAAGCCGCGCGATCGGCCCGGCATCGAGCGTGGCCGACATCGCCACCAGCCGCAGATCGGGCCGCAGCGCGCCTTGCGCCTCGCGGGTCAGCGCCAGCGCCAGATCGATCTCCAGCGCGCGCTCGTGGATTTCGTCGAACAGCACGGCGGCGACGCCACCAAGGTCGGGCCGTTCCTGCAGCAGGCGCAGATAGACCCCCGGCGTCAGCGCCTCGATCCGCCGGCCGGGCTTGGCATCCAGCCGCACGCGATAGCCGATGTCGCGCCCGACCGGCTGGCCGGCCAGCGCCGCCATGCGCCGCGCCGCCGCCCGCGCCGCCAGCCGCCGGGGCTCGATCGCCAGGATCTTGCCCTGGCGCGCCCAGCCTGCCGCCGCCAGCGCCGGCGGCACCAGCGTGGTCTTGCCGGCGCCGGGCGGCGCGGTCAGCACGGCATTGCCGCCCTTCTCCAGCGCCGCCAACAGCGCGGGCAGGGCGTCTTCGACCGGCAGCCTGTCCATCGCCGCAGACTCGCCTAAGGCGGCGCGATTCGCCAGCCTCGGGCCATAAAGGGAGGAACCCCATGAACCGAATTCCGCTTTTGGCCGGCGTCGCGGCGCTGGCGCTGGTCGCGGCCATGCCGGCCGCGGCCGAGAACGTGCTGCGCTGGGCCAACCAGGGCGACGCGCTGACCCTCGATCCGCATTCGCAGAACGAGGGCCAGACCACCACCATGATGCTGCAGATGTACGAGCCGCTGATCCGCCGCAACGCCAAGCTGGAGAAGGAACCCGGCCTGGCGGTGTCCTGGCGCGCGGTCGAGGGCAATGCCTGGGAGTTCAAGCTGCGCACGGGCGTCAAGTTCCACGACGGCTCGGCCTTCAGCGCCGACGACGTGGTGTTCACCTTCGAACGCGCGATGGCGCCGACCTCGGACTTCCGCACCTAGCATCGCCTCGGTCGAGCGGATCGAGAAGGTCGATGCCACGACCGTGCGATTCCACACCAAGGGTCCCAATCCGATCCTGTCGGATCAGGTGACCAATATCGGCGTCATGTCCAAGGCCTGGGCCGAGAAGAACAACGTCCAGAAGCCGCAGAACTACAAGGACAAGGAAGACACCTTCGCCGTGCGCAACACCAACGGCACCGGTCCCTTCCGGCTGGTGCGGCGCGAGCCGGACGCGCGCACCGAGCTGGCGCGCAACGCCGACTGGTGGGGCCACAAGGACGATCCCCACAACATCGACCGCATCGTCTTCACCCCGATCAAGAACGACGGCACGCGGGTCGCCGCCCTGCTGTCGGGCGAGATCGACATCGTCACCGATCCGCCGGTGCAGGACATCGCCCGCATCAACGCCAGCCGCGCCCTGCACTCCAAGCAGATCAACCAGATCCGCGCCATCTTCCTGGGCATGGACATGGCGCGTCCCGAGCTGCGCGTGTCCGACGTCAAGGGCAAGAACCCCTTCGCCGACAAGCGCGTGCGCCAGGCGGTCTACCAGGCGATCGACATCGAGGCGATCAAGACCCGCGTCATGCGCGGCGAGGCGATCCCGGCCGGCTCGACCACCTCGCCGGGCGTGCACGGCTACCTGCCCTCGCACGACAAGCGCCTGTCGTTCAGCCAGGACGGGGCGCGCAAGCTGTTGGCCGAGGCCGGCTATCCCAACGGCTTTTCGACCAAGCTCGATTGCCCCAACGATCGCTATGTCAAGGACGAGGATATCTGCCAGGCGATCACCGCCATGCTGGCGCGTATCAACATCAAGGTACAACTCGACTTGCAGTCGAAGTCGCTGCACTTCCCCAAGCTGCAGAAGAAGGAATCCGACTTCTTCATGCTGGGATGGGGCGTGCCAACGCTGGATTCGCACTACGTGTTCTCGTTCCTCTACGCCAGCAAGGGGGCGTGGAACTTCACCGGCTATTCGAATCCCAAGGTCGACGAGCTGACCGATGCCATGTCGCGCGAGGTCCAGGCCGACAAGCGCGACCGCATGATTCTCGACACCTGGCAGCAGGTGCTGGACGACATCGTCTACATCCCGCTGCACCACCAGATCATCACCTGGTCGATGGCCAGCAAGTTTGACACCCCGATCAACGCCATCGATACCCCGCAATGGCGTTGGGCGCGGTTCAAGAAGTAGGCCCCGGGCGGGGCGGCGCCGCCGTCTCGCCCAGCCGGTTCGAGACCACCGCGAACCAGGGCTGATCCGACGCCGCCGGCAGGCGACCGGCGGCATCGACCGGCCGGCGGCTGAGAGTGACGGCGCCCGAGACGTTGCCGCCGATGGCGTCCAGCCAACCGTCGCGGTTGGCGACCACCAGATCGCAATGCAGCGGCGCGCCCTCGGGGATGTTGGCGGCATCGAATCCGCGCCGGCCGATTCCCCTGCCATGGCAGATCAGGTCGCCCGGCCGCGGCGCGATCCGGTCGGGGGCGACGATCCGAAAGCGCGCCGTCGGGTCCTGGGCCTGGGCGGCGATGGCGCGCAGGTAGATCCAATGCGCCGCCGCCGGTTCGAACTCGCGCGCACCGACCCCGGCGCGGATCATGAGCTGCGAGACGAAGGTCGCCGACCAGGGCGTGGCGCAGCGCCGCTCGGGCCAGTCATGACCCAGCGTGCGCCAATAGCCCGCGACCATGGCGGCGCCGCGGGCATCGCGATCGCTCAGGCCCGCTTGGCGCTCGCCCGACCCGGGCCCGCGCCAGGTTATGGTCGGCTGGCCGAAGCGCCGCCACTCCTCGTAGGCCAGTTCGACCAGGGCAAGGCGGGCTTCGGCCTCGGGCCGGGGCTGGACCAGGGGCGCCCGCGCCGGCCGCAGCGAAGGATCGGGGCAGCGTTCGGCCAGGGTGCAGGCCCCCAATCCCGCCAGGACCAAGACCAGAACCGCCGTTCTGCTCGGCATTGATTAGGGCCTTGCCTCGTGTACCATGCCGCGCGAATCCCTCCTTCAGTCTAGCACCGAGGACCGTCATGACGCCTTCCTCTCCCCTGATGGCCGGCAAGAAGGGCCTGATCATGGGAGTCGCCAACGAGCGTTCGATCGCCTGGGGCATCGCCAAGGCGGTCCGCGCCCAGGGTGCCGAACTGGCCTTCACCCACCAGGGCGAGGCATTCGAAAAGCGCGTCCGGCCGCTGGCGGCGCAGCTCGGCAGCGCGCTGCTGGTCGATTGCGACGTCGCCAAGCCGGAATCGATCGACGCGGTGTTCGATCGCCTGGCCAAGGAATGGGGCAAGCTGGATTTCCTGGTCCACGCCATCGCCTATTCCGACAAGGAGCAGCTCAAGGGGCGCTATGTCGACACCACGCCCGACAATTTCGCCATGAGCCTCAACATCAGCTGCTATTCCTTCACCGCGGTCTGCCAGCGCGCCGAGAAGCTGATGGACCAGGGCGGCAGCCTGCTGACCCTCAGCTATTACGGCGCCGAGAAGGTGGTGCCGCACTACAACGTCATGGGCGTGGCCAAGGCCGCGCTCGAGGCCAGCGTGCGCTATCTGGCGGTCGACCTGGGCGGGCGCGGCATCCGCGTCAACGCCATCTCGGCCGGGCCGATCAAGACACTGGCGGCCTCGGGCATCGGCGACTTCCGCTACATATTGAAGTGGAACGAATACAACGCGCCGCTCAAGCGCAACGTCAGCATCGACGAGGTCGGCGGCGCCGGCGTGTTCCTGCTTTCGGACCTCGGCACGGGCGTGACCGGAGAGGTGCTGCATGTCGACAGCGGCTATCACGTCGTCGGCATGAAATCGGTGGACGCGCCCGACATCGCCACGGTCTAGGCGGCTAGCGGTGTCGCACAACAGCTTCGGCCGGCTGTTCCAGGTCACCACTTTCGGCGAAAGCCACGGGCCGCTGATCGGCGGCGTGGTCGACGGCTGCCCGCCGCGCATCGCGCTCGGCGAATCCGACATCCAGCCCTGGCTGGATCGCCGCCGCCCGGGGCAGAGCCGCTTCGCCTCCCAGCGCCAGGAACCCGACCGCGTGCGCATCGTCTCCGGCGTTTTCGAAGGCGTCACCACCGGCACGCCGATCGGGCTGTTGATCGACAATGTCGATGCCCGCTCCAAGGACTATTCCGACATCCAGGACAAGTTCCGCCCCGGCCATGCCGACTACACCTACATCGCCAAATACGGCCTGCGCGACCATCGCGGCGGCGGGCGGCAATCGGCGCGCGAGACGGCGATGCGGGTCGCCGCCGGCGCCATCGCCCGCAAGGTGCTGGGAGCCGAGGTCAGCGTGCGCGGCGCCGTGATCCGCATCGGCGAGATCGCGGCCGATCCGGCGCGCTGGGACTGGGCCGAGGTCGAGCGCAACCCGTTCTTCGCCGCCGATGCCGGCGTGGTCGGCCGCTGGGAGGAATTGCTCGACGGCGTGCGCAAGGCGGGGTCCTCGATCGGCGCGGTGATCGAGGTCCGCGCCTCGGGCGTGCCGGCGGGCTGGGGCGCGCCGGTCTACGGCAAGCTCGATGCCGACATCGCCCAAGCGATGATGAGCATCAACGCCGTCAAGGGCGTCGAGATCGGCGCCGGTTTCGGCGCCGCCGCCTTGCGCGGCGAGCAGAACGCCGATCGCATGCGCGCGGGCAACGACGGCCGGCCGGTGTTCTTGTCGAACCATGCCGGCGGCATCCTCGGCGGCATCTCGACCGGCCAGGAGCTCGTGGTGCGATTCGCGGTCAAGCCGACCAGCTCGATCCTGACCCCGGTCGAGACCGTCGATCGCCAGGGCCGCGACACCGAGATCGTCACCAAGGGCCGGCACGATCCCTGCGTCGGCATCCGCGCCGTGCCGGTGGGCGAGGCGATGCTGGCCTGCGTCCTGGCCGATCACATGCTGCGTCACCGCGCCCAGTGCGGCTGAAGGAGAAGTCATGTCCCAGCCCAAATACGTCACCGCGCTGGATCTCAAGGAACCGGCGACGCTCGATGCCGACATCAAGAAGTATTTCGACAAATGCGTCGAGAAGCTGGGCCTGGTGCCCAACGTGCTGCGGGCCTACGCCTTCGACCAGAACAAGCTGCGCGGCTTCATGACCTTTTACAACGAGCTGATGCTGGGCGAGTCGGGCCTCGGCAAGCTCGAACGCGAGATGATCGCGGTGGCGGTGTCGGCGACCAACCGCTGCTTCTATTGCGTGGTGGCGCATGGCGCGGCGGTGCGGCAGTACTCGGGCGATCCGGCGCTGGGCGAGTTGATGGCGATCAACTACCGCGTCGCCGAGCTGAGCCCGCGGCACCGCGCCATGCTCGACTTCGCGGTCAAGATGACCGAGCGCGGCCACGAGATCGGCGAACCCGACCGCCAGCGCCTGCGCGAGGCCGGGTTCTCGGACCGCGACATCTGGGACATCGCCGCCGTCGCCAGCTTCTTCAACATGTCGAACCGCATGGCGTCGGCGGTCGACATGATCCCCAACCCCGAATATCACAAGCAGGCGCGCTGATTTCAGCTCGGCGCCGCGGGCCGGGCGACCACCGTCTCGCGATGAAAGACGTAAAGCCCGCTGGCGACGATGATCAGCGCCCCCAGCACGGTCGGGCCGTCGGGCACGTGATCGAACGCCAGCCAGCCCAGCAGCGCCGCCGTCACCAGCTGGCTGAAGACGAAGGGCGACAGCACCGAGGCCGGGGCGTGACGATAGGCCTGGATCAGCAGGTAATGGCCGAAGGTGCCGACCGCGCCGACCAGGATCATCAGCAGCCAGACTTCCGGCCGCGGCCAGGCCCACACCAGCGGCTGCAAGGGCAGCGCGCCGAAGGTGCCGACCAGCCCGGTCCAGAACAGGGTGCGCAAGGGCGGCTCGGTGCGATTCAGGATCCGGGTCAGGATCTGAAAGCCGGCGAACAGCAGCGCCATGCCCAAGGGCAGCACCATCGCCCAATGGAAATCGCCGAAGCCCGGCCGGATGATGAGGAGTCCGCCGGCAAGCCCGACCGCCACCGCGGTCCAGCGCCGCGGGCCGACCTTCTCTTGCAGCGCCACCACCGACAGCGCGGTGACGAACAAGGGCGAGACGAAGCCGATGGCGGTGGCGTCGGCCAGCGGAATGTGGCGCAGCGCGGTGAAGAACATCAGCGTCGAGGCCAGCAGCAGAAAGCCGCGCAGCGCCAGCAACCCCTTGCGTTCGCTGCGCAGCAGATCGCCCAAGGACGGCTCGCGCACCAAAGCCAGCATCAGCACGAACTGCACCAAATAGCGCAGGAAGGTGGTCTGCAGCGGATCGGTCTCGGCCACCACATGCTTGACCACCGCGTCCATGGCGGCGAACAGCGCCACCGCCGTCACCATCAGGGCGATGCCGCGCCCGCGCCCCGTGCCCGCAACTCCGCTCACCGCGACTCCGTCCTTGCAACGTCATGATGTCCGCGAACGCGGCCCGAGGCTATAACTTTCGGCCATGAGCCAAGTCGAAGTCATCCTGGTGCTGATGACCTGCGCGGTGGCGCTGGCCTGGGCGGCCGAGCGCCTCAAGCTGCCCTATCCGGTGCCGCTGACCCTGGGCGGCCTGGCGCTGGGATTCGTTCCCGGCCTGCCCGAACTCGAATTCGATCCGGCTTGGCTGCTGCCGATCGTGCTGCCGCCGATCCTCTATCAGGCGGCGATCTTCACCTCCTGGCGCGACTTCAAGCGGCATCTGCGTTCGATTTCGATGCTGGCGGTGGGGCTGGTGATCGTCACCACGCTGGCGATCGCGGCTACCGCCAAGGCGATCCTGCCCGAACTGCCCTGGGCGGCGTGCTTCGTGCTGGGGGCGGTGCTGTCGCCGCCCGATGCGGTGGCGGCGACGGCGGTGCTGTCGCGGCTCAAGGTGCCGCGGCGTGTGGTCACCATCCTCGAGGGCGAAAGCCTGGTCAACGACGCCACCGGGCTGGTGCTCTACAAATTTGCCGTCGCCGCGGCGCTGACCGGCGCGTTCTCGCTGGCCGAGGCGACGGCGACTTTCGTCGGCGTTGCCGCCGGCGGCCTGGCCATCGGCGCGGCTCTGGGCTGGGCGGCGGTATGGGCCTATCGCCATATGGGCGATTCCCAGATCGAGCTGTTGCTGTCCTTGGTGCTGCCCTATGCCGCCTATCTCGCCGCCGAACATGTCCATGCCTCGGGCGTGCTGGCGGTGGTGGCGCTGGGCCTGATGCGCGGCTGGCACGCGCCCGAGGTGTTCTCGGCCGAGACCCGCGTCCAGGCCCATGCCATGTGGGGGGTGGTGGTGTTCGCGCTCAATGGCCTGATCTTCATCCTGATCGGCCTGCAATTGCCGGCGGCGCTGGACAGCGTCACCGATTGGACGCGGTTCGCGCTGCAGGTGGGGGCGATATCGCTGACCGCGATCCTGGTGCGCATGGCTTGGGTGTTTCCCGGCGCCTTCCTGCCGCGGCTGCTGTCGCGGCATGTGCGCGAGACCGAGCCGAAACCGTCCAAGCGCGAGGTGACGATCGTCGGCTGGTGCGGCATGCGCGGCATCGTCTCGCTGGCGGCGGTGCTGGCGGTGCCGCTTCTGACCGGCGCCGGCGAGCCGTTTCCCGGCCGGCAGACCCTGATCCTGCTGACCTTCGCCACCATCGTCGTCACGCTGGTGCTGAACGGGCTGACATTGGCGCCCTTGATCCGCTTCCTCGGCGTCGGCGCCGACGCCCATGCCGAGGAGGAGGAGCGGCTGGCCCGGCTCAAGATCAACCACGCCGCGCTGGCGGCGCTTGATTCGCTGTCGGGCGAGGGCACACAATCGCCCGCCGCGATCGCCGCCGTGCGGCTGGAATACCAGCAGCAGGCGCGGCGCGCCGAGGCGCTGGACCCGACGACCGGCGGCGAGGCCGGGACGGTGCGGGCGGTGCGGATGGCGGCGGTGGCGGCGGCGCGGCGGCGCCTGGTCAAGCTGCGGCGCGAGGGCCAGATCGGCGACGAGGCCCTGCACCGCATCCAGCGCGAGCTGGACCTGGAGGAATGGCGGTTGTCGCATTGAGGACGGACGGCATGGACGCGTACAGATCGGTCGGCCGCAGGGTCGGCGACCATGCCGGCCAGGGAAGCAAGCCGGCGCTGATCGAGGGCGGGACGACCGTCTGCTGGCGCGATTTCGTGCCGCTGACCGATCGCATCGCCCAGGCCCTGATCGGGCTCGGCGTCGGCATCGGCGACAAGGTCGCGGTGCTGGCGCCCAATTCGATCGCCTATGCCGCGATCTACATCGGCGCGCTGCGCGCCGGCGCCTGCGTGGTGCCGCTGTCGACCATGGCGGCGGGCGCGCAACTGGCGGCGATGATCGAGGACTGCGACGCCAAGGCGCTGTTCGTCGCGGCCGACGATTTGCCGCTGATCGAGGCGCATCTGGCGGGCCTGGGCAAGCTGGTGCCGGGCGGGCTGGTGGCGCTGGATTTCGAGCGCGCGGGCTTCGTCGCCTACCGGGATTTCCTGGCCCGCGGCCGCGGCGGCGATCCCGGCATCGAGCCGCCCGAGGATTCCGACTGCAACATGATCTACAGCTCGGGCACCACCGGCGCGCCCAAGGGCATCGTCCATTCCCAGGCGATGCGTTCGGGCCATGTCGAGCGCCAGCGCGCCGCCGGCTACGACAACGATTCGGTGACGCTGTGCTCGACGCCGCTCTATTCCAACACCACCTTGGTCAGTTTCCTGCCGACGCTGGCGCTGGGCGGAACCGTGGTGCTGATGCGGCGGTTCGACGTGGCGGGGTTCCTCGAACTCTGCCAGCGGCACCGCGTCACCAACGCCATGCTGGTGCCGGTGCAGTACAAGCGCATCCTGGCGCATCCCGATTTCGGCCGCTTCGATCTGTCCGCTTTCCGGCTCAAGCAGTCGACCAGCGCGCCGTTGTCGGCGGCCTTGAAGCGCGACATTCTCGATCGCTGGCCCGGCCGCATGGTCGAAAGCTACGGCCTGACCGAGGGCGGCTGCGTGTTCTCGCTCGATTGCGGCCTCTATCCCGACAAGCTTCACACCGTCGGCAAGCCGACCCCCGACAGCGAGGCGCTGACGATCGATGCCGCGGGCCGCATCCTGCCGCCGGGCGAGGTCGGCGAGATCGTCGGCCGCGGCTCGAACACCATGTCGGGCTACTACAAGCAGCCCGGCAAGACCCGCGCCATGGACTGGACCCATCCCGACGGGCGAGTGTTCATGCGCACCGGCGACATGGGGCGGATGGATGCGGACGGGTTCCTCACCTTGCTCGATCGCGGCAAGGACATGATCATCTCGGGCGGCTTCAACGTCTACCCGGCCGACATCGAACTCCTGCTGGCCGGCCATCCCGAGGTCGACGAATCCGCCGTCATCGGCGTGCCGTCCGAGGCCTGGGGCGAGACGCCGCTGGCGTTGGTGGTGCGCAAGCCGGGCGCGGGCATCGGCGCCGAGGCCTTGCGCGACTGGGTCAACGCCAAGCTCGGCAAGGCCCAGCGCCTGAGCGCGGTCGAATTCCGCGAGTCCCTGCCGCGTTCGACCATCGGCAAGGTGCTGAAGCGCGAATTGCGCGCGCCCTATTGGGCTGGGCAAGAGCGGGCGATCGGCTGATGGCGGCGGGGAAGCGCCTGACGGCGCCCGATCCGGATTTCGCGGCGCGGGTGCGCGACAGTTTCGCGCGCCAGGACTTCATGACCATGATCGGCGCGCGGCTTGTGACGGTCGAACCGGGCCGGGCCACGATCCTGCTGCCGCATCGGTCCGACCTGACCCAGCAGCACGGGCTGTTCCATGGCGGCGTTACCGGCGCCATCGCCGACAGCGCCGGCGGCTATGCCGCGTTTTCGCTGTTCCCGGCCGATGCCTCGATCCTGACGGTCGAATACAAGCTCAACCTGCTGGCGCCGGGCAAGGGCGAGCGGCTCGAGGCCGAGGGCCAGGTGATCAAGCCCGGGCGCACGCTGGCGGTGACCGATCTCAAGGTGTGGGCGGTCGAGGGCGAGAAGCGGACGCTGATCGCCGCCGGCCAGCAGACCCTGATCTGCCTGCACGGCCGGCCGGATCGCTGAACGCGCTCAAACTGGTGCCGAAGCCGAGGATCGAACTCGGGACCTATCGATTACGAATCGATTGCTCTACCGCTGAGCTACTTCGGCGACCGGTTTGAAAGGCGCGGGACAATAGGAAAAGCCGCCTCCGCCCGCAAGGGCTTCGCGGCGGCCTATTTCTTGCGCGCCAGAACGGCCGCCGGGACCACCGACATCTGGGCGTCGCCCGGCTGCTGCCAATAGAGCCGCAGCACGGCGGTGCCGCGCTTTTCGTAATAGAGCACGCGCAGCGGATACCAGCCGGCGGCCGCCACTTCGATGTGCCCGGGCCGCGACCAGCGGTCGGGATGGGGTTCGCCATCCTCGGTCACGGTCACGCCGCCGACCATCACCCGCACGCCGTCGTTCGACAGCGCGGTGAAGCCGTAGCGTCCCGGCTTGTCCAGCCGGATCGCGCCCAGGAATTCGACCCCGACGTCGTTGGCCAGCGCGCTGTCCAGCACCACGCCGTTGCCCCAGTCGAAATCGAGCATGGTCACGGCCTTGCCGGGGATGCCGGCATAGCGCTGGGTATAGCGCTCCACCTCGCTCACGTCGTTGAAGGGCGACTTCCAGAACTGGACGCTCAGGCCCGGATCCATCTGCGCGGCCGTGGGCTGAGGCGAAAGCGGTTGCGGGATCTTGGGACCGCTGTCGTCGGCACAGCCCGCAAGCACCAGCGCCGCCAGCACGGCCAAAACGATCGAACGCATGGGCATTTCCTTCCTTGGGTTTTTCAATGGGCGGCTTGGGCCGCCTCGTCCTTGAGCACGTAACGGCGGCTGCAATAGGGGCAGGCGATCTCGCGGCGCGTTCCCATGTTGAGGTAGACCCGGGGATGGCCCAGCGCGCCGCCGCCGCCGTCGCAGGCGACGACCGGGCGTTCGACGGTATGGCTGTCCTGATCCGACATGGCGGCTCGCGGCAAAGGATTGAATCGGCGGCAATGATAGCGCGGCCCGGGCCGAGCGCAAGCCGGACTCCGGTGCGCTCGCGCGCTTTGACAGCCGGACCCGGCTTGCCTATGGTCCGCCGCGCGCGGACTCGTAGCTCAGCTGGATAGAGTGCTGCCCTCCGAAGGCAGAGGTCGTGGGTTCGAATCCCGCCGAGTCCGCCATTTATGCCTTGTAAATATTTGAAATATCGCGGCTTTCGGAAGGGCTGCGGATTCCAGCCCATCCACAAGACCATCCAGGTAGCGCGGCCAAGGCGGGACGAAATGGGACGCCAAGGCGCCCTTACGCCGGCCTCAGGCCATTGATTCCTCGACCAAATCGCCCTGGATAGGCCGCGCGGATGCCCTACAGCGCGCGAATGCGGCCAAATTGGCGCGCTGGCGGGTGGCGATGGCCCTTGGGTAGCGCCCGGCCGAGCATTGCGCTGTAGCGAGTCCCATTCCGTCCAGAATACTCAGGACATCAAAGGCACAGGGGGCTAGTTAGTCCTCGCGATACGGAAGCCGTAGCCGTAGTAGTTGGGGACACCCGACGGAATCTGGCCGCGGACCGCGGCGCGGGCATTCCCCGGACCGTTAAACCAGGAGCCGCCGCGAAAGATACGGAGACAACTCTCCGCTGCCAGCCTCGCTGTGCCGTCGCTCGGCGCGCCGCTGTAGCTGTCTTTGTAGCAGTCCTCCACCCACTCCCACACATTGCCGTGCATGTCGTGCAGGCCGAAGCCATTGGCCTGCTTGCTCGCCACCGGCTGCGTCCGATTGCCCGAATTGGCACTGTACCAAGCCACCTCCGACAGGCATGCATCGCTATCGCCGCAAGAAAACCGCGTCGTTGTCCCCGCCCGCGCCGCATACTCCCATTCCGCCTCGCTCGGCAGCCTATATTGCTTCCCCGTCCTTCGGCTCAGCCATGTGGCGTACTGCTTGGCATCGTCCCACAATACGTTGATCACCGGCCGGTTGCCTCGCCCCCAGCCCTGATCGCTGGGACGGGTGTTGCACCCGCCCGCGTTCACACACGCATCCCATTCCGCGAACGTCACCTCGGTCTTGCCCAGCGCAAACGACCGGACGCTCACCTGCCGCTGCGGGCCTTCGTCGTAGCCCCGACCCTGCTCCCCTGCCGGCGAGCCCATTGTGAACCGTCCAGCCGGAACTACCACCATCTCCGGACAATCAGGACAGTCGCGAATGACCTGGCCCGGCGAAGGCGCGGCAGGGTATTGCCCCACCGCCGGCTGCACTGGCTGCGCCGGTTGGGGACGCGGGGGCGCCGAGGGCGGTGTCACCGCCGCCACGCGCGGTCGCAGTTTGGCAATATTGAGCCGCGCCAGATCGACGAAGGCGCCCTGCGGATAGCGGCCAAGATATAGCTCGTAGGCCTCGATGGTGTCAGTCTTGGTCGCCGATTCCCAGAACGCGCGCTCGGTGTTGCTGGCGCCGCCGGCCCCTGCGCCCGCACCGGCCGCCGGAGCCGCGGGCTCGACGCTGGCCAGCTTGGGTCGCGCCGGCGCCCGGCCCGGCTGATAGCTCGCCAGCACCCGCCCCTCGTCGCCCTTGAGATCGGCCACCTGGTCGCGCCCGAACTCCCGCCGCGCGGCATAGGTCATTTCGCGATCGAGATAGGCCTTGACCATGCTTGCCGT
>VGDZ01000017.1 GCA_016869515.1 Alphaproteobacteria bacterium | reverse complement strand
CAAGGACCGGGCGCTGACCGCCGCCGCCGCCGCCATCCGCCGGCGCGAGCCCGAAATCCTGGCCGCCAACGCCCGCGACCTGGCCGCGGCCGGCGATTTGACCGCCGCCCTGCGCGAACGGCTGATGCTGGATCCAAAGCGCGTCGCCGCCATGGCCAAGGGGCTGGAGGAGATCGCGGCCCTGCCCGATCCGGTCGGCCGCGTGCTGGCGGAATGGACCCGGCCCAACGGCCTGCGCATCGCCCGCGTCGCCGTGCCCCTGGGCACCATCGGCATCGTCTACGAAAGCCGGCCCAACGTCACCGCCGATGCCGGCGCGCTTTGCCTCAAGGCCGGCAACGCCGCCATCCTGCGCGGCGGCTCGGAAAGCGTCCATTCCTCGCGCGCCATCCATGCCTGCCTGGTCGAGGGGCTGACGGCGGCCGAGCTGCCGGCGGCCGCGATCCAGCTGGTGCCGACCCAGGACCGCGCCGCGGTCGGCCTGCTGCTGCGCATGAACCGCCATGTCGACGTCATCGTGCCGCGCGGCGGCAAGGGGCTGATCGAGCGGGTCCAGAACGAAAGCCGGATTCCGGTGCTGGCGCATCTCGACGGCAATTGCCACGTCTACCTGCACGAGGGCGCCGATGCCGACAAGGCGCGGCGCATCGCGCTCAACGCCAAGCTGCGGCGGGTGTCGGTCTGCGGCGCGGCCGAGACGCTGCTGTGCGATCGGCCGATCGCGCGCAGCATCCTGCCCGCGGTGCTGGAAGACCTGGCCAAGGCGGGTTGCGAATTGCGCGGCTGCCCCGCCACGCGCGCGGTCTTTCCCGCCGCCAAGCCGGCCAGCGAGGCCGACTGGGACACCGAATATCTCGACGCCATCCTGGCGGTGAAGGTGGTCGACGGCATCGACGAGGCCATGAACCACATCGCCCGCCACGGCTCGGCCCATACCGAGTGCATCGTCACCGAGGACCGGCAGGCGGCCGAGCGTTTCCTGGCCGAGGTCGATTCCGCCATCCTCCTGCACAACGCCTCGACCCAGTTCGCCGACGGCGGCGAGTTCGGCATGGGCGCCGAGATCGGCATCTCGACCAACCGGCTGCATGCGCGCGGGCCGGTCGGGGTCGAGCAGTTGTGCACCTTCAAATACCAGGTGCGCGGCGACGGCCAGATCCGGCCCTGATTCCGTGCCGCGTCCGCGCATAGGCCTGCTCGGCGGCTCGTTCAATCCGGCGCATCGGGGCCATCGCCGGCTCAGCCTGGACGCGCTGGCGCGGCTGGGGCTCGACCGGGTGTGGTGGCTGGTCAGCCCGCAGAACGTGCTCAAGCCCGAAGCCGGCATGGCGCCCTTCGCGCACAGGCTGCAAGGCGCCCGCGCCCTAGCGGCGCATCGCCGCATCCGGGTCAGCGATTTCGAAACCCGCGCCGGCACGCGCTACACCGTCGACACGCTGGCGGCGCTGGCGCGCGCCTGTCCCGGCCGGGATTTCGTCTTCCTGGCCGGCGCCGACATCCTGGCGCAGCTTCCGCGCTGGCGGCGCTGGCGCGAGCTTGCGCGCAACGCAAGATTGGTGTTCTGGAACCGCCCCGGCCACAGCCACCGCGCGCTGCGCGGCCAGGCCGCGACCGCGCTGCGGCGGAAACGGCGTCGCGACCGCCTCGCCCGCCGCCTCAAGCCGGGCGAATGGTGCCTGATGTGGTCGCTGGCGATGCCGGTTTCCGGCACCGCGATACGTCAGGGCCTATAGCTGATCCGCCACAGCGCGCGGCCGACATCGTCGGCCACCAGCAGCGCGCCGTCGCGCGCCACCGCCACCCCGGCCGGCTTGCCGATCACCCGCGCGGTTTCGGATCCCGCGACCCAGAACCCGGTGGCGAAGCTTTCGTAGTGGCCGAGCGGGCGGCCGTCCTTGAACGGCACCCGCGCCAGCATGTAGCCCACCGGCTTGGCCGAATTCCACGACCCTTGCAGGGCGACGAAGGCATCGCCGCGATATTCGGGCGGGAACATGGCGCCGTCGTAGAAGGCCAGGCCGATCGGCGCCGAATGCGAGACGAACCAAAGCTCGGGCGCGCGGGCGCGGGCGACGATGTCGGGCCGCTCGCGTCCGTAGCGCGGATCGAGATGGCCGCCGAGATAGGCATGGGGCCAGCCGTAATGCGCGCCCTCGACCACCTCGGCCAGGTAATCCGGCACCAGCCCATCGCCCAGCCCGTCGCGCTCGTTGACCACGGTCCACAGCCGGCCGGTGGCGGGATGGAAGGCGATGCCGATCGGATTGCGCAGGCCGAGCGCGAAGCTGGCCTGGCCCGAACCGTCGAGCAGGAAGCGCTGGATGGTGGCGCGCGGCAGCGGTTCCTCGGCGATGTTGCCGCGGCTGCCGATGGCGACATAGAGATGCCGTCCGGCGGGATCGACCACGACATTGCGCGTCCAGTGCCCGCTGCCGGGACCCAGCGCGCCGTCGGCGGTCACCGCCTCGGGTCGGGCGCGGGCGCGCGTGTCGCCGGCACGATAGGGAATCCGCCACACCCGCTCGGTATCGGCGACATAAAGCCAATCGCCGTGAAAGGCCATGCCATGCGGCCGCGCCAGGCCGTCGACGAAACTGGTCACCAGCTCGGGCCGTCCGTCGCCATCGGCATCGCGCAGCAGGGTCAGTTTTCCGGCCGAGGATTCCGCCAGCAGCACATCGCCGTTCGGCGCCACCGCCAGCCAGCGCGGATGCGACAGGTTGGCCGCGAACAGCCGCGCCTCGAATCCCGGCGGCACGCGCAGTTGCGCATCGGCCGGCCGCGGCACCGGGATGGCGCCGTTGCTGACCGAAGGCGTGGCGTGCGGCGCCGGCAGATCGGCCGGACCGATCTTGAACCGCACCCCCGGCGCCAGATCGGCCGAGGCCCAGGCCGCGCAAGCGGCCAGGACCGCAAGCAGGCCCAGCGCCGCCTTCATGCCGCCAGGATGCGCCGCGCCGCGGCGCCGTCGGTTTCGATCTGCGCCTTCAGCGCCTCAAGCCCGGGGAATTTGCGTTCCTCGCGGATGAAATCGACCAGCGCCACGCGCATATGCTTGCCGTAGATGTCGGTCGCGAAGTCGAACAGATGAGTCTCCAGCAGCACGCCGCCGCCGCCGAAGGTCGGCCGCCGGCCGATATTGGCGACTCCCTTCAGCGGCGTGGGATCGTCCTCGATCCAGGCCTTGACCGCGTAGACGCCGTGGCGCGGGGTCAGATAGCCCTCCAGCATCAGATTGGCGGTGGCGAAGCCGATGGTGCGGCCGCGGCGGTCGCCGGCCTGGACATGGCCCTCGATCTCCCATTCGCGGCCGAGGATCGAGGCGGCGCCGGCGGCATCGCCCGCCAGCAGCGCCTCGCGAACCTTGGTCGAGGAATAGATCGTGCCGCCGGCCGCGGTCACCGGCTCGATCACATCCACGGCGATGCCGTGACGCGCGCCCTCGGCGATCAGCCGCTTGGCGTCGCCCGCGCGCTTTTTCCCGAAAACGAAATCGTAGCCGACCACGACATGCTTGAGGCCCAGCGCCTTGGCCAGGATTTCGGCGACGAAGGCCTCGGGCGAAAGCCCGGCCAATGCCGCATCGAAGGCCAGCGCGAACATCAAATCGAGGCCCATCGCCTGCAAGAGCCGCGCCTTGGGCCGGAACGGCGTCAGCCGCAGGCAGGGCGCATCGGGCTGGAAGAACTGGCGCGGATGCGGCTCGAAGGTCAGCACGCCGGCCGGCGCGCCCAGGCGCTTGGCGGCCTCCTGGGCGCGGCCGATCACCAGGCGATGGCCGGGATGCAGGCCGTCGAAATTGCCGATCGCGACCGCCGCGCCTTGGGCGTCGGCCGGAACGTCGGCGGCATGACGGAAGATGCGCAAGCAAGACCCCTGGCGGCGGAATCGGCCGCGCCGGATTATGGCCGGGTCGGCACCATGATCAAGGCCTCGCCGTCCAGCACCGACTTGCCGTTGACGGTGCAGAGCGTGGCGAAGGTGGCGATTTTCTTGTCGTCGTCGAGCTTGGTGACGGTGCAGCGCGCCAGCACGGTGTCGCCGGCGCGCACGGCGCGGCGGAAGTTGAGGCTTTGCGAAATGTAGATGCAGCCCGGCCCCGGCAGCTTGGTGCCGAACACGGTCGAGATCAGGCCCGCGGTCAGCATGCCGTGCGCGATGCGGCCGCGGAACATGCTGGGCGAGGCGAAATCGTGGTTGAGATGGATCGGGTTGGTGTCGCCCGACAGCCCGGCGTAAAGCACGATGTCGGCATCGGTGATGGTGCGGCCGAAGGTGGCGGTCTGGCCCAGCTTGAGGTCCTCGAAATAGGCGCCGTGCAGTTCGCGCATCGCCGGGTCGAGGTCGTCGGCCGGGCTGGGCTCGCGCTTGGTGGCGGTCTGGGCGGTCATCGGCGACCCTCGCGGAAATTGTGCGCCGCAACATAAGCGATTCGCCCAGGGCCGGCAAGCCGGGATTCCATGGACTTGGGCGTCTTCGCACCGGCATTATCGCGGGATGGAAAACCGCTCCCTCACGCTTCGCCGCATCCGCGCCCGCGCGGTGCATGTGCCGATGCCGCGCCCCTTGGCCACCGCCTCGGGCGCGGTGACCTTCGCGCCTTTGCTGCTGGTCGATCTCGAAGCCGGCGGCATGATCGGGCGCGGCTATGCCTTCTGTCCCTCGGCCGCGGTGCTGCGGCCCTTGGCGGCGCTGGTCGAGGAAATGGCGCCGATGCTGATCGGCCAGCCGCTGGCGCCGTTCGATCTGGAACGGCTGCTGGCGCGGCGCTTCCGGCTGCTGGGCCTGCAAGGCCTGGTGCTGATGGCGATGTCGACCCTCGACAGCGCGGCATGGGATGCGCTGGCCAAGTCCCATGGCAAGCCGCTGGTCGAGGTGCTGGGCGGCAGCCGGCGGCCGATCCCGGCCTACAACTCCAACGGCCTCGGCCTGTCCGATCCGGCCAGGCTGGGCGCCGAGGCCAAATCGCTGGCCAAGGGCTTCAAGGCGATCAAGCTGCGGCTGGGCTATCCGACGCTCGAGCAGGACCTGCTGGCGGTGCGCACGGTGCGCCGCGCCATCGGTTCCAAGGTCGCGCTGATGACCGACTACAACCAAGGACTCGCGGTGGGCGAGGCGGTGCGGCGCGCCGATGCCCTCGACGACGAGGGCCTGGCCTGGATCGAGGAGCCGACCGACGCCCACGATCACGCCGGTCATGCGCGCATCCGCGCCGCGGCCGAGACCCCGATCCAATTGGGCGAGAACTTCTGGGGGGTCGAGGACATGGCGCGCGCCATCGCCGCCGGCGCCGGCGATCTGACCATGCCCGATCTGGCGCGGATCGGCGGCGTCAGCGGCTTCGTGCGCGCGGCCGCCCTGGCCCAAGGCGCGGGCCTGCCGATGTCCTCGCATCTTTATCCCGAGATCAGCGCGCATCTCCTGGCGGTGACGCCGGGCGCGCATTATCTCGAATACGTCGATTGGGCGGCGCCGATCCTGACCCAGCCTTTGGAGATCGTCGACGGCGCGGCCGCGATTCCGGCGCGCGCCGGGCATGGCATGGAATGGGACGAAAAGGCGGTGCGGCGCTATCGCCCGGAGTGACGGTCGAGAGCTTTCCGATCGAGCGTCGATCGATCATGCCCTATTTTTTCGGATCGCGCGCAACGCGCGGCGGTTGCGGGCCGGCATAATTTTCTCTAATAAGTTGCTGCGCGTTTGGAACCCAACGGAAGCGATCAATGGTCCGTCGCGTTGCAGTTCGCCTCTTCATGCTGGCCGCCGGACTCGCTCTGGCCGGCTGCGCCGCGACCGAGGCGAATTATCCGACCGCATCGCCGCACTCGGCGATGGCGCGTCCCCAAGCAGGCAAGGCGCAGCTGGTGATGTTTCGAACGTTTCAGATCGGTCCCGTGCCTCGACCCATCATCTACGTGAATGGGATAGCGACCTGCACCATGGATCGGGGAACGTATTTTGAAGTCGAGGTCGCGGCTGGGCCCGTCACTATTCAACCGGAGCGGTATTTGGGTGCGGGAGGAGATTCGGTCACTGGCAAAGTGGTTGCCGGCGAACGCTATTTCTTCCAGGTGTCACATGTCTTCAGTGACTATCAGGTGACTCCATACTATCAGGTGTCCAATCCGTATCGATCGACACCCACCATTCTCGCATCGCTGCGCAAGACATCGTGTGACGCCGCCGTCTTGTCGCAGTGAAACCTGAAAGTCCAAGACAATGAGCGCCACACTAGGAAATAAGGGAGATCTAGCGGTTTCGGAAAGGCGACATTGCTCGCCGATCAGCCCTCAAACTCAATCGATACCCGGAAGATTTCTTTTTTCTGTCGCTTTCGTCGCCGCGCTGACTGGCTGCTATCGAGAAGAGAGAATCCACCATTTTGGCGAACCGCATCGGACCGATCTCACAAAACCATTCGATCCGACATTGGCCAGGTTGGTCTTCTATCGCACTTGGGATCAAAGAACCGCACAGATTGCGCCATTAGTTTTCGTACGCTCGCATTCGTTTTGTCGGCTCTACCCCGACAATTTTGCGATCGTCGATGTTGCCCCAGGCACAGCCGAAATCAGAACCCGAGCATTTCCTGTACACCCTTCCTCCGCGACCCACAATTTCGGGACTTGGCAATTGAGTGCTGGGCGAATCCATTACATCCGTGTCGCCACCGATCAGAACGGGCTCCATACGACTTACACGATCACAGGTTATTCAACTGATCGACCGTGGGAAATTGGCGACCTTCGGCAGACTCCTTGTCCCTGACGGCGTGATTCGCGCTTTCGCTCACAGCGGCAGAAAAAACTGAATCCCCGCCCTTGAATTTCTAATCTCTAGTTCCCATGTCGTTCGGTCCGTTCAGGTCCCGGTTTGCGCCGGAGTCTGAGCCGCTGATGGAACCGTGAAGAGAGACAGGACCGCCGGCCGGGTTCCGAACCGGCCTGGGCAGGACATTGCACCAAAATCGCCCCCGGATAGGATCAACACCTGATTCCTGAATAGAATCAAATCACTAGGCGATTCCGAATTGGCCATTTGCGCGCATTTGCGCGCATTTGGGGCTCGAATGCGCGGATTTGCGCGCCGGGCTGGCCCCGATCCGCCCCGATCCGACCCCGCTCCGCGCGATTGCGCGCGCGCCGGTCAGGCGGCGTGACGGGAGCGCAGGCGTGCCGCTTCCTCGGCCGCCAGCGCCGCCAGATGGCGGGCGATGGCGCGCATCCCGGACTGGCTGGCCAGGGCCTCGGCCTCGGGGTTGTAGTTGGTGTTGGTGTTGACGTCGTAGGTGAAGGCGCGGCCCTCGCGGTCGCGCACGAACTCGATGCCGGCGACGCCAATGCCGTTCGCGGCCAGGAAGGCCTCGTAGCGCGGGATCAGGGGGCTGTCGAAGCCCTCGACGATGCGAAAGCGCGCTGCCGGCGCCGAGGCCGGCGCGACATCGGCCAGGCCGGTCCCCGCCGCGCCGCCCGCGGCTTCGATCTGGCACTGATCGGCCGGGCACAACTCGAAACCCTGGCTGGTGTCGACCCGCACCGCGTAAAGGAACTTGCCGCCGACGAACTCGGCCCGGGTGATGTAGGGTTCGGGCGATTCGACGTAACGCTGCACCAGCACGACGCCGTCGATCGGCTCCTCGTAGCCGGGCGATTCGAGATGCCGCGCCAGCGCCGCCGGGTCGCGCAGCAGCCGCACCCCCAGCCCCTTGCCGCCGCGGTTGTGCTTGAGGATCAGGGGAAAGCCCAGCCGGCGGGCGGCATCGAAGACATGGCGCTTGCCGATCGCGGCCAGCGTGTCGGGCGTGGCGATGCCGTGGACCGCCAAGGCCTGGTACTGGGCGACCTTGCTGACCTCCAGCCGCAGCGCCCGGCTGTCGTTGACCACCACCCGGCCGTGACGCTCGAGCCAAGCCAGCACGGCGGCGGTGTAATCGACCGCATGGCGATGGCCGCGGGTGTGGGAGGACGCGCTCATGCGGTTGTAGTAGACCCCGGCTGGCGGCGGGTCGCGCAGGTCGAGCACGCCGTGGTCGAGGAACCATTCGCGATGCCGCGCCCCGATCTCGGCGAAGGCCGCGCGCAGCGGCGCGACCCAGGCATCGTTCTCGTGAATGACGTGAATGGTCTGCATCGCCGCCCCGTTCCGCGCAAGGTTGTGGCGACTGAAACTAAGGTCGCCGGCCCCGCCCGCAAGCGAGTTTCCCTGAACAAGGCGTTAAGCGGACCTAAAGCCCGACCATCCGCCGGATCGCGTCCGGATCGGCGCCCGCGGCGCGGAGCGCACGCAAGGACTCGGCCCCATCGCGCTTCGACAGCCGCCTTCCCGCCGCATCGGTCAGCAGGCGATGATGCCGGTACTCGGGCGTCGGCAAGCCGAGCGCCGCTTGCAGCAGCCGATGGACATGGGTCGACGGCAAGAGGTCCTCGCCGCGCACGACATGGCTGATGCCCTGCAGCGCGTCGTCGACCGTCACCGCCAGGTGATAGCTGACCGGCGCATCGCGCCGCGCGATCACCACGTCGCCGAGCAGATCGGGATCGCAAGCGATCGTGCGATCGTTGTCGACCAAGCCGAGCTGGCGGCCGGCGGCGATGCGGCGCGCATCCAGCCGATGGCAATGCGCCGCCCCCGCCGCCAGGCGGCGCGCCCGATCGGGCTCGCCGAGTTGGCGGCAAGTGCCGGGATAAAGCGGACCGTCGGGACCTTGCGGCGCGCTTGGGCTGCGGGCGATCTCGTCGACGATCTGCTTGCGGCTGCAAAAGCAGGGATAGGCCAGGCCGGCTGCGCGCAGCCGATCCAGCGCGCGGGCGTAATCGGCGATGTGTTCGGACTGGCGGCGCACCGGCCGCTCCCATTCCAGCCCGAGCCAGGCCAGGTCGTCGTAAATCGCGGCCTCGAATTCCGGCCGGCAGCGGCTGCCGTCGATGTCCTCGATGCGCAGCAGAAAGCGCCCGCCCTGGCCGCGCGCCAGATCGAACGCCAGCAGCGCCGACAGCGCATGGCCGAGATGCAGATGGCCGGTGGGGGATGGCGCGAAGCGGCTGACAATCATCTACACTGCCCCGAGGATGTGGAACCAGGATAAGGCAAGGCTGGCGTTGGACGAAGCCTGGCGCGCGCTTTTGGCCAAGGACCGCGACCTGGCGCGGGTGTGGGAACGCCACGGCCCGCCGCCCGAAAGGCTGCGCCGACCCGGCTTCACCGGCCTGTTGCGGGCGATCGTCGGCCAGCAGATTTCGGCCAGCGCCGCGGCCTCGATCTGGGCGCGGCTGGAGGACGCGGTCGTGCTGACCCCGGCCGGGCTGGTGGGGGCGGGCGATCGGGTGCTGCGCGAGGTCGGGCTGTCGCCGCAGAAAATGCTCTACGTCCGCGACCTGGCCGAGGCGGTGATCGAAAAGCGGCTCGATTTCCGCCGGCTCGAACGGCTCGAGGACGAAGATGCCATCGCCATGCTGACCGGGGTGCGCGGCATCGGCCGCTGGTCGGCCGAGATCTACCTCTTGTTCGTGATGCGGCGGATGGATGCCTTGCCCGCCGCCGATCTGGCGCTGCAAGAGGCGACGCGCCATCTCAAGCGCCTGGCGACGCGCCCGACCGAAAAGCGCTTCCGCCAATTGGCCGAGCCCTGGCGGCCGCATCGCGGCCTTGCCGCGCTTCTGCTGTGGCATTACTACCGCCATCTCAAGCAACGCGAGGGCGTCTGAGCATGGCATTCCTTCCCAAGCTGAGCGGGCCGCGGCTGCCGCCGGCGGGCGGGGTCAAGGCCGAACGGCTGGTGATCCTGCTGCATGGCTACGGCGCCGACGGCAACGACCTGATCGGGCTGGCGCCGCATTGGGCGCGCATCCTGCCCGGCACCGCCTTCGTCGCCCCGCACGCGCCCGAGCGCTGCGAGCTTTCGCCCAGCGGCTTTCAGTGGTTCTCGCTCGGCGCGGGCCGCACGCCGCAAATCCGGACCGAGGGCGTGCGCAAGGCGGCGCCGGTGCTGGAGGCCTTCATCGACCAGGAGCTGGCGCGCGCCGGCCTCGACGAGGACCGGCTGGCGCTGGTCGGCTTCAGCCAAGGCACGATGATGGCGCTGCACGTAGCGCTGCGAAGGCCGCGGGCGGTGGCCGGCGTGCTGGGCTTCTCGGGCATGCTGGTCGGCGGCGAGACGCTCAAGGCCGAGGTCAAGTCGCGACCGCCGGTGTTCCTGATTCATGGCGATGCCGACGACATGATCCCGCTGACCGCGCTGTTCGAATCGACCCAAGGGCTGGGCGCGGCCGAGGTCGCGGCGGAATGGCACATATCGCGCGGCATTCCCCACGCCATCGGCCCCGACGGGCTGGCTTTGGGCGGCGATTTCCTCAGGCGCTGCTTCTCGGCGCGGCGGGGGTGACTTCGGCCGCGTCCTTGGTTAAGCTGTTGAATCGATGGGACCAAGTGGCGCCATAGCGTTGTCCCGACCCGCGCTGGCGGCAGCGGCGGATGCCCCAGCGCCGCCCTTGGCCGCGCTGCCGGCCCTGGTGCTCAACGCCGACCATAGGCCGCTGAGCTATTTCCCGCTGTCGCTGTGGTCCTGGCAGGAGGCGATCAAGGCCGTGTTCCTGGGCCGGGTCAACATCCTCTCGGTCTACGACCGCCAGGTCCGCTCGCCGCGCTTCGAGATGGCGCTGCCCTCGGTGGTGTCGCTCAAGGAATACGTGCCGCCGGCGCCGCGGCCGGCCTTCACCCGCTTCAACGTCTTCCTGCGCGACAAGTTCGCCTGCCAATATTGCGGCGATCGCGAGGACCTGACCTTCGATCACGTCCTGCCGCGCTCGAAAGGCGGGCGCACCACCTGGGAGAACGTGGTCGCGGCCTGCGCGCGCTGCAATCTGCGCAAGGGCGGGCGCACCTTGCGCCAGGCCCGCATGAACCCGCGGCGCGTGCCGCGCCGGCCGACGGTGGCCGAATTGCAGGAGAACGGCCGCGCCTTCCCGCCGCGCTATTTGCACCGCAGCTGGCGCGACTACCTCTACTGGGACGTCGTACTCGAACCCTAAACCCTTAGGCCCTAAGGCTTATTTGCCGAGCGCCGACGGATCGGCTAAGGTTCTACGTAGAAAGGGGGCTGGGCCAGAATGCCCGGCCTTGCAGTCATGAAAGACCACCAGGGTCTGCAGGAACACCTCAGCCAGCTGGTCGATTTCCTGCGCAAGGACATCGGCCGGCAGTTCACCATTGCCGACCTCGCCAGCCTGACCGAAGTCCTGGTCGGCACCATGCGGCGCTTCGTCGAATCGATCGATCTCAAGGTCTACCGCGAACTCGATTCGCTGCACACCTATATCCGCGACACCAAGCGCGAATTGGCCAAGCTATCGCCGGCCGAGATCAAGCACCGCCGCATCCCGCGCGCCGGCGAGGAGCTGGGCGCGATCGTCAGGGCGACCGAAGAGGCCACCAACACCATCATGGGTGCGGCCGAGACGCTGATGGGAGCGGATGCGTCCGATGCCGCGCAGTTCAAGGCGCTAGTCGACGAGCAGTGCATGAAGATCTTCGAAGCCTGTTCGTTCCAGGACATCACCGGCCAGCGCGTGACCAAGGTGGTGTCGACCCTGTCCCATATCGAGGAGCGGCTCAACGGCCTGGCCGAAGTCCTTGGCCTCGGCAACGAAGAGGCGCCGCCCGAAGTCGATACCCGCGAGGGCGACGCCAAGCTGTTGCACGGCCCGGCCCTGGCCGGCGAGGGCGTCAACCAGTCCGAGGCCGACGCGCTGATGTCGGGCGCCGATCCTGCCGCCATCGTCAAGACCAAGAAACCGGCCGAGACCAAACCGGCGGCCAAGCCGGCCGCCGCGCCGACCCCCGCCCCCGCCGCGGCTCCCGCCGCCGATGGTGGCAAGAAGTCCTCTCAGGCCGATATCGACGCGCTGTTCGATTAAAGCGGAGTCACCGTCCAGCGTACCTTGGCGATCAGGCTTTCGCCGGGCGCAAGGTCGACCGCGCCCGTGCCTGCGATGCCGCGCGCGGCGAATGCGAAGGCGCCGTTGGCGTGGGTGGTGGGCTCGAAGCAGAAATAGTCCTTCTCGGGCGGCACGAACACGACGGCATGGGCGATCGGCGGCGCGGCGCGGAGGTCGAGCGCATGCCCGAGTTCGGGCCATTCCAACCGCGCGCTTCCGTCCCAGCCGTCGAAACAATTGTCGACCGCGAGATCGGAGACGGGACGAGCCGGCGACATCGACCAAGCCGCGGGCAGCGCAACGCGCTCGGTCGGCAGCACCTCGGCGTCCTCCAGCCAGACGCCGGCGAACCGCGCCTCGATCCGGCTCAGCGGCGTGCGCGGAAAATAGGGATGCCAGCCGAGCCCGGCCGGCATCGGCGCGGCGGCGCGATTGCGCAGCTCCATGATCAGTTCAAGCCCATCGGCGTCGAGCCGGAATTCCTGGAATGCGTCGTAGGCGAAGGGCCAGAAGCGATCGGCGGCGCGCGCGAACGCGATCTTCGCCGCGACGGCGGATCGCGCCACGACCGCCCAGGTGCCGCGCAGGCCATCGCCATGGATCGGATGGGCGAAGCGGGGATCGTTGGGCGGGATTTCGATCCAGCCGCGCGCCGTTGCCAGCCGGCCGTGGGCGATGCGGTTGGAATAGGGCACCATCGGAAAACTGCCGAGACGGGGCCCGCCGGGCCCGGCTTCCATCGGTGCCAGGATCGGTCGCAACTCGGCGCCGACCCGCCGATCGAAGCGCGCGATGCGGCCGCCTTGTCCGGGCGCCAGCACCACCCGCAGATCGCCGGCCGCAAGCTCGATCGTCGATTCGGTCACTTCGGCATTTGCCGTCATGACCCGAACCCAAGTCAAGCCGCAGCACCTGTCCTCTTTTCCGGCGGCTTCGCTATAGTGGACGCGATCCCAGCGGAGGTACCGCCATGGCACGCACTCTCGGCATCGCCACCATCGGCCAGGCGCCGCGCGACGACATCGCCGACATGTTCGCCGCCCACGCCCCGCCCGGCACGCGGGTCAAGCTGCGCGGCTGTCTCGACGATGTGTCCGAGGCCGAGATCGCGGCGCGTCCCCCGGAAAGCGGCGGCGACACGCTCTACACCCGGCTGCGCGGCGCGCGCGACGTCAAGATCTCGAAGCGCCACGTGCTCGAGCATGCCGCGGCGACGCTCGCCAAGCTGCGGGCCGATGGCTGCGATGCGATCGTCTTCGCCTGCACCGGCGACTTTCCGCCCATGCCGGGCGACGAGGGCGTACTGTTTCCCTCGCGCATCCTCAGCGGATTGGCGGCCGGGCTGCTGCCCGCCGGCCGGCTGGGCCTGTTGGTGCCGCTGCCCGAGCAGATCGGCAAGCTGACCGCGAAATGGGTGCGGCCTGGAGTCGAGATCGTGGCCGAGGCGCTGACGCCGAGCGCCGGTCCCGACGAGGCGGCGGCGGTCGCCCGCCGGCTCAAGGCCAAGGCGCCGGCGGTGGTGGCGATGGATTGCATGAGCTACTCGCCGGCGCTCAAGGCCGCGGTCAAGTCCGAGATCGCGGTGCCGACCATGCTGGCGGTCTCGGCCACGGCGCGGGTGATGCGCGAACTGCTCGACTAGATCGAGCCGTTTCGGCAGACGGACCGGGCGGCGGCTCGACAAGACCCCGAGCCGTCGCCACAATGTTCGAACCCGGACGCGCCTAGGCGCGATCCGCAACGGAGGGAACGAAAATGTCGGAATTGACTCGGCGCGCAGTAATGGGCGGCGGCCTTGCGGCCGGCTTGCTGGCTGGCCAGAGACTGGCCATGGCCCAGCAGCAGGAGCTGATCGTCAACGGCTATGGCGGTTCTTGGGAACAGTTCTGGCGCCAGAAGATACTGCCCGCCTTCGAGCGCGAATCCGGCATCAAGACCCGTTACGACACCGGCCTGGCGCGCACCTGGACCGCCAACTTCCGGGCTGCCGGCGTCGAGAAACCGCCCTATCCCTTCATCATGATGAACGAGATCTTCGCCGCGCTGTTGCGCGCCGAAGGCTATTTCGATCCCTGGCCGGAATCGCTGGTGCCCAACTTGGCCGATGTCGATTCGTCGGTGAAGCTGGCCAACAACAACGGCGTCTTCGGACTGATCTCGCCGATCGGGCTGGCCTACCGCAAGGACATGGTCAAGACCCCGCCCAAGTCGTGGAAGGATCTGTGGACCAATCGCGAGTTCAAGGGCCAGCTCGGCATGTACCAGTTGGCCAATTCGGCCGGCTACATGTTCCTGATGCTGATCAGCAAGATCTACGGCTCGGGGGCGCTGGATTTCGACGCCGGCTTCCGCGAGATCGAGAAGCTGAAGCCGTTCCCGCAGGTCGACTTCTCGGGCACCATGGGCCAGCTCCTGGTGCGCGGCGAGATCTCGGTCGCGATTCTCGACATGCCCGAGACCGTGCGCCTCAAGCGCGGCGGCGCCCCGGTCGAGTTCGTCGCGCCGGAGGAGGGCATGTTCATGTTCGAGCAGTCCTTCAACCTGCTCAAGCATGGCGGCAACCGCGAGGCGGCTTGCAAATACTTCAACTACGTCCTTCGCCCCGACATCCAGGCGCAATGCGTCAGCGAATTCTTCCTGACGCCGGTCAACCGCAAGGTCCAGGTCCCCGAGGCGCTGCGCAAGGAAGTGACCATCGGCGTCGCCGACATTCCCAAGATCCTGAAATGGGACTGGCAGGCGGCGAACGCGCAGCGCGACACGGTGACCGAGCGCTGGAACCGGGTGATGCGCTAGCCCGCCGGCGTCGGCATGACCCAGCTTAGGATCGCCGGGCTGGAAAAGCGGTTCGGCGAGGTCGCCGCCGTTCGCGGCGTCGATCTCGAGGTGGCCGAGGGCGAGCTGGTCTCGCTGCTCGGCCCCTCGGGCTGCGGCAAGACCACCACCTTGCGCTGCGTCGCCGGCTTCGAGCAGCCGAGCGGCGGCCGCATCGCCTTCGACGGCACCGATGTCGTGCCCTTGCCGCCGGAGAAGCGCGACATCGGCATGGTGTTCCAGAACTATGCGTTGTTTCCGCACATGACGGTGCGCGAGAACCTGGGCTTCGGTCCCGAGATGCGCGGCATCGGCGCCGCGGCCCGCGCCAAGAAGGTCGCCGACGTGCTGGCGATGGTGCAGCTGGTCGGCTACGAGGAACGCTATCCGCGCCAGCTCTCGGGCGGGCAGCAGCAACGCGTGGCGCTGGCGCGCGCGCTGGTGATCGAGCCCAAGCTGTTGTTGCTCGACGAGCCCTTGGCCAATCTCGACGCCAAGCTGCGCGACGAGATGCGTTTCTTCATCCGCTCGCTGCAGCGGCGGGTCGGCATCACCACGCTCTACGTCACCCATGACCAGGCCGAGGCGATGGTGATGTCGGACCGCATCGTCGTCATGTTCGAGGGCCGCATCCATCAGATCGGTTCGGCCGAGGACGTCTACGACCGGCCGGCGACCCGGGCGGTGTCGAACTTCATCGGCCAGTCCAACCTGCTCGACGGCCGCGTCGCCGGCGGCGGCAACGGCCGCTGGCGGATCGACACCGCGATGGGGCCGGTGTCTTGCGGCAGCGGCTTCGCGCCCGCCGTCGGCGATCGCGCCAGCGCCATGATCCGGCCCGAGGCGATCGAACTGCATGCGAACAAAACCGATGCCGGCTGCTTTCCGGGCCGGATCGAGAGCCGTTATTTCCTCGGCAATCTGGCCGAATTCCGCGTGCGGATGAGCGATGGCAGCCTGCTGATCGTCCAGCAGCCGGCCCATGCCGCCCACGCCGTCGGCGCCGAAATCGGCGTGCGCCTGCCGGCCGAGCGCGCCTGGCTGGTGCGCGAAGACGTGGCGTGAGCGGCATCGCCCGCGCCAAATGGCTGCTGGCGGCGCCGGTCGGCGCCATGGTGTTCGGCTTTTTCATGGTGCCCTATCTCAACATTGTCGTCATGAGCCTGCGCCAGCCCTCGACCACGCAGGCCTACGGCCCCGGCTTCACCACCGACAATTTCGTCAAGGCGGCGACCGACCCGCTCTATGTCGTCACCTTGCTCGACACGCTGCGCTTGGCGGCGATGATCACCCTCATCACCTTGGCGCTGGCCTATCCCGTCGCCTTCCATCTCGCCCGCACCGAGTCGCGCTGGCGCGGGGTGCTCTACGGGCTGGTGCTGTCGCCGCTGCTGGTGGGCGTCGTCATTCGCACCTTCGGCTGGATCATCCTCTTGGCCAATAACGGCCTGATCAACCAGGCCATGCGCCAGCTCGACCTGCCGCGCTTGCAGCTGATGTACAACGAGTTCGGCGTGGTGCTGGCGCTGGTGCATATCTTCCTGCCCTTCATGGTGTTGCCGCTGATGGGCGCGATCCAGGGCATCGATCCGCGGCTGGAGGAGGCGGCGCGCTCGCTGGGCGCCGACAAGCGCCGCGTCTTCCTGCGTGTGCTGCTGCCGCTGTCGATGCCGGGCATCCAGTCGGGCTGCATCCTGGTGTTCGTGCTGGCTTGCGGCGCCTATGTCACGCCGCTGCTCTTGGGCGCAGGCCGGGTGCACACCACCACCACGGTGGTGGTGCATCAGTTGGAGCTGTTCCTGTGGCCGTTCGGCGCCGCCCTGGCGTTGGTGCTGTCGCTGGTCGGGCTGATGGTGGTGTGGCTTTACGCCCGACTGTCGGGTCGCGTCCTCAGGGGGCAGTCGTGAAGCTCTGGCGCGGCCTGTTCGGGGGCTTGATCGGCGCGGTCTACGTCTTTCTGATGCTGCCGATCGCGATCGTGGTGATGGCCTCGTTCAATTCGACCCGCGCCCTGCGCTTTCCGCCCGAGGGCTTCTCGCTGCGCTGGTATGTGGCGTTCTTCGAGTCCGAGCCGTTCATGGAATCCTTCCGGCTGTCGCTGGTGCTGGGCGTGGCGGCGACCGTGGCGTCGGTGCTGATCGGCACGCCGGCCGCGCTCTATTACGTCCGTTTCGCCGGGCGCTGGCGCGAGGCTTTCCGGCTCTACGTGCTGGCGCCCTTGCTGCTGCCCGAGATCCTGACGGCGATCGCGCTGCTGTTCTTCTATTACCAGATCGGCATCGGCACCAAGTCGGTGGCGGGCTTGTTCATCGGCCATGTCGTGGTCTGCATTCCGTTCGTGTTCCTGCAGGTGACGGCCTCGCTTTACAACCTCTCGCCCTCGCTGGAGGAGGCGGCGCGTTCGCTCGGCGCTTCGCCCTGGATGACTTTCCTGCGCATCACCCTGCCGCTGATCAAGCCCGGCGTGATCAACGGCGCGCTGTTCGCCTTCATCATCTCGTTCGACAACGTCTCGATCTCGCTGCTGCTCAAGGGCATCGGCTCGACGCCCTTGCCGATGCAGCTGTTCGACTATCTGCGCTGGGGATTCGATCCGACCACCGCCGCCGCCTCGGTGGTGTCGATCCTGATGACCTTGGGCGCGGTGGTGCTGGTCGACCGGTTGGTCGGCCTCAGGGCGATGCGCTTCTAGACCGCCTTCGGTTCATCTCGCGACAATTGTTTCGCCACGAAGCCGTCTGCTAGTCTGCGCCCCCATTGGCGGGGGAGCGGTTCGACATGGCTGCGGTGCAGGCTTCGACGGCGCTTTCGCGCTTCGTGGTGCTCGATCTGACGCGGGTGCGTTCGGGCCCGACCGCGGTGCGGCAATTGGCCGACTGGGGCGCCAATGTGATCAAGATCGAAAGCCCGGCGGTCGAAGGCGAAGGCGAGGCCATGGGCGGGCCGCGCGGTGGCTCGGACTTCCAGAACCTGCACCGCAACAAGCGCGCCATCGTCCTCGATCTCAAATCGCCGGCCGGCGCCGCCGCCTTCCGCCGCCTCGCCGCCAAGGCCGACGTCGTGGTCGAGAACTTCCGCCCCGACGTCAAGCACCGGCTCGGCATCGATTACGACAGCCTCAAGGCGATCAACCCGCGGCTGGTCTATGCCTCGATCTCGGGCTTCGGCGAGACCGGGCCCTATCGCGAGCGGCCGGGGTTCGATCAGATCGCCCAGGGCATGGGCGGGCTGATGTCGATCACCGGCTTGCCTGGCCAGGGGCCGGTGCGGGTCGGGATTCCGGTCGCCGACCTGACCGCGGGCGTATTCTGCGCCCAGGGCATTCTGGTGGCGCTGCTGGAGCGCGAGGTCTCGGGCCAGGGACAGTGGGTGCAGACCTCGCTGTTGCAGGCGCAGATCTTCATGCTCGACTTCCAGGCCTCGCGCTTTCTGGTCAAGGGCGAGGTCGCCGGCCAGGCCGGCAACAACCATCCGACCAGCATCCCGACCGGCGTGTTCAAGACCGCCGACGGCCACATCAACATCGCCGCCACCGGCCAGAAGATCTGGGAACGCTTCTGCCAGACCGTAGGCGCGCCGGAGTGGCTGGCGCATCCCGACTTCAAGACCGGCGATTTGCGTTCGAGGAACCGCGACGCGCTCAACGCGTTGATCCAGGCGCGCATCGCCGGCAAGACCAGCGCCGAATGGGTGGCGGCGCTTAACGCCGCCGGCGTGCCCTCGGGCCCGATCAATTCGATCGACGCCGTCTTCGCCGATCCCCAGGTGCGGCATCTCGGCATGGCAGCCAAGGTCGAGGGCGCCGCGCCGCCGCTGACCCTGGTCGCCCAGCCCTTCAAGCTCAGCCGCACGCCCAGCCGCCTGGCCGGTCCGCCGCCCGCGCTCGGCCAGCACACCGAACAGGTGCTGGCCGAGTTCGGCTTCGCCCCGGCCGAGATCGAATCCCTGCGCGACCAGCGCGCCATCTAGGAAAGCGCCATGACCGACAAGATGCTGTCCCACAAGCGCGGCGGAATCGGGATCATGACCTTCAACAATCCCGAGAAGCACAACGCCGTGTCGCTGGAGATGTGGGAGGCGGTCGAGCGCATCCTGGCGGATTTCGTGGCCGATCCCGAAATCCGGGTGGTGGTCGTCACCGGCGCCGGCGGCAAGGCCTTCGTCTCGGGCGCCGACATCTCGAAATTCGAAAGCGAGCGCGCGTCGGAGGAGGCGGTGGCGCGCTACAACGCCACGGTCGATCGCATGTACGGCACGATCTACGACCTGCCCAAGCCGACCATCGCCATGATCCGCGGCTTCTGCATCGGCGGCGGACTCGGCCTGGCGGTGGCCTGCGACATGCGCTTCTGCACCGAGGCTTCCAGTTTCTCGCTGCCCGCGGCCAAGCTGGGCCTGGGTTACGGCTTCAACGGCCTCAAGCGTTTCGTCGACCTAGTCGGCCCCAGCCGCGCCAAGGAGATCTTCTACAGCGCGCGCCGCTACGGCGCGGCCGAGGCGCTGGCGATGGGCCTGGTCAACTATGTCCTGCCGGACGGCGAATTGGACAAGGCGGTCGAGGACATGGCCGCGACCATCGCCGACAATGCGCCGCTGACCGTGGCCGCGGTCAAGCGCATCGTCCAGGAGACGGTCAAGGATCCCGAACGGCGCGACCTTGCCGCCTGCGAGCGCGCGGTGGCCGCCTGCTTCGCCAGCCAGGACTATGTCGAAGGCCGCCGCGCCTTCATGGAAAAGCGCAAGCCGCGCTTCCTCGGGCGCTGAGCCGGCGATGGCCGATCTGGTCCTCGGCGGGCTGACCAAGCGCTTCGGCACGGTGGCGGCGGTCGACGGCATCGACCTCAAGGTCGAGCACGGCCTGCTGTGCTGCCTGCTGGGACCCTCGGGCTGCGGCAAGACCACGACGCTGCGGCTGGTGGCGGGCTTCATCGAGCCCGATGGCGGCACGATCGCGGTCGGCGGCAAACTGCTGTCCGACGCCCGCGCCAGCCTTCCGCCCGAGCGGCGTGCCATGTCGATGATCTTCCAGAGCTACGCCTTGTGGCCGCATATGACGCTCTTCGACAATGTCGCCTACGGCCTGGTGCTGCGCGGCCTGGGTCGCGAGGCGATCCGCGCCAAGGTCGAGGAGTTCCTCAAGGCGATCCGCATGGAGGCGCTGGCCGAGCGCTATCCGGGCGAGCTGTCGGGCGGCCAGCAGCAGCGCGTGGCGCTGGCCCGCGCCCTGATCGTCGAGCCCGAGATCCTGCTGCTGGACGAGCCGCTGTCGAACTTGGACGCCAACCTGCGCGAGGAGATGCGGTTCGAATTGCGCCGGCTGCACGATCGCTATCGCTACACCACGCTTTACGTCACCCACGACCAGGCCGAGGCGATGAGCACCGCCGACCTGATCGTGGTGATGAACCACGGCCGCATCGAACAGGCCGGGCCGCCCGAGACGATCTACAACCGCCCGGCCTCGGCCTTCGTCGCCCGCTTCATCGGCGGCACCAACATCCTCAAGGCCCGCCGGCTGGACGCCCAGCACGTCGCGGTCGGCGATCTGGCCTTGCGCTGCGCCAGCGTGCCGGCCACGGGCGATCTGGTGGTCTCGATCCGCATGCACCAGATCGCGCTGGCCGCGAACCGGGCCGAGGGCACGGCCAATACCGCCGCGGTGACCATCCGGCGCCGGGTCTTTCTCGGCGCCAGCAACGACTATCTGGTGGAACTGGCCGACGGTTCGCAGCTGCGCGTCACCACCACGCCCGAGACCGACCTCGCGGTCGGCGCTCGCGCCTGGGTCGGCTTGCCCGAGCGCCATTGCCTTGCCCTGGCCGAATGACCGAGGATCGCACCCAACCGAAAGGACGTGACATGAGCCGCGCCCGCAATTTCCTGATGGCCCTCGCCGCCGCCCTGTTGGCCCCGATCGCCGCCTCGGCGGTCGAGCCGAGCAAGATTACCCCCGAGCTGATCGCCGCCGCCCGCAAGGAAGGCAAGGTGGTGGTCTACACCTCGATCGAGCTGCAGATGGCCGAGAAGGTGGCCAAGCATTTCGAGGCCGCCTATCCCGGCATCAAGGTCCAGGTCGAACGCTCGGGCTCGGAGCGGCTGTTCCAGCGCCTGGGCCAGGAATACGGCAGCAATATCCGCGTCGCCGACGTCATCACCACCTCGGACGCGGCGCATTTCGTGATCTGGAAGCGCCAGGGCTGGCTGGCGCCCTATCTGCCGGAAGACGTGGTGCTGCATTTCCCCAAGGAGCAGTACGATCCCGACGGCACCTATGCCTCCTGGCGGCTGTCGCTGTCGGTGATGGGCTACAACACCAAGCTGATCAAGGCCGAGGACGCGCCCAAGGGCTATCGCGACCTGCTCGATCCGAAATGGGCCGGCCGGATGGTCAAGGCCAATCCCAACTACAGCGGCACAGCCCTGACCGGCGTGTTCCAGATCTCGCGCGAACTGGGCTGGGAGTTCTTCGAAAAGCTGGCCGGGCAGCGCGTGATGCAGGTGCAGTCCTCGACCGAGCCGCCCAAGAAGCTGTCGCTCGGCGAGCGCGCCATCCAGGTCGACGGCAACGAATACGTGCTGCTGCAGGTCAAGCGCGAAGGCAACCCGGTCGAGATCATCTATGCGCGCGAGGGCACGCCTGTGATCATCAGCCCGTCGGCGGTGCTGAAGGCCGCGCCCAATCCCAATGCGGCGCGGCTTTACCAAAGCCACATGTTCTCGCGCGCGGGCCAGCAGATGCTGATCGACAGCGCCGGCATGCGCTCCTATCACCGCCAGACCAAGGTCGCGCCCGACCTGCCGGCGCTGGATGCGATCAAGGTGCTGAAGGACGACGCCGCGGCGGTGGCCGACGAGGCCGAAAAGATCAAGGAACGGCATTCGCGCTACTTCCGTACTTGAGCCGGTTCGTTCGATGAGCGCGGCTTCGCTCGGCCGCGGCCTGCGTCTCGACGCCTCGGGCGCCGTGCTGGCGGCGCTCGGGCTGTTGCTGGTGGCGCTGGTCGGGCTGCCGATGTTCTGGCTCGGGCTCAACGCGCTCGACGACCGCGCCGGCGGGCTGACGCTCGGCAATTTCGCCGCCGTCCTGGGCGACGCCAGCTTCCGCGAACCCTTGTGGACGACGCTGATCCTGGCGAGCACGGTCAGCCTGGCAAGCTGTGCGGTGGCGGCGCCCTTGGGCTGGCTGGTGGCGCGCACCGACATGCCGCTGGCGCGGCCGATCCGCTCGCTGATCACGGCCTCTTTCGTCACGCCGCCTTTCCTGGGCGCGGTGGCGTGGGAGATCCTGGCCGCGCCCAATAGCGGCCTTCTGAACGCGCTGTGGCGGGCCGCCACCGGCGCGCCCGAGGACATGCACCTGTTCAACGTCTACTCGCTGCACGGACTGTGCTTCGTCATTTCCTGCTTCACCTTTCCGTTCACCTTCGTGCTGGTGGCCAATGCGCTGGACCGCATTCCGGCCGAGCTCGAGGACGCGTCTTCCATTCTCGGCGGCGGCGTCTTCGCCACGCTGCGGCGGGTGACGATCCCCTTGGTATTGCCGGCGCTGCTGGCCGGCGCGGTGGTGGCCTTCCTGCAGGCGATGACGCTGTTCGGTTCGCCCGCCATCCTCGCCCTGCCGGCCGGGTTCCACACCTTGACCACCAAGATCTGGAGCCTGTTCCAATTCCCGCCCAAGCCGCATTTGGCGGCGGCGGCGGCAGTGCCCTTGCTGCTGGTGACGATTCTCCTTCTGCGGTTGCAGCGTTGGATCATCGGCCGTCGCTCCTATGCCGTGATCGGCGGCAAGCACGGCCAGCCGCGGCTGATGCGGCTGGGACCCTGGCGATGGCTGGCGCTGGCGGTGGCGCTGGCGGTGCTGAGCCTGCCGGTGTTCCTGCCCTATGCCGCGCTGCTGAAGGCGGCGTTGACGCGGATTCCCTCGGCGCCGGTGACCTTCGAGGCGCTGACGCTCAAGCATTTCAACTTCGTCTTCGTCGAGTTCTCGCAGACCCGCAGCGCGCTCAAGAACACGGTCATTCTCGGCGTCGCCGCCGCGACCATCGGCACCGGCATCGCCATGGTGCTGGGCTATCTCGCGGCGCGGCAGGCGGTGCGCGGCCATCGCTGGATCGACTTCCTGGCCACGGCGCCGGTGGCGATCCCGGGCATCGTCTTGGGCGTCGGCCTGTTCCTGGCCTATACCCGGCCGCCCTTCATGCTCTACGGCACGCTCTGGATCCTGCTCTTCGCCTATCTGACCATCGAGCTACCGATCGCCTTTCAGCAGATCCGCTCGGCGCTGCACGGCATCCATCCCGAACTGGAGGAGGCCGGGCGCATCCTCGGCGCTTCGCGGCTGCGGATGCTGAAGGACGTGACCGCGCCCTTGCTGACCAGCGGCCTGGTGGCGGCGTGGTGCTTCATCTTCATCGGCGTGACCCGCGAGCTTTCGGCGGCGATCATGCTGTTCACCGCCAATACCAAGGTGATTTCGGTGGTGATCTACGATCTCAACGAGAGCGGCGATCTCGGGCCGATCGCGGTGCTGGGGCTGCTGTTGTTGGCGATCTCGTTCGTGGTGGTGGCGCTGGCCAGCCGCTTCCGCACCCAGGGTCCCGGCCGCGTGGTGGGTTGAAAAAGGAATCGCCGGACATGTCGGAAGGCAAGGAATTGGCGGGCAAGGTGGCGGTGGTAACCGGCGCCGGGCGCAATATCGGCCGCGCCATCGCGCTGGAGCTGGCGGCGGCGGGGGCGACGGTGGCGGTCAATGCCCGCCGCACGCCGGGCGAGATCGAAGCGGTCGCAACCGAGATCGAGCGCGGCGGCGGCCGCGCGCTGGCGGTGCTGGCCGACGTCACCGACGAGGCTGCCGTCGGCCGACTGGCCAAGACCGTGGGCGAGAAATTCGGCCGCATCGATATCCTGGTCAACAACGCCGCCGTCCGGCGCGAGACCGATTTCGAGGCCATCGCGCTGTCGGAATGGCGCGAGATCCTGTCGATCATCCTCGACGGCGCATTCCTCATGACCAAGGCCTGCCTGCCCTGGATGAAGGCCGGACGCGAAGGCGCCGTGATCAACATCGGCGGCATGGCCGGCCATCTCGGCGCCAAGCGACGGCCGCACGCCATTGCCGCCAAATCGGGCCTGGTCGGCCTGACCAAGGCGCTGGCCCATGACCTGGCCGAGCACGGCATCACCGCCAATTGCGTGGTGCCGGGATTGATCGACACCGTGCGCGGCGGCGGCACCTCGGTCCAGCCCGGGCTGCATGCCCATCTCAAGCCGCTGGCGGGTCGGCCCGGCAAGCCGGCCGAGATCGCGGCCGCGGTGCGCTACTTGGCCGGTCCCGGCGCGCGCTTCGTCACCGGCCAGCAGCTTCACGTCAACGGCGGGTTGTACATGGGTTAGGGTCGGCCGAGCAGCGCCAGACTAATTCCAGGCACCGCAACCAGCAGCGCGATCACCGCCACCATGATGGCGGCGAAGGGCAAGGCGCCCAGGAACACGTCGTTCAGCGTCACCGACTTGTCGTCCAACGTCGCCTTGATCACGAACACCGATATGCCGAAGGGCGGAGTCAGCAGGCCGACCTCGATCGCCACCGTGGTGACGATGCCGAACCAGACCGGATCGCCGCCCAGCGCCTTGATCGCCGGCAACACCAGGGGCACGGTGATCAGCATGATCGAGCTCGAATCCAAGATGCATCCCAACAGCAGCGCGACCACGATATAGGCGGCCAAGAGGCCATAGAGCCCCAGCCCCGAGGCCGCGATCCACTGGCCGAGGAAATCCGACAGCCCGGACAGCGCCAGCATGCGGCTGTACATGGTGGCGGCTATGATCAGGAACGAGATCGCGGCAGTGACGTGCCCGGTTTCGATCAGCACCTGCCAGAAGCGTCCGCGCGTCAGCCGGCGGCGGGCGAGGCCCAGGATCAGCGCGCCCAGCGCGCCGACCGCGCCGGCCTCGGTGGGCGTGAACACGCCGCCATAGATGCCGCCCAGCACCAGGACGATCAGCGCCGCGATCGGCAGTCCCTTGGCCAGGGTCGCCGTCCAGGGCTCGGGCGCGATCTCGGCCAGCCGCGCGCCCTGGCCGAGGAAGCTCGGCCACCAGCGCGCCATGGCGGCGATCGCCAGGCAATAGGCCGCGGCCAGCACGATCCCGGGCAGGATGCCGGCGGTGAACATGTCGCCGACCGACTGCTCGGCGATGATGGCGTAAAGGATCAGCAGCAGGCTGGGCGGGATCAGCATGCCCAGCACCGAGGATCCCGCCACCACCCCGACCGCGAAGCGCGGGTTGTAGCCATAGCGCGTCATCTCGGGCACGGCCACTTTGGTAAATACGGCCGCCGAAGCGATCGAAATGCCGGTGATGGCCGCGAAGACGGCGTTGGCGCCGACCGTGGCCATGCCCAGCCCGCCGCGCACCCGCCGGAAAAGGCGATTGGCGACTTCGAATGCGTCGCGGCCGATGTCGGAAATGCTGACCAGGTAACCCATCAGCACGAACAGCGGCACGACGCCGAAGGGGTACGAGGCGATGGAATCGAACGCCGCCTTGCCCAAGAGCTTGCCCGCCACGACGGGGTTGTCGCGGATCAGCCAGACCCCGATATAGGACAACAGCGTCAACGCCACCGCCACATGCATGCCGGCATAGACCAGCACCAGCATGATCAGCACCGAGACCAGGCCGATTTCGACGCCGCTCACCGCGCCCTTACCCGCTGCCAATCCTGCCAGGCCAAGAGCAAGAACTGGATGGCGCAAGCCGCGCTGCCGACCACCAGCACCAGCTTGACCGGCCATTCCGGCGCGGTGAAATCGCCCTTGGCGCCGACATAGAGATCCTCGACCCAGGCCTCGACCAACAGCGGCACCAGCGCCCACAGCATGATGCCAAGCAGCACCGCCCCGGTCAGGTGATAGAGCATCTGCAAGCCGTGACCGATACGCGGTCGATCCCGCAACAGCGGCCCCAGCAGCACGTCGGAGCGGGTGAACTTGCCCAGCCGCAAGGCATGCGCCAGCTGCAGAAAGACGATGGCGACGATCGACAGCCCGACCAGCTCGGGCACGCCGCGGATCGGGCTGTTGAAGAAATAGCGCAAGCCGACATCGAGGTTGATCAGCGCCATCAGGAACAGGATCAACACCGTGCCCAGCGCGTTGAGCCCGGCCAGCAGCCCGCCGAAGGACAGCGCGGGCTCGCGCCCGCCCGCGCCGCCGCTTGCCAGGCTCACGCTTCGATCGGCCGTCCTACTTGTCCCAATTGCGGATCGGCTTGGCGCCGGCCTGGCGCAACCCGTCCATCCACGCCGCTAGCACCGCATTGCCGGGCAGGCCCTTCTTTTCCAGGTCCTCGGCCCATTCCTTGGCGATGTTGGGCATGGCGTCGACCCATTTCTGGCGCTCGGCCGCCGCCACCTCGACCACCTTGCCGCCCGCGGCGGTCATGGCGCCGACCGAGGCGGCGACGCGCTTGGCTTGCTCTTCGGCGAAGGCCTTGGCCCAGTCCCGCGCGGCAGCCTTGATGACGTCGCGCACTTCGGCCGGCAGGCGATCGTGAACTCGCTTGGAAATGGTCAGGCCGCCGGCGAACTGGGCGCCGAAATTGATCTTGACGATGTTGGGCGCGACTTCCTGCAGCTTGGCCGGCGCGGCGGCGGTCATGAAGGTCAACGTGCCGTCATACACCCCGGTCTTGATGTCGTTGTAATAGGTGTTGAGATTGGCCGCCACCGGCACGCCGCCGGTGCCCTTGAGCCAATTGGCCGCGGGTCCCGGCGCGGCCAGTTTGCGGCCCTTCAGATCGTCGACCTTGGCCACCGGGAAATTGGTCAGCAGGTGATAGGCGTCCAGCGCCGCGCCCGCCAAATAGACGTTGCCGTGGCGCTCCCAGGTGTCGCGCATCGCCGGCACTTTGGCGTGGATGTCGTCGACGATGCGGGTCACCAGGCCCACGTCCTCGGTGCCGAAGGGGGCGTAATAGGTCACGTTCTGCAAAGGCAGCTTGGCGGCCTGGAAGATCGAGCTGACGAAGCCCATGTCGGCGAGGCCGTCCTGGATCGCCTCGAGTTCGGTGCCGAGCTTGGCCACGGTTCCGCCCCAGCCGCGGTTCCATTCGATCTTGTGGCGTCCGCCGGCGGCGGCCAGGCGCTTGTCGACCTCGGGAATGAATATTTCGTCGGTCAGCTTGACCCACAGGAAGACCGGCGGGTGGCCGGCGATGATGGTGATCTTGTGGATCTGCTGGGCCGCGGCCGGCGCCGCCAGGGCGGCGGTCAGGGCCAGAGCAGCAAGGACGTGGCGAGCGCGCATGGATACCCCCTCGGTGTCTGCGGAGCTTGGGCCATCCTGCCAAAAGAGCGGCCGCCGCGCCACGCGCAATATCGCCGCGCGTCGCTTTCGAACGCGAACCGCGCGGCGGCGGGCTAGACCGCGATCGGTTCATAGGGAATCACGGCCGCGATTCCCTATGAACCGCGGATCGCGGTCCAGAGCAGGATACGCGGGCATGATTCATGATCTGTCTTGAACTCTATGGTTCAAGACAGATCGATCATGCCCTGGTGCCGGTCGACGTCCAACCCTGTCGGACTTTCGGATACGCGCATAGTCATTGCTTTGTTCCGGGATCTTTTCAGGTCGCCGAGGCTTTGGTGTTCGAAAGCAATGCGCGCGAGACATCTGTCATGCTCCTCAACATATCGTGGCTGAAAGCCCAAGCGCCACAATGTCCGGATCGGATGGCCACCATATGTGGTAGGTACCAAGATGATGCTATCAATTGGAATTGGTAAACAAAACCATCGAGGACCGGCCTTCGGCCGAGGAAAAATGACGGCTGCTACCGCGCGGCTTGCGTTTGCAGCACCAGAACAAACTCGAATTCGGCCGAACGCGTGTGGAACCGGGTGGCGACAGCAAGTGGCCGAATCGACCCGAATCGGATCGTTAATTGGGTGATTTTCGTCATGATCCAGCACTACAAGATCTAGCGGTCGGCGGCAGCAGCGGCTCAATCCATCTCAGTCGACATCAACCCCAAAAACGCAGCATTGCAACGCGTTGGCGGGTCAGGCATATGACCTCTCTCGCCTAGCCATACCCGGACAAAACAGCCCATGTTCTACGAGCTTGCCGCCAGCACTTGGGGCGCGGAGGAAATCGCCGCGCTGAAGCGCGTCATCGACAGCGGCTACTTCACCATGGGCGAGAACGTGCGCGCTTTCGAGCGTGCCTTCGCCGCCTATCACGGCAAGAAATACGGCGTGATGGTCAATTCGGGCTCGTCGGCCAACCTGATCGCGGTGGCGAGTCTGTTCTACAAGAAGGACCGCCCGCTGCAGCGCGGCGATGAGGCGATCGTGCCGGCGATTTCCTGGGCCACCACCTATCACCCGCTGCAGCAATACGGCCTCAAGCTGAAGTTCGTCGACGTCGACCTGGCGACGTTGAATGCCGATCCCGGCCTGTTGGAAAAAGCGATCGGCCCGCGCACGCGGCTGATCGTGGCGGTGTCGATCCTCGGCAATCCGGCGCCGCTCGACGTCATGCGCAAGCTGGCCGACCGGCACGGGCTCTATTTCATGGAGGACAATTGCGAATCGATGGATGCCGAATTGGCTGGGCGCAAGGCCGGCACGTTCGGCGATCTCAACACTTTCAGCTTTTTCTTCTCGCACCACATCTCGACCATGGAAGGCGGGATGGTGCTGACCGACGATGCCGAACTCGACCATCTGTTGCGGGCGCTGCGGGCGCATGGCTGGACGCGCGACTTGCCCCATGACAGCGCCATCTACCGCCGCGGCAGCGACGATCATTACGAGGCCTACCGCTTCATCCTGCCGGGCTACAACGTCCGTCCGCTCGAGCTTTCGGGCGCGGTCGGAATCGAGCAGCTCAAGAAGCTGCCGGCGCTGACCGCGGCGCGGCGCAAGAACTGGGAGCTGTTCCGTTCGCTGTTCGCCGGCGACGAGCGCTTCGTCATCCAGCGCGAAAACGGCAAGAGCTCGGCCTTCGCCTTCACCATCGTGCTCAATCCCAAGCGCGACCCCGACCGCAAGGCGGTGTTCGCCGCGTTGAAGCAGGCCGATATCGGCTTTCGCATCATCACCGGCGGCAACTTCCTGCGCCACGACGCCATCCGCTTCTACGACTACGAGACCGTCGGCGCTTCGGGCGGCCGCAACGAGGCCCTGCCCAACGCCGACACCGCGCACGACTACGGATTCTTCACCGGCAACCACGCCTTCGACCTCGCCCCCCAGATCCGGCGCCTGCACGAAGTGCTCGACCGGGCCTGTCGCTGAACGGAGCCTTCGTCCATGTCCAAGGGCCAGTCCATTCTCGTCACCGGCGGCGCCGGCTATCTCGGCTCGGTGCTAGTTCCGGCGCTGCTGGCGGTCGGGCATCGCGTCACCGTGCTCGACACTTTCATGTGGCAGGAGAACGCGCTGGCGATGGTTTGCGCCGATCCCAATTTCGAGGTGGTGCGGGGCGACGCCCGCGACGAGGCGACGCTGGCGCCCTTGGTCAAGCGCGCCGACATCGTCGTGCCGCTGGCGGCGCTGGTTGGCGCGCCGCTATGCGATCGCGACCGGCTGGGCACGGTCTCGACCAACCGCGACGCGGTGGTGACGCTGCTGCGGATGATGAGCAAGCAGCAGCGCGTCATCATGCCGGTGACCAATTCCGGCTACGGCATCGGCGGCAAGGACGGCTACTGCACCGAGGATTCGCCGCTCAATCCGATCTCGCTCTACGGCACGACCAAGGTCGAGGCCGAGAAGGCGGCGCTGGACCGCGGCAACGCCATCAGCTTCCGGCTCGCCACCGTGTTCGGAATGGCGCCGCGCATGCGCATCGACCTGCTGGTCAACGACTTCGTCCATCGCGCCCTGCGCGACCGCGCGGTGGTGATCTTCGAGGGCCATTTCCGCCGCAACTTCATCCACGTCCGCGACGTGGCGCGGGCCTTCCTGCACGGCATCGACAATTTCGAGACCATGCGCGACCGCGCCTACAATGTCGGCCTGTCGGACGCCAACCTGACCAAGATCCAGCTGTGCGAGCGCATCCAGCGCCACATCCCCAAATTCGTCTGGCTGGAATCGCAGATCGGCGAGGATCCCGACAAGCGCGACTACATCGTTTCGAATTCGCGCATCGAAGCCACGGGATATCGCCCGGCGCATTCGCTCGACGACGGCATCCGCGAGCTGATCAAGGGCTTCACCACCATCCGCAATGCCCGCTACGGGAATGTCTGAGGACGGGCGCAAGGTCTTTCCGCTCGCCGGCAAGCGCGTCTATGTCGCCGGCCATGCCGGCATGGTCGGCTCGGCCGTGGCCCGCAGGCTGGCGGCAAGCGGGGTCGCAGTGCTGTCGGCGCCGCGGGCGGCGCTGGATTTGCGCGACCAGGCCGCGGTCAACGCCTTCCTCGAGCGCGAGCGCCCGGATGCGGTGGTGATAGCGGCGGCCGTGGTCGGCGGCATCAAGGTCAACGCCGAGCAGCCGGCCAGGTTCCTGCACGACAATTTGGCGATCGCCGACAATCTGATCCACGGCGCGCACCGCGCCGGCATCGGCCGGCTGTTGTTTCTCGGCGCGGCCTGCATGTATCCGCGGCTCGCGGCGCAGCCGATCGGCGAGGATTCGCTGCTGACCGGGCCGTTGGAACCCACCAACGAGGCCTATGCCGTGGCCAAGATCGCCGGCCTCAAGCTGTGCCAGGCCTATCGCCAGCAGCACGGCCGCGACTACATCGTCGCCGTGCCGACCAATCTCTACGGACCCGGCGACAATTTCAGCCTCGAAGCCGGCCATGTCGTCCCGGCCATGATCCGCAAGCTGGTCGAGGCACGGGGTGGTCCGGTCGAAATTTGGGGCACTGGCACGCCGCGGCGAGAATTCTTGCATGTCGACGATGCCGCCGACGCCATCGTCTTTCTGCTGGAACGCTATTCCGATCCGGCGCCGATCAACATCGGCCAGGGCCACGAGCTGTCGATCCGCGAACTGGCCGAGACCGTGGCCGGTCTGCTCGGCCATGGCGGCGGGTTCCGCTATTTGACCGACCGGCCCGACGGCATGCCGCTGAAGGCATTGGCGCCCTCGCGGCTTGCCGCCATGGGCTGGACGCCCAAACGCGACTTCGGCGACGGTCTGGCCGAGACCATCGCCTGGTTCCGTTCGGGCGCAGCCAAACGGCTTTAGAATGATTGATCCGGCGCGGGTCGACGTCTTGGTGCTGGCGGGCGGATTGGGCACGCGGCTGCGTGGCGTCGTCGACGACCGTCCCAAATTGCTGGCGCCGATCGGGCATCGGCCGTTTCTCGATTACCTGTTGGCTTGGCTCGAAGCCCAAGGTTTTCGGCGAATCGTGTTGTCGCTGGGCCATCTCGCCCAGCGCGTGGTCGATTACTTGGCGACGCGTGCGCCGGGACGGCTGGCGGTCGAGACCGTGATCGAGAGCGCGCCGCTCGGCACCGCCGGCGCATTGCGTTTCGCGCGTTCGGCGCTAGTCTCCGACCCCGTCATGGTGATGAACGGCGATACGTTTCTGGCCGCCGATTTGCGGCTTTTCCTCGATCGGCACGAGGGCGCGGGCGCCGCAGCCTCGCTGCTGTGCACGCAAGTCGGGGACGGCGCGCGCTATGGCGCGGTGGCGATCGACCCGCAGGGCCGCGTCACCGGCTTCGCCGAGAAGAATCCGTCGCGGCAAGGACCTGCGGTCGTCAATGCCGGCATCTACGCCTTCGGCCGCGAAGGCCTGGCTTGGCTCGATCGGCTAACGGGGCCGTCACTCGAACGCGACGTGTTGGCGAAAATGCCGACCGGAACGCTGCAGGGCGTGGTCGCCGCGGGCGAGTTCGTCGACATCGGCACGCCCGAAAGCTTGGTCGCGGCGCCCGCGATTCTCGATCGTCACATTCGTCCCCGGGATCCAAGCGCATGATCGTCAGCCGCACCCCGTTTCGCGTCTCGCTGTTCGGCGGCGGGACCGATTACCCCGCCTGGTATCTCCAGCACGGCGGCGCCGTGATCGGCACCGCCATCGACAAGTATTGCTACATCTCGATCCGCAAGCTGCCGCCCTTCTTCGCCCACCGCCATCGCATCGTCTATTCGATCGTCGAGAACGTGCGCGAGTTCTCCGAGATCCAGCATCCCGCCGTGCGTGCGGTACTGACCGAAATGAGGGTCGAAGATGGAGTCGAAATTCATCACGACGGCGATTTGCCGGCGCGTTCGGGACTGGGTTCCAGTTCTTCGTTTACCGTCGGACTGATCAACGCCGTGCATGCGCTTAACGGCAAAATGTCGACCAGCCGCGACCTGGCTTTGGAGGCAATTCGCATCGAACAGGACGTCATCAAGGAGAACGTCGGCTCGCAGGACCAGATCTGGGCGGCCTATGGCGGATTCAACCGGGTCGATTTCGGGCGCGATGGCGGATTTTCCGTTTCTCCGGTCATCATGCCCCCGGAGCGGCGCGACGAATTGCGGCGGTCCTTGATCCTGGCCTTCACCGGCGTGTCGCGCATCGCCGATTCCCTCGCCCGCAAGCAGATCGAGAATTTCGACCAGCGCCAGGTGCAGTTGCGTTCCATGGGCCAGATGGTCGACGAGGCGCAGGCGATCCTCGCCTCGCCTTCCCGGCCCTTGGCCGATCTCGGCCGGTTGCTGCACGAGTCCTGGCGGCTCAAGCGCGAACTGGCCGAGGGCGTCACCACCGATCAGATCGACACGCTCTACCAGGCGGCGCGCGACGCCGGTGCCCTGGGCGGCAAGGTGCTGGGCGCGGGCGGCGGCGGCTTCGTGCTGTTCTTCGTCGACCCCGCGCGCCGCAAGGCGGTGCTGGAAACCCTCAAGGGCCTGGTTACGGTCAACATCAAGCTCGGCGCCGAAGGCAGCCGGATCGTGGTCTACGAACCCCAAGGCCTGTAGCGCCGGACCGCATTTCGCTCGTGTTTCGAGGTGGAGCAGGAGGCGCGGTCGGTTTGGCCTCGGAGTCAGGCGACGACTCCCGGACTCCAGGCCGGCGCCACGTCGAAATCGCGCGGCTTTTCCCCCGCTGCCCAGATCGCGAACATGGTCTCGAAGGCGGCGCCGAGATGGCGCGTGACGCCATCGATGTCGAATAGCGCCATGCGCGCGCGCTCGGTCCGCAGGCGCCCCCGCAAAGCGCCGAGGCGCACCGGGTCGCGCGCCAGCGCCAACGCCAGCGCCTCGTAGGTCGCCAGATCGGGCACCACCAGTTCGCCCAGCCCGGCGGTCTTGAGCATGGCACCGGCCATGCGCGACCAGGGCGAGGGCACCGCCTGCTCCAGCGCCACCACCGGCACCCCGCCCCACAAGGTGTCGAAGGTGGTGACGCCGCCCGATGAATAGAGGTTGTTGAGCGCGAGATCGGCCAAGCCGACGCGGCGCAGATGTTTGGGGTGGTCGTCGACCGGCGCCAGTACCAGCCGCGCCGGATCGATGCCGTGCCCGGCGGCGGCGGCGCGCAGATTGGCGTCGGCGATCCGGTGCCAGCCGCAAAGCCACAGCACCGAACCCGGGACCGCCGCCAGCAGCCGCATCCACAGCGCAAACATGTGCGGCTCGAACTTCCACGGGTTGTTGAAATTGCAGAACACGAAGCCGTCTTGCGGCAGGCCCACCGCCGTGCGCGTCAGCGGCTGCGGATCGGCCTCGCCCAAGGTCGGCGCCAAATGGCAGCCGGGCAGATAGGCCATGCGTTCGACGCCCAGCCGCGCCACCTCGGGCGGAAAGATGCCGCGGTCGGCGATCAGGTAGTCGACAAAATCGGCGCCGCAGCTTTTCAGAAACCCGTAGTAGTGCGCCGTGATCCGGGCCGGGCGATGCGCCACCACGTCAAGCCCGTTGTTGAGGTTGAGTCCCTGCATCTCGATCAGGATGTCGAGATCGTCGGCACGCACCCGCTCCGCCGCCGCCGCGGCGGGTGCGTCGGCCAGGTCGCAATAGCGATCGAAAGCGCCGCGAAAGCGCAATTGGAACGCGCGCTGCGGGCTGTCTTCCGGGAGATCGGGATCGCGGCGGCCGTAGCCGAACACTTCGAAGCGCTGGCGCGGCAGGCGTTCGACCACGTGCCGCGTCGCCAATTGCGTGCTGTGAAAGCGGGAGTTGAGCTGCAGCCAGCCGACGCGGATGCGCGATCGCGGCAGGCGCGGCGGCATGGGGGCGGGCGGCGGGCTCGGCCGCAGGCTTTCGCCCAGCATGCGGATCACCGGCATGGTGGCGGCGTAATCGAAGCCGTGCCCGGCCAGCGCCCATATCGTGTTGCAGGTCGCCGCGCGCTCGACGATCGCGGTCTGCAGGATTTCGGCCATGCGCCGCGTCAAGGCGTCGTAGCCCATCCAATCGGCCAGATAGCGCTTGCGCCAGGCGATGTGCAGCACCAATTCGTTGTCCGGCCACGCCAGCTCGAGCGCCGCCGCAACGAAGGCGCTGCATTCCTGGTTCCAGCCGCGCTCGGTGAAGCATTTGACCGCTTCCTCGAACAAGCCGACGCTGCGCGGCGCCAATCTTGCCGCGGCAAGGAAGGCGGCCAGCGATTCCCGCGGCCGTCCGCGCTCGCCCGCGATCACGCCGGCGATGTAATGCGAATCGGCCCGCCCCGGCGCCGCCGCCACCAGCCGGTCGACCGCCGCCGCCGCCTGGTCGTGCCGCTTGCAAGCGATCAGGGCGCGGGTCAAGGCATCCAGCACCGCGCCATCGCCCGGTGCCGCGCGCTCGGCCGCCGTCAGTACCGGCCAGGCGCTTTCAAAGGCACCCAGCCGCGACAGCGCCAAACCCAATCCCGCCAATGCGCCCGGCGTCTTCGGGTCGATCTGAGCGGATCGTCCGAACCAGCGGACCGCCAGCTCCAGATTGCCCGCGGCCTCGGCCGCGCGCGCGATTTCGGCGGCCGCGCCGGCTTCGCCACAGCCCGCGGGATCGATCGGCGACACCAGCGCTTCGATCGATGCCGCGGAATCGCTTCGAATCACGGACAGCAGCCGGGCGATTTCCGGGTTCGGCTCGGACATCGCCGAAATCTATTCCGCGCCCGCCCGGTCCGCTAGGGCATGATCGACCCGTCTTGAACCACGTGGTTCAAGACAGGTCGCGGATCATGCCCTCGTATCCCGCACTGGACCGCGATCGGTTCAGTCCGCGATCCTGGTGGACCGATCCGGATCGAAGTCGAGTCCGACTTCGGCTCCGGCCTGTGGGGCGGCGCGACCGAGGCGATGCGGCTCGTCGACGATCAGCACGGCGTCGCCCACGGCGATGCGATGGCGGACCGAGGCCCCCAGGAACTCGGCCTGGACGACGCGGCCGCGCAGCCGGCCGCGCCCGGCCTCGACCAGGGTAATGTCCTGCGGGCGCAGCACCCAGCGTCCGCCGCCCTCGGCCGGGATCAGATTGGCGGTGCCGAGGAAGCCGGCGACGAAGGCGTCGGCCGGGCGGTCGTAAAGCTCGATCGGCCGGCCGAGCTGGCGAATGCGGCCCTGGTCCAGCACCGCCATGCGGTCGGCGATGGCGTTGGCTTCTTCCTGGTCGTGGGTGACGTAGATCGTGGTCAGGCCGATCTTGCGCTGCAGCGCCACCAGCTCGGCCCGCATCTCGACCCGCAACTGGGCGTCGAGATTGGACAGCGGCTCGTCCAGCAGCAGCACGTCGGGCTCGATCACCAGCGTCCGCGCCAGCGCCACGCGCTGCTGTTGCCCGCCCGAAAGCTGCGCCGGCCTGCGGTCGGCATAGTCGGCGAGGCCGACCAGATCGAGCGCCGCCGCAACGCGTGCCTGGATCTCGGCTCGCGGCCGACGCCGCTGCTCGAGCCCGAAGGCGACATTGGCGCCGACGCTCATATGGGGCCAGAGGGCGTAGTTCTGGAACACCATGCCGACATTGCGCCGCCAGGGCGGCACGCGGCTGACGTCGCGTCCGCCGATCAGGATGCGGCCCGAGCCGGGCGTTCCGAACCCGGCGATCAGCCGCAGCAGCGTGGTCTTGCCCGAGCCCGAGGGGCCGAGGAAGGCGAAGAACTCGCCCTTGTTCACCTGCAGCGAGACGTCGTCCAGGATCCGCGCCTGGCCGTAACCGAAGCTGACCGCTTCGACCGCGACTCCGGATCCGCTCATCGTCCCAGCTTTCCGCGCTTGGCCCGGTCGATCTCGGCCAGGCGGTGCGAGAAATAGGTCGCCACCGCGACCACGACCACGGCGATCACGCCCAAGGCCGCGCCGGGACCGCGCCCGGCCGGAGATTGCATGTAGACATAGATGCCGTAGCTGGCCGGGGCATCGGCCTCGCGCGTCACCAAGAGCAGGGTTTCGGACAGCTCGACCGCGGCGGTGGCGAAGCTGGTGACGAAACCGGCCAGGATGCCCCCCGCCATCAGCGGCACCACGATCCGCCGCAAGGTCGCGAGTTTGCCCGCGCCGAGCGATTCGGCCGCCTCTTCCAGGCTGATGTGGAGCTGCTGCAGCGCGGCGGTACAGGCGCGCAAGGCATAGGGCAGGCGACGGACGGCATAGGCGACGATCAGCATGCCCCAGAACGTGGCCAAGGGCTGATCGCTTCCGGGCAGGTTGATGCCGTGAAAGGTCCGCAGCATGCCGATGCCCAGCACCACCCCCGGTACGGCGATCGGGATCATGGCCACGGCGTCGAGCCAACGGCGTCCCGGCAGATCGGTGCGCAGCACCAAGTACGCGATCGCCGTGCCCAGCACCACGTCCAATGCCGCGGCCAGCGCGCAGTACAGCACGGTGTTGCCGAGATAATGCGCGGATTGCCCGAACACCGCGCCGTAATGCGCCAGGGTGAAGGCATCGGGCAGCACGCTGAACGACCATACCGTACCCAGCGACAGCAGCAGCAGGCCGATATGCGGCGACAGCACCAGCAGCAGCACGAGCGAGATGAAGACCCAGGCCGCGATCCGCCTTCCGGCCGTAAGCTCGCGCTGGCCGAGGCCGCCGCCGCCGCGCTGGACGGTGGAGAAGTCGCGGCCGCGCAGCACCAACGCCGAAGCGGCGACCGCGGCCAACGAAAACGCCACCATCACCGTGGCGATGACGTAGCCGAGCGGATCGTCGAGCCCGATCGAGGTGATGCGCAGATAGGCCTGTGGCGCCAGCAGGTTGGTGGCGTTGAGCAGGAGCGGCGTGCCGAGATCGTCGAACACCTTGACGAACACCAGCGCCGCGCCGGCGACATAGCCCGGCAGCGCCAGCGGCAGGACGATGCGCCGCGCCAGCGTCCAGCCCGACGCGCCCAGGTTCTGCGCCGCCTCTTCCATCGAGGCGTCGATGTTCGACAGCGCCGCCGACAAATTCAGCAGGATGAACGGAAAATAGTGCAGGCCCTCGACGAAGATCACGCCGTTGAGGCCCTCCATGAACGGAATGCGGAAACCGAACCACTCGTTGAGCAGCAAATTGACGCTGCCGTTGCGGCCGAACACCAACTGCATCGCCACCGCGCCGACGAAGGGCGGCATCACCAGCGGGATCACGCCCAGGGTCTGGATCAGCGCAGCGCCCCGGAAGCGGAACCGCGCCAGAAGATAGGCCAACGGCACGGCGATCAGCGTCGCCAGCACCACCGCCATGAAGGCGACGTAGATCGAATTGGCGAAGGCTTCGCGGAACAGGGCGGTGCGGGCGAAATCGCCGAAATGATCGAGCGTGTAGCCATCGGGCCCCTCGATCGCCGCCACCATCACCCGCGCCACCGGCAGCACCAGGAACAGCGCGAGGAACAGCGCCACCGCCAGCCCGACCGCGATCTGGCCCGGGCTGGCGCGGCGACCGAGCGTGCCCGCGGCCCCGCTCGCGACCGCCGCCGTCACCTAGCGCGCCGCTTGCGCCGCCTTGTCGGCCAGGGTCTTGGCCTCGGCATAGGCGCGCTTGGCGTGCGCATCCCAGCGCTCCTCGTATTCGGCCTGGCGCACGGGAACCGGCTTGTCCTTCCGCTTTTCCTGGAAGGCGCCGGCGATGGCGGGATCGCGCGCCTCGGTCTCGCCGATCGGCACGGCCGTGACCTTGGCGCGGGCTTCGGTCAGCAGCGCCCGCGCTTCGGCGTTGGGCTTGGCGGCCAGCCTGGTCTCGGCGGCGTGGATCGCCTTCCAGGCTTCGGTCAACTCCTTGAGGCGGAAGGTGACAATGCGGTCGTAGAGCGAGTTCACCAGCTCGTAGCGCGCCTCGGACAGATCGGCGTCGAACTTGACCCGCGCCCCCAGGCTCCGGTCCTTGAACGGATTGGGATAGTCGGCCGGCGCCTTGGCATAGGTCGTCGGCCGCACCGGCAGCCGCCGGATCTTGGGATCGAGCAGGATCTCCTGCCCGACTTCCGACAAGAGGAACTCGACGAAGGCCGCGGCCGCGTTCGGGTTCTTGGCGTTGGCGACGATGCCGATATTGGCCGGAACGATGGTGGTCAATTCGGGATAGACGAAGTCGACCGGAAAGCCCGAGGCCTTGGCCGACAGCGCGAAGAAGTCGATGACGATGCCGACGCCGTACTGGCCGGAATTGACCGCATCGGGCACGCCGAAGCTGCGGTCGGACACGGCGGCCAGGTTGCCGCCGATCTCAAGCAGCGTCGCCCAGCCCTTGGCCCAGCCCTCGCCCTGCAGGATGGTCTCGACCGTGAGATGGGTGGTGCCCGAACGCGAGGGCGCCGAAATGCCGACATGGCCGAAATAGGCCGGCTTCTTCAGGTCGTCCCATTGCTTGGGCGCGGCCAGCTTGTTGGCGGCGAGATAACGCGTGTTGAACATGATGCCGTAGCCCGAGGCGGCGAAGCCCATGTAGAAGCCGGCCGGGTCGTGGATCGGATAGCTGCCGACCTGCGCCGGGATGCCTTCGGATTTGGGCTTGTACGCCGTCAGCAGCCGGTTCTTCTTCAGCACTTCGAAGGCATCGGGCGCCGATGCCCAGAACAAATCGGGCGGGCTGGACTGGGTCTCGCGGATGAAGGCCACCGCGGCGGCGGTATTCCGATTCTGGACCTCGACCTTGGTGCCGGGATGGGCCTTTTCGAAAGCTTGGGCGTAGGGCTGGGTCAGGTCCTTGGGAAAGGAGGTGACGATGGTCACCCGGGGCTCGAGCCCCTGAGCCAGGGCGGCCATGGGCAGGACGGCGCAGATCGCGATGACGGCAGGACGCATGACAGACCTCTTGGTTCCGGCTGTGCAAGGTATCAAACGACGGCCGGCTTGCCAAAACCGATGCGCGAACCGGCTGGCGTCGATGGCGCGAATTTCCTGCTGGCCGGTCAAAGGCGGTTATGCTTTAGTTTGGTATGCTGTATTCCAGAGCCGGAGCAGGCGAGACCCCGGCGGAACCGCGATCACCATAACTCGTCTATCACCGGGAGAGAGGAAACATGCCCAATACCGATAAAGACACCAAGACCTCCAGCCGCCGTCGCTTCCTGCGCGGCGCAGGCGTGGCCGGCATCGGTGCCGCCGCCGGCACGCTGGCCTTCCCGCAAGTCAGCCGCGCCCAGACCGTAACCCTCAAGATGCAGGGCTCGTGGACTGCGTCCGACATCTTCAGCGAAATGGCGCAGGACTACGCCAAACGCGTCAACGACATGGCCGGCGGCCGGCTCAAGATCGACTACCTGGTCGGCGGCGCGGTGGTGCATCCCTTCAGCGTCCAGGACGCGGTGCATGCCGGCGTGCTGGATGCCGCCCACACCGTCACCGTCTACTGGTACGGCAAGCACAAGGCGGCATCGCTGTTCGGCACCGGTCCGGTGTTCGGCTTCGATGCCCATGCCGGCTTGGGCTGGATCTACAATGGCGGCGGCAAGGAACTGTTCACCGAGCTGCTCGACAACATCCTCAAGCTCAACATCGTCAGCTTCTTCGCCATGCCGATGCCGACCCAGCCGCTGGGCTGGTTCAAGAAGCCGGTCAAGAGCATGGCCGACCTGCGCGGCCTCAAATACCGCACGGTCGGTTTGGCGGCGGACCTGATGCAGGCGATGGGCCTGGCGGTGGCGCAGCTGCCGGGCGGCGAGATCGTGCCGGCGATGGAGCGCGGCGTGATCGACGCCTTCGAGTTCAACAACCCGACCTCGGACCGTCGCTTCGGCGCCCACAACGTCGCCAAGAACTACGTCATGGGCAGCTATCACCAGGCGACCGAGTACTTCGAGATCATGTTCAACAAGACCAAGTTCAACAGCCTGCCGGCCGAGCACAAGGCGATCCTGCAATACGCCGCCGAGGCGGCGTCCTCGGCCAATTTCTGGAAGGCCCAGGACATCTATTCGCGGGATTTGCAGGACCTCAAGGACAAGGAGAGGGTCAGCGTCCTGCGCTGCCCGAAGGACGTGTTCGAGACCCAGATCAAGGCCTGGGACGGTCTCATCACGCAATTGGGCGCGGATCCCTTCATGAAGAAGGTGATGGACTCGCAAAAGGCCTGGACCAAGCGCGTCACCTATTACGAGATGTTCAACGCCGCCGACTACCGCACCGCCTACGAGCATCATTTCGGCAAGCTCGATCTCTAGACGGAGCGCAAGCGTATCGAAAGTGCGGGGCGGCGCCGATCGGTGCCGCCCCGTCGCTTAGGCAGGAAGGAAATCGGCCATGCTTCGCGTGGTGCAGCTGATCGATCTGCTCAGCACCTGGATCGGCAAATGTTTCGGCTGGATGATCATGGTGCTGACCTTCAGCGTCGGCTACGAGGTGTTCGTCCGCTACGTGCTGAACAAGCCCACCACCTGGGCGTTCGACGTCAGCTACATCAGCTATGGCGCCCTGTTCATGATGGCCGGGGCCTACGCGCTGTCGCGCAACGGCCAGGTCCGGGCCGACGTGGTCTACCGGCTGTTGCGGCCGCGCACCCAGGCGATCATGGATCTGACGCTGCACATCCTGTTCTATTTTCCGGCGGTGCTGGCGTTCATCTGGTCGGGTTGGAACTTCGCCCGCATGTCGTTCATGTTCAAGGAACTCAGCATCTTCAGCCCGGCCGGCATTCCGGTGTTCCCGCTCAAGATGCTGATCCCGCTGACCGGCGTGGTGCTGTTCATCCAAGGCATCGCCGAGGTGCTACGCTGCATCCTTTGCATCCGCGACGGCGAATGGCCGCCGCGCGTCCAGGACGTCGAGGAGACCGAAGTCCTGATCCTCCAGCAACAGAAGGCCATGGCCGCCCCGGGCGACGCACCGGCCAAGGGACACTGAGTCATGACCGATCCCCAAATCGGCGTCTTGATGCTGACGCTGTTCATTTTCGCGGTGATGCTGGGCTATCCCATCGCCTTCACCTTGCTGGCGATGGGCGTGACCTTCGGCTACTGGTATTTCGCCGGCCCGACCCAGTTGGAGAACGTGTTCGACAACCGGGTCTTCAATCTGATGATCCAGAAGACCTTCGAGGTGACGTCGAGCGACGTGCTGACGGCGATACCCCTATTCCTGTTCATGGGCTACATCGTCGAACGCGCCAATATCCTCGATCGGCTGTTCCATTCGATCCAGATCGCGGCCCGCAACCTGCCGGGTTCGTTGGCGGTGGCGACGTTGGTGACCTGCGCCTTGTTCGCCACCGCCACCGGCATCGTCGGCGCGGTGGTGACGCTGATGGGGCTGCTGGCGTTCCCGGCCATGCTGCGCGCGGGCTACGACGTCAAGCTGGCCTCGGGCGTGGTCTGCGCCGGCGGCTGCCTCGGCATTCTGATTCCGCCCTCGATCCTTTTGATCGTCTACGCCGCGGTCGCCGGCGTGTCGGCGGTCAAGCTCTATGCCGGCGCCCTGATCCCGGGCTTCCTGCTGGCCGGGCTCTACATCGTCTATGTCGTCGTCGTCACCTCGCTCAACCCCAAGCTGGCGCCCAAGCTGCCGAAATCCGAGACCGATGTTCCGACCAGCCAAGTGATGTGGGAGTTGCTGACCTCGTTCCTGCCGCTGGCGGCCTTGATCATCTGCGTGCTGGGGGCGATCATCTTCGGCCTGGCGACGCCGTCCGAAGCGGCGGCGATCGGCGCCATCGGCGCCATGGTGCTGGCGGCGGCCTATCGCAAACTGAGTTACGAATCGGTCAAGGATTCGGTTTATCTGACGGCGCGTACCTCGGCCATGGTGTGCTGGCTGTTCGTCGGCTCGTGGACCTTCTCCTCGGTGTTCGCGCTCTACGGCGGCCAGGCCGCGGTCGAGCAGTTCATCCTCAGCCTCAACATGAGCGCGCTCGAATTCCTGATCCTGACCCAGGTCATCATCTTCCTCTTGGGCTGGCCGCTGGAATGGAGCGAGATTTGCATCATCTTCGTGCCGATCTTCCTGCCGCTCTTGCCCAAGTTCGGGATCGATCCGATCTTTTTCGGCATCCTGATCGCGCTCAACATCCAGACCTCGTTCAATTCGCCGCCGATGGCGATGGCGGCGTTCTACCTCAAGGGCGTGGCGCCGCCGCACGTCAAGCTGACCGACATCTTCTCGGGCTGCATGCCGTTCCTGTTCCTGGTCTTCCTGGCGATGTTGATCGTCTACATCTTCCCCGAGCTTGCCACCGGGTTGCCGAGCTATCTCTACGACGTGAGATAGGGATGGCCGAGGCGGCGCGCGATCCGGCTGGGGCAAGCGCGACGGCGGCGGCGATCCGCGCGGGCGCGCTGGACGCGCGCGAACCGACCGCGGCCTGCCTCGGCCGCGCCGTCGAGCTGGAACCGTCGCTCGGCGTGTGGGCCTTCCTCGATCCCGAGCGCGCTCGCGCCCAGGCCGAGCTGGCGGCCGAAATCCATCGCGCCGGCCGTCCGCAAGGCCCGCTGCACGGCGTGCCGGTCGCGGTCTCCGATCTGTTCGATACCGCCGACATGCCGACCCAGGACGGATCGCCGCTTCATGCCGGCCGCACGCCACGGCGGGATGCGGCGGCGGTGGCGCGGCTGCGCGCGGCGGGCGCGGTCATCCTGGGCAAGACCGAGACCGCCGAACTGGGCATCGGCCGCGCCCCGCGCACGCGCAATCCGCTCGATCCCAAGCGCATCGCCGGATCGACCTGCGGCGGCGCCGCGGCGGCGGTGGCCGCGGGCATGGTGCCGGTGGCGCTGGGCAATCAACACAGCGCCGGCATCGTCGCCAGCGCTTCCTATTGTGGCGTGCTGGGATTCAAGCCCAGCCGCGGCGCGATCGCCCGCAGCGGCATGCTGCGGCTGTCGGCGTTGCTGGATCAGCCGGGCGTGTTCGCGCGATCGATCGAGGATCTGGCGCTAGCGGCGCGATGTCTCTACGGACCCGATTCCGGCGATGCCGATGCCCGCGCCAGCGCCGCGCCGCCGCTGGTCGAAATCGCCGCGGCCGAACCGCCGGTCGAACCGCGGCTGTGTTTTGTCCCGCCCGCCGGTTGGGACCGAGCTCCGGCCGAGACCCGCGACGCTTTTGCCGAGTTGGTCGAAGCGCTGGGCGAACCGCGAATCGAGACCCTGAACCTGCCCGAGCGTTGCGCCGATGCCGTCGCCTGGCATCGCCGCCTGATCGAGACCGATGCCGCGCTGGCGCTGGCGATCGAATATGCCGAGCGCCGCGACGGCCTCAGCCCCGCCCTGCAGGCGCTGATCGAACGCGGCCGCAGCCACCTGGCCTTCGACTACGCCCACGCCGCGGCCTCGGTCGCGGGCCTGACCGAAATGCTGGACCAGACCTTGTTCGCCTATGACGCGATCCTGACCCCGGCCGTGCCGGGGCCCGCGCCCACCGGCGAGCCCGAGGCCTCGGAATGGGACTATTGCCGGCCGTGGACGCTGTGCGGCCTGCCCTGCCTGAGCCTACCTTTGCTCGCGGATTCGAACGGTTTGCCGGTCGGCGTCCAACTGGTGGGGGCGCCGGGCAACGATGCCAGGTTGTTGCGCATAGCGGGCTGGCTTGCCCGGCTGGATTTGGCCTAAACTCGAATTCTCCAGGGGGAGTTGCCATGTTCCTGTCCAATCTGATTGCCGGCCTGATCGGCCTGTTGCTGTTCGCCGGGTTCCTGATCTATTTGATCAGTTACATGCGGACGCCGGCGGTGCCGTTCGTGATCGTCGTCGTCGCGGTGGTCGGCCTGTTGCTGTGGGACATGGTGCATTACCTGCGCGAGATCTGGCTGAAGGATCGCGCCAAGAACTCGGGCTGATCGGCGCGGGGTTCACCCGAATCCGCCGTTGCCGGCGCCGAGCCGCGACGAAGGTGTGAGCGGATGAACCGAATCCTGGGCCTGTTTCCGGCCGTCGTCGGGCTGGCCCTGCTGCTGGCCGGTACGATCGCCTATATGTGGCGCACCGTCGACGTCGAAAGCGACGGCCTGATCCGCGCCATCGTCCGCGAAACCGCCGAGACCGCCGCCGAGCGCATCGACGCCGCCATCCGCAACGACATTCTCGCCTTCGAACGCATGGCCGCGCGCCGCAACGCCGCCGCCGCGGCGCTCGATGCCGACGAAGAGTGGCGCAGCGACGCCCGGTCCTATCTCGCCAGCATGGCGGGGTTGTACGCGGTGACCGAAGTCGACGCCGACGGCACGGTACGCCGGTTCGAAAGCGCGCGCGCCGCCGATCCCCGGATCGCGGAGCGGGCGCCCGGCCCGGCGGCTTCGCTGGCGGTCGAGTCCGCGCTCGCCGCCAATCGGCCCGCCGCCGGACCCATCCGGTCGCTGGCCGACGGCCGGGCCGGATTCGAAGTCGCCGTGCCGCTGACGCTGGCCGACTACGAAGCCGGGGCCCTGGTTTTCGCCATCGATCTGATCGATCTGGTCCGGCCGCTTTTGGCGAGCGACTTGGTCCGGCGCTATGGCGTCGTGATCGAGGAATCGGGCGGAACGAGCGCGACGGTCGATCCCAATGCCGGTCCCGCCGCCGCCGACTACCAAGCCGGCCATTTGTTGAAAGTCGCCGACCGCGACTGGATGCTGCGATTGGTTCCCGATGCCGCCGTCGTCGCCGAATACGTCCGGCCCCTGGCGCGGATCAATCTGGTCGCGGCGGGGGCGTTCGGACTCGTGTTCGCGATCGTCGGCGTCATTTTCCTACTTACCTATCGCCACACGCGGGAGATGGAGCGGACCGCCGCCGCCTTGCAAAACCGACAACGCGCGCTGGACGAGGCGGCGATCGTGTCGATGACCGACCGCCAGGGCCGCATCGTCTATGCCAACGACAAATTCGTCGCCCTCAGCGGCTATCCGCGCGCCGAATTGATCGGACAGGACCACCGCATGATCAATTCGGGCCTGCATTCCAAGGAATTCTTCGCTGACATGTGGCGCAACATCCGCGCCGGCAAGACCTGGCGGGCGGAAATCCGCAACCGTACCAAGCAGGGCGAATTTTATTGGGTCGACAGCACAATCGTACCGATCGTCGACCAGCGGGGCGAGATCGCCGGCTATACCAGCATTCGCTTCCTGATCACCGACCGCAAGCGGGCCGAAATGGAACTGGCCGAGCGCAATACCGTTCTCGATGTTGCCCAACGTGTCGCCAAGCTGGGTTGGGCGTCGATCGACTTCGACAGCGGCCGTAGGGTGTGGTCCGACCAAGTCTACGAAATCTTCGATTTCCCCAAGGGAACTATCATCAGCTACGACTTGCCGCTGTCGCGGCTGCATCCCGATGACCGGCACAAGTTGAATCGGTTGACGCCGGACGGTCCGGTTCGCGGCGAGCGGGCCTTTCGTCTGCTGCTGTCCAATGGCGAGATTCGGTTCGTGCGCGACTTTTATGAAATCGAGCGCGATGCGGCGGGGAAAGGTGTCAAGGCGATCATCGCCGTGCTCGACGTCACCGACATCGAGCGTGCCCGCGTCGCGGCCGAATCCGCCAGCCGCGCCAAGTCCGATTTTCTTGCCACCATGAGCCACGAAATCCGCACGCCCCTGAACGGCGTGCTGGGGATGGCGACGGTCCTGCGCGGCGGATCGCTGTCGGCCGAGCAGAGGGTGCAGGTCGAGACCATTCTCGAATCCGGGCGCTCGCTGCAAACCATCGTCAACGACGTGCTCGACATCTCCAAGCTCGAGGCCGGCAAGGTCGAGATTGAAGTCGCCCCGTTTGCGCCGGCCCACGATATCGAATCGGTCGTGGCGCTGTATCGCCCGGCGGCCGAGGACGGCGGATTGCGGCTCGCATGCGATCTCGCGCCCGACCTCCCCAAGCAGGCGATCGGCGACAGCCATCGCATCCGCCAAGTGCTGACCAATCTGCTGGGCAATGCGGTCAAGTTCACGCCGACAGGGGGTCACGTCACCGTGCGCGCGACATGGAAGCCGGATGCCGTGGCCGATCATGGCCGGATGCGCATTGCGGTCGAGGACAGCGGCATCGGCATCGCCCCGGACAAGATCGAGCGCGTGTTCGACCGCTTCAGCCAGGCCGATGTCTCGACCACGCGGCGCTATGGCGGCACCGGGTTGGGCCTGGCCATCGCCAAGCAGCTTGCGCTGCTGATGGGCGGCGATATCGGCGTCGAAAGCCGGCTCGGCCAGGGCAGCACGTTCTGGTTCGAACTGCCGCTGGTGGTCTCGCACGCCGAGCTGGCGCCGCCGATGGCCGCACCTGCTCTAGGTCCGCTCGACATCCTCGCCGCCGAGGACAATCCGATCAACCAGATGGTGCTGCGGGCGATGCTGGAACCGCTGGGCCACCGCCTCGACATCGTCGACAACGGCCGCGCGGCGGTCGAACGTCTGCGCCAGGCGCGCTACGATGTCGTGCTGATGGACGTGCAGATGCCGGAGATGGACGGGCCGACCGCCACCCAGGCGATCCGCGCCATGGGCGGCGACATGGCGCGGCTGCCCATAATCGCGCTGACCGCCAACGCCATGATGGAGCAGAAGGCGGCCTATCTGGCGGCAGGGATGGACGAGCATGTCGCCAAGCCGATCGATCCGGCGGAACTGCTGGCAGCCATGGCGCGACTGCTCGGCCGACCGGTGGGCGAGACGTCGGCGCCGGCGGACAAGGCTCCGCCCGATCGGCCGCTCGACCCAGCGGCCGAAGCGGCGCTGGGCGAACTGCTCGGCTCGCTCGGGCGCCTCTAAGATTCCCGATCGTGCAGGGCGGCCGTCCGCGGCTCAAGGTGTGCTGCATCGCCTCGCGCGCGGAAGCGGCGCTGGCGATCGGACAGGGCGCGGACGCGCTCGGCCTGGTCGGCGCCATGCCCTCGGGGCCGGGACCGATCGCCGACGACCGCATTGCCGATATCGTCGCCGCGGTGCCGCCGCCGATCGCCACCTTCCTGCTTAGTTCGCGACAGGAAGCCGAAGGTTTGGCCGAACATGTCCGCATCACCGGCGCCAACACCCTGCAGATCGTCGACCATCTCGACCCGAGCCAATATCCGCGGCTGCGCCGCCTGCTGCCGACAACCCGATTGGTGCAGGTGATCCACGTCCAGGGCGCCGAGGCCGTGGCGCTGGCGACCGACTACGCGCGCCTGGCCGATGCGCTGTTGCTCGACTCGGGGCGGCCGGGCGCGCCCTTCGCCGAACTGGGCGGCACCGGCCGGGTGCACGATTGGCGCATCAGCCGCGACATCGTCGCTAGGGTCGAAAAGCCGGTGTTCCTGGCCGGCGGCCTCAACCCCGGCAACGTCGCCGAGGCGGTGGCGACTGTGCGGCCGTTCGGGGTCGATCTGTGTTCGGGCCTGCGTAGCGAGGGCCGGCTCGACCCGGCTAAACTGGCGGCGTTCACGGCCGCGCTCTGGCCCGGGAGATAGCCTATGCGCCTCGATCCGATCCTGCAGGAACCGCTCGACGACCGCGTCAAAGGCATGCCCGGCGGCCTGGCCGCGCTGACGTTGCAGCAGATCGGCCGCCAGGGCTGGCGGCTCTTGGCCGAGGACCTGCCGCTGCCGGCCTGCATCCTCAGTCAATCGGCGCTGGACCATAACCGCGCGCTGATGCGGCGCTTCCTCGAGGCCAACGGCGCCGTCATCGCGCCCCACGGCAAGACGACGATGAGCCCGCAGCTTTTCCAACTCCAGCTCGACGACGGCGCTTTCGCCATCACCGTCGGCAACATCCACCAGATCCAGGTGGCGCGGCGCTTCGGCGCTCGGCGCGTGATCCTGGCCAACCAGTTGATCGGCCGCCAGGCCTTTCGCTACGTGCTGGAGGAAATGGCGCGCGATCCGGAATTCGACTTTTACTGCCTGGTCGATTCGGTGGCGCTGGTCGAGCGCATGGCCGCGGCAGCGCGGGCGCGGCCGGTCGGCCGGCCGATCCAGGTGCTGCTGGAAGGCGGCTTCGCCGGCGGGC